>JBAWVO010000190.1:0-12515 GCA_037147235.1 Planctomycetota bacterium | reverse complement strand
CCATCGCAATCGAGCAGAAGCCCATCCCACAACCCACATCCATGACAGTCGTCCCAGGCTTGACGCAGGAACCGACGATCTTCACCGAGTTGTGAAAGAGACGGCGAATCGGATTGTCGATGAAATAGCCACCCCACCAGGGGTGTACGCGTGGCATCGCAGACCTCGTTTCACGGCTCCAAGTACGAGTCGAACACCCGGACCTTCTTCCAGTTTTCCTTGTTTTCCTCAATGAACTTCATGTGACGCTCGGCCTTTGAATACTGGTCGTGATCCGCTTTGCTCTTGAAAACAAGATGCAAGGCTACGTCGAAGTCTCGGTCATTCACGTCCCGCTTCATTTCATCGGCCAGCGGCCCCACTGCGAACCAGAGGGTGCCGGGGTGATCCGTGAGGTACTTCTTGCAGGCGACGATCAGCTTTTCCTTGGCCTGGGGTGAATTGTCCTTGAGTGAGAAATACACGTCGTGGGCCAGCTTCTTTTCTTCCGCCTGGGCGGAAATACCAGCAAACGCTACGATCAAGGCGGTGGTCAGTGAATACGCAAGGGCTTTCATCTTCAGAATCTCCTGTAAGTGCCAACTGGACGGTATACGAATGCTGAGATTATCCTTCGGGCCGGATGCAAATGCAAGTAGCGGCAAGGGGATCCTGATGTTTGGTCGTGGGTCTACTTCTGGCTTAGGCAGCACCTAAAATGAAACCGCTCCAAAGAAATACCGGAACTTTACCGGGAGTCAGGAGTTTATTAGAATGGCTGCTGAAGCGAAGAAGATTGCCGATGCGAAGGCGGTCAAGGTTACTAAGCCCGCCGTCAAAGCCAAGGTGGCTGCTAAAACCACCGTCAAGGCTACAATGGCCGCCAAGCCCACTGTCAAAGCTCCCGTGGCAGCCAAGCCGGTTACGGCTGAGCAGGCCGCTGCCCAAGCCAAGCAGCAAGTCGCTAAAATCAAGGCTGAACTGGCTTTGGCCCAAGCCAAGGTGAAGGTCGTGCGGCAGCGCCTGACCGCCGCTCGCCAGAGAGCCAAAATAGCCGACCAGCGGGCCGTGGCGAAGAAGGCTGACGTGCCAAAGAAGCCCGAGTTGAAAAAAGATACCAAGACCGCGACCAAGTAGTTGGCGACAGGTCGGACGGAAAGCACTTGAGGATACAGCGAATACACTAAAACGCCTCCCCCTTTGCTGCCCGTGGCCATCAGACGAGCACGTGACCGACGATGCCGCAAACATCCGCCGGTTGCGTGTTCGCGATGTTTCTTGGCAGGCTCTTTGACGATCCGCGACGACACCGATCATCTGGCCCTTCGCTTTGGGCCGCTTCGCTTTGGGCCGCTGTCGTGCCAGAAGAATCCTTGCTATACTCTACGTGAACCATGAACGCCCGTGGGAATCGAACGTGCTAATCGCATCACTCACGATCCGAGAAGAGCTAGGTGACATCGTTGCCTTCATTGGCGTTATCTGGGGGGTGTTCGTCGTTAGCCGGTTCATTCCAAGATTGAACGGTTACGGCGTGGTTCCTCGAACGCTGTGGGGATTGGCAGGAATTCCGGCCATGCCATTTTTGCATAAGGATCTGCAGCATATCCTGGGCAACACGTTTTCGCTGTTCATCCTCTTGGCCCTTTTGGCTGGCTCAACGGCCCAACCGTGGCGGGTCATTGTCGAACTGGTTCTGCTGGGCGGTCTTCTGCTGTGGCTTTTTGGACGGTCCAGAGTCCACATAGGGGCTAGTGGCCTGATCTTCGCGTTGATTGCCTTCTTGATCGTTTCCGGCTTTCTGGAAGGACGTCTCGTCGCATTGGCGGTCGCTGTCTTTGTAGGATTCATCTACGGCGGAACTCTTATTTCCGGTGTCCTGCCTCGGTTTAAGTCGCAAATTTCCTGGGAGGGGCATCTCTGTTCTGCCGTGGCTGGTGGAATCTTGGCCTATGCTCTGGCCAGTTAGCACACAGTATCAGATCGGCCGCACCAAGATCATCGACGGCTAAACCCACAATGTATGGGGCTTTGATTGCGTTAGGAGGCAAGAATCAGGATCGCAACAATCGAGACAGGTTCTCCGAAGGTGGTCGGCTTTAAGTTCTGCGGCAAACTGCACGATGAGGACTGCAAGCAGTTTGTCCCGCAGATGGAAACTATTTCGACCGCCGAGGGAAAGGTGCGACTGTTTATCCAGCTTGAGGACTTTCACGGCTGGGATTTATACGCTACCTTGGACGATATCAAGTTCAGTCTGAAGCATATCTCAAGGATACTTTACAATTGGGGATCGGTAAGGGAGGAAAATGCCGAATGACCGTGCCGGGATTGACGGAATACCCACATGGCCGCTCCCAATATGCTATAGTTACTTTGGATTCTCATATTTTGTCTCTCCTCAAGCCAATCGGGCAAGAAGGTGTGTCATTCGTTTCTTTTGTCCGCATTGTTCCCTGCTGGTTGTACAGGATAGAAGTGAGACTGGCACCAACTTCTGCCCGCACTGCCAAAAGTTGTTCAAGGGCATCGCAAAGAAGTTGCCGACCTGGATTGTGGGCGTGCTGACGGTGCTAGTCGTGCTGGTGGTCAACTGGCAGATAATGCTCCACCATTAAAATCCAGAGAATCGCATGAGATTTGGAATCTGCAACGAGACGTTTCTTGACTGGCCATTCGACAAGGCATTCGCGTTTGCTGCCGCGTGCGGGTATACGGGCATCGAAATCGCACCGTTCACCCTGGCCTCCGATGTGCGGAACATCTCGTCGGCCTCGCGGAACGAAGTACGCCGGCAGGCTGCGGCAGCCGGGCTTGAAATCATCGGATTGCACTGGCTCCTAGCCAAGACCGAAGGGTTTCATTTGACGAGTCCCGTTCCGTCGGTTCGTCGCACAACGGCAGAATACTTTGCCCATCTCACGCGGCTCTGTGCCGACCTGGGCGGCCTCATCATGGTCTTAGGCTCGCCGCAACAACGCAGCCTCCCGCCAGACGTCACCCAGCAACAGGCCGCCGACTTCGCCGTCGAAGTGCTTTCGCGGACCGTACTGGTTCTGGAGCAGACAGGCGTTCAATTGGTAATCGAGCCTTTATCGCCTGTCGAGACCGACTTCCTCACGACAGCCCAGCAAGTGGTCGAACTGATCGGCCGGATTGGCTCACCGGCGGTGCGGTTACATCTTGACTGCAAGGCGACGGCTACCGAGCAGGAATCAATACCGGCGTTGATCGTGCGTCACCACGACGTGATGGTTCACTTCCACGCGAACGACCCGAACCGTCAAGGGCCAGGCTTTGGCGCGCTCGACTTTGTGCCGATCTTTCAGGCGCTGTGCGATGTGGACTATCGCGGCTGGGTGTCGGTCGAGGTTTTTGATTCTACGCCCGGCATCGAGCGACTCGCCCGAGAAAGTATTGAGTACATGCGGCGTTGTGCTGCCAAGCAAATTGGTACAATACTCCCCTGAAAGTCATTCCCCTCTCCCCACCCTATCTTCTGCACCTAAAACCGGAAGAGCCAATGTTTATGACGTATTTTCCGTCGCAACCCCCAAGATGGTGGATTGTAGTTGGTGCTGACTTGCCGGGCACCCTGCAGTTGGCTTCGGGCGCAAAAAAGGCTCTCCGCCAAGTTTGTGGTGCGGGCGTCTCGCCTGCCTGGTTCAACCACAACATCTTGGGCAGGCGGGATGCCCGCACCACAATTATCCGCAAACCCGGCGGAGAGCCACAAAAAAAGAATGGTTTTTCCTCAATCCGAGGGGGGGTGGTTGCGGAATCGCGCTATGTCAGGTAGAATATATTTCAATGCTGTCAACGACGGCGGGCATGTTTCGGCGGGCATGTTTTAATGGGAGACTCTCTTGGTGGGCACAGGAAGAAAAAATACCACAGGTTACCACCTTCTTACGGGTGCAACGGGGCTTTTGGGATCCTATCTGCTCCGCGATTGTTTGCTGGCCGGGCGTCGCATGGCGGTACTCGTTCGACCTTCCAAGTCGGAATCGGCTCGCCAGCGAGTCGAGACCCTGTTACGGCAGTGGGAACTGTCGCTGGAGACCTCGCTTCCCCGGCCGGTTGTGCTGGAAGGTGATCTCAGTGAGATCGACCTCGGTTTGGACAATCGCACCCTCGACTGGATCGGGCGGCACTGCACATCGGTCTTCCACAATGCCGCCAGCCTCGTCTTCCGTGGCGATGATCTTGACGGCGAGCCATACCTTTCCAATGTCGAAGGCACGCGGCGGATGCTGGAACTCTGCCGTCGCACCGGCGTCCGGCAGTTCCACCACGTATCGACGGCCTACGTTTGCGGCTTACGAGAAGGCCGCGTCCTGGAAAGCGATGTCGAAGTTGGCCAGACCGCCGGAAATGTTTACGAAAAAACGAAGCTTCAAGCCGAGATGCTTGTCCGCACGGCCGATTTTCTCGATCCGCCCACGATCTACCGTCCTTCAATCATCGTTGGCGATTCGCAGACCGGATACACCACGACCTATCACGGATTTTACGCTCCGCTGAAGCTTGCTCATACGATGGTCAGCAAAGTTGCTCGCGGTGCCACGGCGGGCAATCTGCTCGTGGAATCACTCGGGATCAAAGGTGACGACCGCAAAAATTTCGTGCCCGTCGATTGGGTCTCGGCCGTGATGTGCCACATCCATGGCCGGCCGGAGTTCCACGGCACGACCTACCACGTCACCTCGCCGCAACCACCCTTGATCCTGGATATGGCCTCCGTGATGCAAAAGGTTGTCGAGGATCTCTCGCCGCTGGGGGATCCCGATTCGAGTTGGAACCTTGACGGAGAGTGGTTTGCCAAGACCTTCCGCGACCAATTGGGCATCTACGGTGCTTACTGGCGCGATGACCCGCAGTTCGACGTGACCAATACGCTACGTGCCGCGCCGCATCTGCCGTGTCCGAACTTGGACCGCGAGATGATGTCGCGGCTTTCCCGCTTCGCCATCGACGGGAATTTCGGCCGTGTGCGTCGCACGAAGCACAAGCCGGAGTTTGATGTCCACAGCCACATGCGGCGGCTGTCGCACAGTCACGACGAGACCCGCGAGGGCGATCTACAGATTGCTCACCTGGGTATCGAGGTCGACGGCCCGGGCGGTGGGCAATGGGAACTCTTTGTGCGAGACGGCCGTCTCGTGGCCATTGACGACGGCGTGAGTACGCGGAGTACGGCCGTTTTCCATGTGAATTCGGCCACGTTTCGCTCCCTGGTCCATGGCGAGCTAAGCGTTTCGCAAGCGGTGCAGGCGGGCCATGTGCGGATCGAAGGCAATGGCATGGATCGTCGCCGTTTGGAGGCCGTTCTGCAAGCTACCGCCACGGCTGCAACGGCAGAAGTCGCCATTTGGTGAAGGTTGTAATTAGGGATCTTTACGCCGTTTCCTCGGTGTCTTCAATCACGCGGACCGGCGTGGGGCCGCAAAACTGGTAGAGTACGCCGCGCCACCGATGGGTGCGGGCAAATATCGCAACGACCAGCGCAGCGAAATGCACGAGTTGGGTCAGCGGCACTGCCATTGCGATACGGAGCCAGCCCCAGGCCCCGAAGCCCGTAATCGCTTCACCTCGCTCTCGGACGATGCGCCGCGCACACCACTCCAAGGGAATGATCAGTACAATCATCGACGCCCAGTAGGTGGCCAGTGCCGTGCCGATCCAAGCGGCGGCACTCCAATGGTCCGTCGCTACGGCAATCAAGCCCAGTAGGCAGGAAAGACCGAGCATAGTAGTCGTTGCCACACCATGTCCAACGACGGCCCACCACCATGAATTGTGCAATCGAACGGCCAGTAATTGTCGCTCCAGGAAACCAAACACGCCTTTCAAGCTACACGATTCCCGATTCACCATTACCAGCGGCGGCGAGAAGGCAATCCGGTATCCATGAGCATGGGCGCAGCGGCAAATGGTGGTGTCGTCGCTGAAGCCATTGGCCAGACGCTGCCGCAGATCGGACTGCCGCAAGAACTTGGTTTTGATCGCCAGCGATCCGCCCCAACCGATATCGTACCAATACATCTGCACCACCGCAGCCACATTCCAGAGGTAGCGGACCAGCGAGCCGGCCGTCGGTGCGGCCGGCATATACCAGCGATTTCCCGACGAGACTCCCACCTGCGGATCCTTGAGTGGCGAGGCCAATTCACGCAGCCAGGCAGCATGAGGAATCGTGTCGGAATCCAACAAGGCAACGATCTCGTGCGTGTCATCGATATGCGAAATGGCTTGCAAAATGCTCGCGAGCTTGCGGGTACAAGTGGCAAGCCGCTCGGTCAGCGGCAGCACGTGGATATCGTGCTTGTCGGATTGTTGAGCCAGCTTGTTGACCACCGGCCACGCCGCATCGCGGGTGCTATCGACCACGATCCACACGTCGTAGTCGGGGTAATCTTGTCGGAACAAGCCGGTCAGACATGCCGGCAAGAAGGGGTCGAGTCCGCGCACGCAAAGGATGACGGCCGCCCGGGGACATTCGTTATTCATCAGTGCCGGCCGGCGGAACCGGTGGAGGAACCGGGTATAAACGATTAACATGGCCGCTTGGCCCAGGATCAGGCCTGTGATAATCCACGTCAGGGTTTGAGCCAAGTTTTCCAAGGTTGAACTTTCCTTTTCGTAGAACGGAATTCATTCCGTTGCTTTATTTTTTTCAGGCAAACGGAATGAATTCCGTTCTACGTAGAACTTCTTTTTGGAATCTCAGGCTGCCTTGCCCTGAACTGCTCGACTTGCCATGTCGAGCGACGCGCGAATCGTTTGCAGATAGGTTGCCATCAAGTCGTCAGCCTGAGCCTCCGTGATGTGGCGGCTGTCGTACTGCATGCAAACCTGGAGTTTACCTGCGTAAAACACCATCGAAACGCTGACTGCCGTGCCATCTCGAATCGGCGCAAAAACATCCATGCTTTCGAGCATTACGTTACCGGCTACGATCTTTTCATTGCATCGCGGCAGAGGCGAATCGGCCATGACCCTACCCCAATTGGACAAAACGCAGGTCGCTTCGCAGCGGCCCTTGTTGACCCGTTTCGCCAGTCCACCCGGTAGGAATCGCAGTAACGAAAGCGACAATACAAAAATTAGACCCAACTGGCGACGGCGGATCAAGTCCATCTGCGCGTGGATACTCCGCAGCAAGCCTACAGAGTTGGCAATCTGTTTCGGAGTTCGGTCAAGAAAAACCATGCTTACCACATTGGCAGCCGGCATGTGGTTATCGAACCCTTGGCGGAGATTCATGGGTATGGAAAATCGGATCCATTCGTGGGCCGCAGTGGCCTGGTGCCGCGATCGGAAATCATCGACCGCCACAAAGAAGTCGCGAATCAGCCAGTCGTTGACCGTCACTTGGAGTGCCGCGGTGATCGCCGACAATTTCCGCACCTCGTCGGATTCCAGACTGCCTACTTTAACATCCGGAAAGCCTGCGGGCAACTCGCTGGAGATCGCCGTGATGGGTTCCAATAAAGGGACCGGCCGTCGCATGAGAAACATCTGCACACCCAAAAGACCCGAAAGTTGAGCGGGGAGCATTCGCAGATATTTTCCTACGGTCAGGCCAAAACTTCCTCGCCCTTGCAAGGTCTGCGGGTTACAGGGCGATAGTTCAATTGGGGACTGCTTGCCCGCTGAGATGCGGGCGTAGCTTCGCAGGAAATCGTCGGTAACTTGCAGTACACCCTTTCCGTCGCAGGCCGCATGATGGACTTGGAGTGACAGCAAACTATGCTGCGCATCGGTGATGCCCCAGACCCTCAAACCGGGTTCCGAAAAAAGATCGATTGGCCGCATCGAGGGGAAGCGATCATGCTCCGGGCCATCGATCCATTCGATTGGAGGGCGATAATCTTCCACGGGAATCCATGCCAAACGTCCCTCCGGAGTTCTCCGAATCTTGGCACGCAACAGGGGATGGCGCGCGAGAGCCATCTCCAGGGCTTCGGAAGTCGCGCGACGGTCCAGTTGCCCAGTGAACCTTAGACGCGCGACGATGCTCATCGGATAGTTCGGCCGATCATCGCGAAGCATATATTCTTCAAACGCCGTCAGCGGAAGTGGCAACGGAAAATCTGGCATGCGCTGCTTCCTCACGACGGCCTTTCGTAAAACGGAATTCATTCCGTTCCATTCCGCAATCGGGTCAACCACCGAAATACTATCGTCCCGAATATCCCATCAGCCTAAGTTATATCGACCGGACTGAGAGATCAGTAGGGGGGGGAATGGGCAAGCGATTACGATGAACCCACCTGAAGTGGTGTTCTTTGCGTTCCAGACCCAGGTTCGGCGTGGGTCAGGCTTTCCAGCCTGACGGGGGATCTGGAAGTTAGGGCTGGAAAGCCCCTTAATATCACCCTAGACCGGTCGCAACCAGGGAGCCATCGCAAAAAACTGGGGTCTCTGACGTGCCACATTCCATAGTGGCAAATTGGTCGATAAGGGCAAGGTAACCGACCAATTTACATCCGTCAGAGACCCCATGGGTCAGTCTCATTTTCGACGACCGTTTCGATCGTCGCTGTCGTATGAAGCACACCCTGTGCCAGTCCGTTAATAATTATTGGAAAAAGTACTTATTTATTCATAAACCTTTTAACAGCAACAGGTTAATGTGCTTTGTCGAACTTCGACCGATACTCACATTCTACGTTGCTCGACTTTACCCTGCTGTAGTATTTCACTACACCTATGCATCGAACCGCTGCAATGTCCTGCACGGATACCGTATACTAACTAACGTGCTACTTTTTTGGAGGAGCAGAGTCCTTGGAAAAGCCGGTCGAGTTTCTATCGCCAGAACTCCGACATGTCATCGTGTCGGTTAACCCTAAGGCAGGGGCAGGGTCTGTTGAAAGTCGCGTTGCGCACCTAGCGCAACTTCTCCGTCAACACGATCTCGAAGGCGTAGTCCTCTCCAATCTCGATGAGGTGGCGGCCGAGTCCAATCGGCTTTTAGCCGAGGGCCGCCTGCGAGCATTGATCGCCGTGGGGGGGGATGGCACGGTGGCCGAACTCGTCAATCGCACGACACCCGGGCTGCCGTTAACCGTCTTTCCTGCCGGCAATGAAAATCTGTTGGCTCGGCACTTTGGGCTAGGTCCCACCCCGGAGGAGTGTTGCCAAACCGTGGTCGAAGGGGCCGTGGTGCAATGTGACGCCGGCCGGGCCAACCGTCGCATCTTCCTCATCATGGTCAGTTGCGGTTTTGATGCCGACGTGGTCCATTGTTTGCATCTGCATCGCACGGGCCATGTCACCAGTGCCAGCTATTTTAACCCGATCATGGCGTCGATCCGCCACTACGACTATCCGGAACTTCGGGTATACTGGAGCGAAGACGGTGTCGAGGAGACCGTCCCCACAGAAGATCAGAAACTTGGCAATCAGAAATCTGGTTCCGCACCGGAAACAATCTCCGACGGGGTGCGTTGGCTTTTTGCCTTCAACCTTCCGTGCTATGGAGCCGGATTGCAGATTGCGCCGGAAGCCGACGGATCGGACGGGCGGTTGGACATTTGCACCTTCCGCCAAGGCGGCCTGTTGCATGGGCTATATTACACTGCGGCGGTCCTGACCGGCACGCATCGGTGGCTGGCCGACTTTGCCCAGCGGCGGGTAGGCCGGCTCCGCGTCACGTCGGACTCCAAAGTACCCTATCAGTTGGATGGCGACCCTGGCGGCTTCCTGCCCGTCGAAATTGAAGTTTTGCCGAAGCGGCTTACACTGATCGTTCCCAAAGAGAGAACCGAGAATTGAATCCCTGTCGTGACAGGTTGAAAACCTATCCTACGGGGTGTCATTCCTAAAGAGAAAGCAGTGACTTGAATCCTGTCACCATCGGACCTTACTACTGCGGCCGGGGACAATCGCTCCTGGTGATTGCCGGCCCTTGCGTCATCGAGACCGAGGAACTGACGCTGTCGATTGCCATATCCCTGAAACAAATCTCCGACGAGCTTTCTCTGCCGCTAATCTTCAAAGCATCGTTTGACAAGGCCAACCGCACGAGCGTCGACTCGTATCGCGGTCCGGGTATGAGCAAAGGTCTCGCCATACTTGCCCGCGTGAAGCAATCGACCGGCCTGCCGGTGACCACGGATATCCATCTTCCAGAACAAGCGGGGCCTGCGGCCGAGGTCTGCGATCTCCTGCAAATCCCGGCCTTTCTGGCCCGACAAACTGATCTGCTCGTGGCGGCGGCCAGCACGGGTCGGCCGGTACACGTCAAGAAAGGCCAGTTCCTTGCTCCATGGGACATGAAACATGCCGTCGGCAAGCTTCAGGCTTCCGGTTGCCAGAATATTCTCCTGGGCGAGCGTGGCAGCTTCTTCGGCTATGGAAGGCTGGTCAACGACATGCGCAGTATTCCGCAAATGCAGTCTCTAGGCGTGCCCGTGATCTTTGACGCCACTCATAGCGTACAGGAACCGGGCGGTCTGGGCGCATCGACCGGCGGCAATCGCGCCATGGTTGAACCGCTAGCTCGCGCAGCGATTGCCATTGGTGCCGACGGCCTCTTTTTGGAAACACATCCCCAACCCGATCATTCGCCCAGCGACGGGCCGAACATGATTCCCTTGGACCAATTTGCGGCGATCTTGCGGCGTTTGCTGCAACTTCGTCGTGCCGTGGAGGAAATTTCATGAAACGACAAGCTCTCCTGCTCGCCCTAATCGCATGCCTTGCAGCACAAAGCGGCTGCGGGCCGGTCGGCGGATCACAAACCAAGATCACCAACCGCAAGGCTGATGCCTCTAGCCAATGGTCGGACGACCTATTCAGTTTCTCTTTGGAGAACCTCAATCACCTGGAAGACAACGATTGCGAGGAAATGCTGCGGTCGACCCAGCAGCGTTTGGCCGCCTTGCAACGGTCCCATACCGCCCCGGAAAAGCTCCCGTCCGACGCTTTGCTTGCCAGTTGGCCGGAACCGGATATGCTCCGTCAGGTTGTCAGCCGCTTGAATCAGTGGGTCGATACCCAAGAGAAGCCTGCCGAGTCGAAGCCCGACCCCATGCTGGCAACCTTGCCAGCCAATCTTGCCAAGCTGCCGATGGTTGAAAATCTCGGACAAGTCCAATTCACCGCATATGACGGCTACATGCTCATGGAAGCAGTCTGGCTCCGCGACGCATCGCGTTCAAAATGGGCCGGCGGCAGCTCGGCCGACGAACTGCACGTGGCGTGCAATCTGTTTGACTGGACTGTCCGCAATATTCAGGCCGATTACGACACTCCTCAGCGCGTCCCGCAAGTGCCGTGGGAAACCTTGTTCCTGGGGCATGGCACGACCTGGGAGCGGGCATGGACATATATCCTGCTGCTGCGGCAGCGTGGAATCGACGCGGCCTTGTTGGCCTTGCCTGGAGAAGGTTCCACGCCTGAGAAGAAGTTGAGCGAGGAGTCACTGAAGCCGTGGTGTGTTGGCGTCCTAATTGGCGACAAGGAAAAGAATCTCTATCTGTTCGATCCGAAGCTTGGCCTGCCGATTCCCGGGCCTCATGGCATTGCCGCGGACAAGTCAGGCCGATTGGACGTGCATCCGGCCACGCTCGACCAGGTCGCAGCGAATCCCAAGTTGCTCGATCGACTTGCGCTCGGCAGCGATGCGCCGTATTGGGCCAAGAAGGCCGACTTGAAGCGGGCCGTCGTGCTGGTCGAGGCATCACCACTGTATCTTTCACCTCGGGCCAAGCGAGTCGAGTCGCGGTTGACGGGCGAGCAGAGATTGGTTCTTAATGCCGAGCCGTCGCAGCAGGCGGCTCGTTTCAAGGCAGCGGGCGTGAGCGACGTGCGGCTTTGGAATCTTCCCTACACGACCCTTCAACGCCGTCTCGCCTTGGAGCCCGATGCCGTCATCCAGCGACTCCTGGCCTACGTGCCGTTCATGAGCAGCCCTGGTGCTCCGCTCTATCGGGGACGCATCATGCATTTGAAGGGGCGGTATTTCGGTGAGCGGGAGGCCATTGCCTACTATCAAAAGGCCCGGCCGCGGAATCAGGCGGTTGCGGAGGACTTGTCAAAATTCGCCAAAGTAGCTTATGAATCCCTTTTGATACAGCGAAAGTCCCAGGGTGGCGACTTGACGCCTGCCGAGGAAGAAGATCTGAAGCAAGAGGCCGCTCGACAGGCTCAACAGTTGGTGGGTGCAATTATCCAAGGCAAGCTCGCCGCCAGTTATTGGCTCGGCCTGATCCAATACGACCTCGGGGAATTGACTGCGGCACGGGACTACTTCAGTGTTCGCACGCTGCAATTCGGCGAGCGAGACTGCTTTTGGGCCACCGGGGCCCATTACAGTATTGCCCGCACCTTGGAGGCCAGCGGAGAGCGGCAGAAGGCGATTGACGAATACGAGTCCAATATTTTTTTGCGGAACGATTCGGGAAATCTGGTTCGCGCCCGCTGGCTGAAGGAACGGGACGGAGCTGGATTTTGACTTTCCGGCTCTCCGTCGGGTTTGCGGATAATTGTGGTGCGGGCGTCCCGCCTGCCCAAGATGTTGTGGT
>JBAWVO010000189.1:0-12594 GCA_037147235.1 Planctomycetota bacterium | reverse complement strand
TTAGCCAGGTTGGATTGTCCAACTGATCTACATCAGCTTATCTTGGCACACTCATAGGTTTTGTCCATTTTCTGTTGCTGCGGGTGGGCCGTCCGGCAGGGGAATAGTGACTAAAGCGATGGTACCCTGGCCGGGGGAAGACTGCAACTCCAACCGGCCTCCTAAAATGGCCAACCGCTCACGGATGCTAAATAGCCCGAATCCGCTGCCGCGGTTGCTGTTATTTTTCAAACCCGCCTCGGACAGGAATCCACATCCGTCATCCTCGACACGGATTACGAGGGTGTCCGCAGCGGCGGTGAGATGGATATCCAGTTGAGACGCGTGGGCGTGCTTGACCACATTATAGACGAGTTCCCGCACCGTTCGGAAGGCATGAACTTCCAGTTCCTGACTGGAGCGTCGGTAATCGCCCACTTGGTGGAACGTGAACTGCAGGTCGTGTTGCGTGGAGACTTGGCTGCCGATGGATCGAAGCGCGGCAGGAAGGCCGAGTTGATAGAGTACACCGGCACCAAGACCGTGCGTCAAGGTATGCACCTGTCCGATGGCGGCGTCGAGCAACTCGGCGGCCACATCAAAGTGTCGCTCGCGTTCGTGCGTCGGAGTACCCCGAGCGTACTCGAGTCGCAGGCGCGCCATCGCCAGTTCCTGGCCGATCGTATCGTGAAGCTGTACCGCAAGTTCATGGCGTTGGGCCTCCTCCGCGAGAGTCAATTGAGAGGCCAGTCGGCGAAGGTTGTGCTGGTGTTCCTCGAGCAATGCCTCCGCCTCACGTCGCAGGTCATTTTCCGCGGAAAGAGCCTTGTTGATGGTGGATAATTCGGTCGTCCGCTCATGAACTCGCTTTTCGAGCGAATTGTGCGATTCACGAAGCTCGCCCTCGATTTGTTTCTGGTGCGTGATGCTCCAGTTGGTGCCGATCATGTGCAAGGGTTGGCCGGCGGCATTGCGCTGGACGACGGCAAGGGCACGGATGTAGTGAATGCTTCCGTCCGGCCAAGCAACGCGGAATTCGGTGTTGAAATCCTTTTCGCCTCGCAACGCAAATTGGATTTCTTCGTCGCCGCGCTGTCGGTCTTCCGGGTGGACCCCCGCCTGCCAGGCCTCGTAAGCGCCGCCGAACTGTTCCCGGGTGATTCCATAGAGGCAAAACATCTGGTCATCCCAAATCAGCCGGTTGCTGGCAACGTCGTAGTCCCAGATACCCACACCGCCTGCGCGCGCGGCCAGCGACAATCGGTCCGTGGTTTGTCGCAACATTTCCTCGATCTGCTTGTATTCCGCGGTCAACTTCCGGGCAATCTGCCAGGCTTTGATTTTTGTGTTCAACCGAGAGAGACTCAGGCCAAACAGCAATAGGCTGATACTTGTCCCCCCCAGTAATGCGAACCAGACCTTGCTGTAATCCACCGCGTTTGCTACGCTGCCGCTCTGGGGGAAGCATAGGGTCCAGCGGCGGCCGGCCGAATCGATCGGAGTCTTCAACATCAACGCGGATGTGTGTACTCGTTCATTGCCTCCGGCGGACAGACTGTCATAGAGCAGGGTCTCGGGGGATACCCGCTCACCGTCAAAGATTTCCAGATGGAAGCGATTGTTGTCCTTGGAATCCCATCCTCCCAGGACGCCCTGCATGAGGTCGTTCATCCGATAAGGACTATAGACCCAGCCCAGGATGGCGGCTCGCCGCTGGATGATGGTTTTGTGGGGCATTCCCGCGCGGTACACCGGCATATACATTAAGGTGCCGGCCTGGACGTCTTGGTTGGTCTCCTGCACCAAGACGACCTTTCCCGAGAGGACAGCGGCATCCTGATCCCGCGCCCGCTCCATCGCCTCGCGACGGATGGGTTCGGTAAGCATATCGTAGCCGAAGGCGCGAAGGTTTCGGTCTGCAAAAGGTTCAAGGTAAATAATCGAGGAGTACGTCTCCCGTTGGCCTTCCGGCTGGATATGGTATTCCGGAAAGCCTTCGGCACGGATCGCCTGGACATGCCGCGCCAACTGCTGGCTGGGGATCAGGAGGGCGAAGCCGATGCCCTGGACACCGGGAAGTTGCTGCTCGAGCTTCTGACGTTCGGTGAAGCAGTGCCATTCCGCCCGGGTGACGTTCTCCGAAGCCTCATAAAACGCCGCCCCGCTGCGCAGGATCTGTTCGTGGGCCTTGAGGCGGTCCTGAATTTTGGCTTGGATTTCGTTGCAGACGAAGTCGAACTCTCGTTTTGCTACCGCATCCACCTCTGATTTCGTGAAACGAGCAGCCAGTGCGGTGATAATCAAACCAGCCAGCAGGAGGGCAACTGCCCCCCCAACACCCAATCGCGTTGCTCTCTTGTTGGTCCCGGAAGAGGTGGTCGCCAATCTCCTATCTCCTGTCCGGTGGTTGTCTACATTTCCTGACTTCATGCCTGGATTCATGCCTAAATGGATCGGTCCGTGCCTTATTGTGCCAAATTTTACCTCACCTTGAGTATAGCTCACGCGTCAATCCTGCGCTCCGGCCGAGAAATTTGTTGGCGAGTTTAATCCAGGGCTGCGCCCTCGTTGTCACACACATCTTTTGGACCCCATCCGGCTTGCGGTCTGTCGATTTAGTCGAAAAACCTTGTTGTGGCCGGTCTCCGACCGAGCCACGCCGCCGACCGAAGGTCTCCAATTTACCGGGAGACCTTCGGTCGGACATTTCGGCGGGGTCAGGAGACCCGCGCCGAACCTGGGACGGGATCTCGGAATCCCAAAGGGATTTTGTCCCCTAGAGCAGAGATCCCGGTATCCCAACGGGATTCTGTCCCCTAGCCCAGGGTTGCCGCGTAGCGGCTACCCTGGGAAACGATATCCACGAAACCTTCTACGCCAACGGCGTTGTGTCCCATTCCTGGTGTCGGCCATTTTTCCGCGATCCAATCATTCGTGCCGTCCAGATGGGGACGCAACCCCTTCGGGGTAAGGCCTCGTTTTCTCATATACCCAGGGTAGCCGCTGCGCGGCAACCCTGGGCTAGGGGACATAACGCCGTTGGCGTAGGGAATGAATGGGCACGAGTTCCCATAGTAGGCTTCGAGGCACCGGGCACATTGTAATGGTATAGGGTGGGAATGGTTCGTATGGGGCTCGTTGCGCTCGTCCCACCCTGAAAATCCCTCACATCCTGCCCCTCTCTCAAAAAAGGGGGCCCTTTCCGGGCCGCCCCTAGGAATTAGTCCGGGCTGCGACTAGGCAAAGTCCTGCCACGGCAAGGTTATTTCGCGCATGGCAACCGCAGGTGGAAAGCGCGGTAATACTTAACGGTAGAGAAGACTTTTCATACGGCTGGCTCGCACGTTTCACGACGAACTCTTCATGGTGCGGGCCATCGCAACCCCACGATCTTGGACAAGAAAGGTGATGGTCATGGAATCATTACGAAAGAAGCTTTATAATTTCCTGACATGCGAAGATGGGCCAACGGCCGTCGAATACGCCGTGATGTTGTCACTCATCGTCATCGTCTGCTTGACTGCCGTTACGACTATTGGCACCAAGGTTAGCAGCATTTTCTCGAAAGTCGCGATTTCGGCCCGCTAATCGGATTTCCGCTAGCTTGGCAACTCGGATAGGAGAAACTGAAGATGATCAACATTATCCTACTAGTTGGCGCAACGTGTATCTTGGCAACCGGTATTCTATGGTATCTGGACGTGGCACGCAACCGGCCAATCGGTGTGGTGCATTGCGATCATGAAAAACAGGTTGCCGGTTACTCAACAAAGCTCGTCGCCGCGTCTGAAACTGCGTCCCACGCGGTTTTGTCTCTCGGTCAACTAATTGAGTCCCGCTCTTCGCTTCTCTCCCAGTCGCTAGGCGATGTAACCCCCGAGTTAATCAATGTTCTCGATGCTCGCCTGGGCGGAGTTCTCAAGGCCAACATCGAACTCCAGGAACGACTCTTGTCCGCCGAGGCGGTGATCCGGAAACAGCAGGCGGACATCGACAGGGCACGGCGCGAAGCATGTACCGATCTCTTGACCGGCCTGCCTAATCGGCGTGGGCTGCAGGACTCGCTCCAAGCAGCGCTTCACGGATCGTCTCGCGGTGACGAGGGCTGCCTCTACTTTCTCATGATGGATCTCGACCATTTCAAGCGGGTCAACGACACGCTGGGGCACCCTGCCGGCGATCACGTGCTGAAAGCCGTGGCCAACTCCTTGCAGCGATCGCTTATTGCTGCCGGTGGGAGCGTGGCCCGTTTCGGCGGCGAAGAGTTTGCCGGATTTCTGCGATGCCGCACGCAAGACGAACTCGCACTTTTCTCGCAGAATCTTCTCGCCGACGTCCGTGCCGCGGGGAGTGCAAGCCTTGGCTCGAAGCAGGTTGTCACGATCAGTTTCGGCGCGGCAGCCTGGAAGGATGCCGAATCGGTGGAGTCACTCGTAGGTCGCGCTGATCTCGCCCTTTACGGGGCGAAGCAGCACGGTCGGAATTGCGCCTACTATCACAATGGCCGACGTGTTGTACCCCTCAGTCACAATAAAAAGACAGACTCCCTCGACGTTCCTTCTTCTCGCCCTTCCGCCGACCGACGCCAGGCGGAGCGTTGTGCGTTTCAGACGGTTCGGCGAGTTGCGTTTCTATCGGAGAATGTCGCCAAGTTTCACGACGTCACATGCCTCGATGTATCGACGAACGGGCTTGCGTTTCTGAGTAACTCTCGACCGGAATCCAGCGATCTCCTGGTCGATTTCTCTGCTCAGCAAGGCCCGACAATCTTTGCCCACGTCGTATCCTGTCAACGCGCCGTGGACGGTCTCTGGCGAGTGGCTTGTCGCTTTGTTCACCGCGTGAGGCCTGGGGAGTCGCTGGGGGATTTTGTGGGCCAACATGCATAGTCCATCGTCGGGGGCAGGTGAGCGATTACGGATCAACGGCACGACTGAGGTTGTCATACTTGAGATTTAACCTGACAAGGTGAAGATACCAATCGAGACGTCACCGGACGACAAGACAAAGCCGCAGGGAATCCATGTCCGAAGACATCTTCATCGAATAGCCATAAATTGAGAGTTAATGCGTTGGGTGAATTTTTCGCTGGTCCTTGAAAGCGATCGGTGTCTGCGATAGGATCAATGGCGTTGCGTAGGAAAAAAGTCCTTATAATTGTCTGTAATTCCCATCGGTACATCCATCTGGTAGATGTGCTACTCGTGAAACAGAAAGTCGTCGTATGAGCAGGACCATTGTTACTACGGGTGCAGAAGCGAACCGCTGGGCAGAACAGTTTTGTCGGCGTCCTAGCTGGTCGCGTGGCCCGGGAATGCCGGTTGTCACCGAGACGAGGAGGCTTGAGATCGTTCACGCGGCCAATCGCGCTGGTATTGTTGCTGGTGTGACTCGGGCTGCAATGTACGCGGGTGCGGGCGGTGAGGTCATCTATTCCATTGGTCATGGCAATGCGGCGTCGGTGGGAGCAAACGCACAGTTGGGGCCTAGCCACGACTTCACGGTGACACAGAATATTCTTCGCGCGGATGCCTCCGGGCACTATGGCGACCCCCGCGGCCCCACCGGGCTCGTCACGCTAAGCGAGGCCGACCAGGCAATCAACACGGCTTTCCGCAGCATCGGCGCTGCATTGGTGGCTTTCAATGTGCGTCGTTTCACGTTTCTCGTGTGTGTCCTTGGGCGCAACCTGTCCTTCCTCAACGCTATCCGTGCCGCATGGGGCAATCGCATCGAGGTGGCGGGTTACACCGCCTTCGTGGCGACCAATACCTACACGCAAACCGGCGATCGAACCTATCCGCGTACTGCGCAATACCTCACCCGAGACGCCGGGGGGCAAGACATCATCCACGGGACGGATAGCGAGCCAGCCACATTCCTAGAACTCCCGCCCGAGACATTCTTGACGGTCGCCCGTTAATCTGCAATGAGGGGACGTTGTCACGGTCCACCAAAATTTGATTCTTTCTGTTTTGACCTAAGCCCCCCACCACACCGTCCTAATCAAAGCGGGCCACCAATTACGGTGGCCTGTTCTCGTTTCTGCGACTCGCCCTTCACAACGAGATCCCCGTCGATGGCTTTGCGGAAGGACATCCCTCTACTTATTCTGGGGCCTGAGCAGGTAAGAGTAGCTGACTTGCAGTGTTTCGCCGTAGGCTTCGGCAGCTACATGCTGGCGGAAGTGGAAGGCCGGAAACCATGTCAGGTTCTGCAAGGCCCGCAGGCGTATGCTCAGACCGTGGCTTACATGCGAGATTGCATGGCACATGGCCAAGGATTCAGCACCGAGGTTCTCAATTATACTGCTCGCGGTTGAGACTGAAACTAGCCCGAAGCGCGAGCGAGGTTGCTAAGTCGTTGCCTCGCTTGCGCTTCGGGCTGGTATGGATTGGGACAATCTCAACCTCGGACAGTATACAATGCGGTGTAGCTGCCAAACCGCTGCTTTATGCGGCGAAGTACCACTTCGGGAATTCCTCGCGGCGGCCGGGATCGAGGTTGAGCGGGTGGGGAGAAGGTGTGAGAAGAAGGTGCGAGGTGGGGAATGAATTCAAGCTGGCTATACACCGACTGGCGTCCGTGATAATATCAGGGGGGTAGCGTTCGATCAAATTCATGTCAACTTCTCCGGCTATGTACGAACCATTCATTCTCCAATGCGTTGTCCGCCCGCAGTATGCGTTTCTCCAGCGAGCTTACGATGATTATCGCACCAATTCGATGCCCTGCCGTCGCGGTGCCACCAACCAGTGCGCCGTGCGCATGAGTATCGCGCTCGGCCGCTCGGGCTTTGGTCTTGAGGGCTTCACGCCGCGAACCCGGGTCCATAGCGGAACTGGTGCCTGCGCAACCAATGGCATGTCTCATGTGCTCGCTGCTCTTGAACTGGCCGAATACTTAAAGCGCGCCCTGGGCCAGCCGGTCATCATCCGGCCGCAGTCCGCTGGTGCCGGGTGTGCGCATGCCTTCACTCAGATTCGCGGGCGGACCGGGATCGTCTATTTCAACAACTGCTTCACCCGGGAAGGGTCCACTGTGCAGGTGGGAGACCATGTTGATCTGTTATCTGTTCAACGGCCAGCAGTATTACAATCAGATCATTCACCCGCACGCCGGCGGCAACGAAACCACCGGTGGAAACCTCTTTGGAAGAGCGGATCAAGTTTGGTTCTGGCATCTCACCTAACGCTGGTGGCAGCGGCCTAGCTCGACAAGGTCTCATCAAATCGTTAGAGCGTTTGAGTTTGTGAGAATCCTAATAATCGACCATTTTCGGACCACCGGCAGTCCGGCTCGCTCGTGTCGGTCACATCGGATTAAATCATCGAACCCCGTCAGAACCGAACCCCCATTTTTGGATGCAACCTCCCCCACTTTACCCGTTGCGTTCCCCAATCCAACTCGGCCACGACCGGCCGCAAGGTCCGCTCGGTGATAATAGCCCGACCGCTTTTAATGGCCGGTAGATCCAGAATCTCCGCCTGAATGCCGGGGCGAGGTTCAAGAGGCTCATGATCTGCGTCATCCGTGCCCGCATGACCAGCCAAGTCGGGCTAACTCGGCCTGACCGCTCACTTCCTTATTGCACAGATGAGCGTGTCGAACCGGATCGCCGGTGCCATCAGCACCAGGTTTTCCCAAGCAACACTCCCACTCCCCGCAATCTCATCCTTCTACACGCCGAGACGCCCGCCAATGGTTTCGGCGAAAGATACATCCCTCACCTTATTGAGTCGCGTGCAGATACCAAGGCGTGGGAATTGTGGCTTTACATAGCCGCTTAATACACACCCGTTGGGTTTGGTGTCCGTCGAGCGATCCGGACGCGAAAACAGGAATATTTCTTTGTCCATTGGTGGGGTGGGGTTGGCGGGGAGGCGGCTCGTGATTCGCACCGATGCCAGTTGGCCGGAGGCTGTGACCCTCCTGTTGCATGAACCGATAGAAGCAGCAGACAAGTTTAGCGATTGTAAGGCCACGCAACCTGGAGACATGCGAATTATAATCTAAAAACTTGGGGGTGGCATAATACATAAGCTAGTGTTGTGGGTAAGTTGGATTCTGGACAACGACCGTAGGATGGACTTCCAAGTCCGTCCTACAACATCCACGACACGAGGCGGCGTCATGACACAAACAAAACTGCGTTCTGATCAGGTAACCGATTTGCGCAGGCAGGCCGAGGAGATTGTCGGGGAAAAGGCGGCCCAGTTGCCGGAAAACCTCGCGGCCCACTCGCCCGAAGAAGTGCAACGGACGTTTCACGAGCTGGAGGTGCATCAGATTGAGTTGGAGATGCAAAACGAGATCCTGTGCCAGACGCAGGTTGCGCTAAATGCCACGAGTACACGCTATATTGACCTCTACAACCAGGCCCCGGTGGGCTATTGCACCCTCAGCGAGCAAGGACTGATCCTGGAGGCCAATCTCACCATCGCCACCCTGCTGGGCGAGACAAGCAACAATTTGGTTAAGCAGCCGTTGGCTCACTTTGTCCACGAAGAAGACCAGGATATCTACTTTCAGTACCGCAGACAGCTCTCTGTAACGGAGAAGCCGCAGACGCTTGAACTGCGGATGGTGCGAACGGGCACAGCCCCCCCCCCCATTCTGGGTGGATCTTGCGGCAACTGCCGCGCAGGATGCTGACGGCGCGTTTGTGTATAGGGTCGTGATCAGCGACATCAACGAGCGCAAGTGCGCTGAAGAGAAGTCGCGGCAATTCAGTCAGCAAATGGAGTCGGCTGCGGTCCATGTGAAAAGCCTCATGGCTGATGTGATCCTGAAAAACGACTTCACCACCAGGTTTGATAACTCGAGCCTGACGCCCTGCTGGGAAGCGAAGAAGTGCGACAATACCGCCTGCCGATCTTATCGGGACTCTGTGAACCTGCGCTGTTGGGAGGTTGCTGGTACCCTTTGCGGCGGCAAAGTCCAGGGAAGTTTTGCACAAAAACTTGGCAACTGCAGCCTCTGCGAAGTCTATCAACGTGCCCGAAGCAACCCGGTCAACGATTTGGGCGAGACGTTCAACAACATGATCACTGTCCTCAGTGACCGACACGAGGAACTGAAGAAGATCAACCAGGCCCTTGAAAAGTCAAACCACCTCGCGGAGGCGGCAACTCTGGCCAAAAGCGAGTTCCTGGCCAACATGAGCCACGAAATCCGCACGCCCATCGCCGCGATCTTGGGCTATGCGGAAGTGCTGCTTAGCGAGGAAGGACTTGAGAAAGCACCCGAGCAGCGGCGCAAAGCATTTGATGCCGTCCAACGCAACGGCAAACACCTCCTGGGACTAATTAACGACATCCTCGATCTGTCGAAGGTGGAATCCGGGCAGATACAGATCGAGCCGATCCGCTGTTCGCCCGGCGAATTGTTGGCCGACGTCGCCTCGTTGATGCGAGTCCCCGCGGTCGCCAAACACCTAACCATTCAGACCGACCTGGCTGGCCCTCTGCCCGAGACCATACTCACCGACCCGTTGCGACTTCGCCAAGTGTTCGTCAACCTGGTGGGCAACGCGATCAAGTTCACGGAGAAAGGCGGGGTCCGCATCGCGGTTCGGCTGATATCTTGTAGTGCGGCCGTCTCGGCTGCATGGGCAGGCGAGACGCCTGCACCCCAAGCTGTTCTTCGCTTCGACGTGACCGACACGGGCATTGGCATGAATGAAGAGCAAATCGAAAGGCTCTTCCAAGCCTTCAGCCAGTCGGACAACTCGTCCACGCGGAAGTTTGGCGGCGCAGGATTGGGGCTTTGCATCAGTAAGCGACTGACGGATGCTCTGGGCGGCCATATTGAAGTCCATTCCACTCCCGGCAAGGGAAGTACCTTCAGCGTGACCATCGACCCAGGGCCGCTGGACGGGATTCGCATGATCCAGAATGTCCAAGGGAACCAACTCGATCGTCCGCCGATAGCGGCTGCGGCAACCCCCGAAAAAATTGAACTACACGGCCGTATCCTTCTGGCCGAAGACAGCCCGGACATCCAACGGATAACCGCCTTCATCCTGAAGAAGGCCGGGGCCGAGGTGACGCTGGCCGATAATGGGCAGGTTGCCTATGAGGAAGCCACCGCCGCACGCGCCCGGGGCACGCCGTTCGACGTAATCCTGATGGACATGCAGATGCCCATCCTGGACGGCTACGAGGCCACTCGCCGCCTGCGGAGCGCGGGCTACACCGCTCCGATTGTCGCCCTGACCGCCCACGCCCTGGCCGAGGACCGCCAGAAGTGCCTCGATGCCGGCTGCGACGACTACAGCACCAAACCCATCGACCGGCAGAAGCTGCTGACCGTGGTTGCACACTGGTTGCCAATGGGGGCGGTTCGCGTTCAACTCTTGGTAAATTGACCGCAAACGCGGGGGGCCGACAAGATCCCCACGTTTCCCTTGACTACCTCAGGTATACCAGCGACACCAACAGGCGTTCGAGGTCTGCTTTACTAACGGGCTTGACCATGTGGCTGTTGAAGCCTGCGTCCGTTGCCAGCTTTTTGTCGCTCTCTTGACCATAGCCGGTTAGGGCGACTAGGTAAATGTCGTTCCACTCGGGTCGCCGTCGAACCTCCTGGGCGAGTTCGTAGCCGGTCATTTCGGGCATGGAAATGTCCGACAAGATCAAATCGGGTTTCTCCTGTTCAATCATCTCCAGGGCTTCTACTCCGTTCTCCGCGGTACGAACCTGCTGTCCAAAATTGCGTAGTAGTGTGGCAACTAGGAATACGGCAGGCTGCAGATCATCAACCACCAGAATTTTATGGCATGGGAACGATCTTGTCGCCTTGGGTAAATCGGCTGTTTCCTCACAAACGACGTCGTCTGCCTGCAGAATCGGAAGGCAAACGGTGAATTCGCTCCCTTTTCCCAACCCGTCGCTTGCTGCTTCGACACTGCCACCGTGCATTTCCACAAGGCTTTTTACCAGGGTCAGGCCGATTCCCAACCCGCCATGCGTGCGGCCCAAAGAATTGTCGGCTTGAACGAACATCTCAAAAATGCGGGGCAGCATTTCCGGGGCAATCCCGCTGCCATTATCCTTGACTCGGATCGCAACTTCGTCCCCAAGGATTTCCGTGGTAAGCAGAATCTTCCCCCCCGGATGCGTGTATTTTGCTGCGTTGTTTAGCAGATTGAAGACGACTTGCGTCAGGCGGGTCATGTCGCCGTGGATCTGCAAGCCCTCTCGTGCCTGCATCACCGCAAGTTCATGGTTCTGTGCATGAACAAGCGGCTTGGCGGTCTGGATGGCGGTGTTGATGATCTTCGACAACGCTACCCGTTCTCGCCTCAATCCCAGCTTGCCGCGGGTATACCGAGACACGTCCAGCAGATCGTCAACCAGACGAACGAGGTTATGGGACTGTTCCTCCATCATGACGAGTATCTGCTTGGCCTGTACACCGTTCGGCGGCACGATTTGCAGAACGTCAATTCCATTGCGAAGTGTTGCCAGCGGGTTTCGGAGTTCATGGGCGAGCATCGCCAAAAATTCGTCCTTGCGGCGATCCGCCTCGGCTAGTTCTATCGCCCTTTCCCGGGCAACCGCCTCGGAGACCTCCAGTTCGTGCTGCCGCCTCAATGTCTCCTCGGCTTGCTTTCGTTCGGTAGTGTCACGAATGATGCCGAGCAGGTAGAAGCGATCCCGATAGCAGAACCTGTTGGTGGTAATGTCAACAAAGAGTTTACTACCATCCTTTCGCACAAATGGCATATCCGTACCGACACGAAGGCGACCATCCGCCTGTGCCTGGAAAGTCTCTATAATGGCAGGCAAGTCCTTGGCGGTGTGAAGATCCGTCACCGATTTGGAGAGCAACTCTTCTTCCGAATACCCTAGCATCTGGCAAATGGCAGGGTTCACTCGGACAAACTGCTTTGTCTTGGTATCGACAATCAAAAGCCCGTCAGTCATCCCGTCGTAGATGGCCTGAAGTTCATCGTGGTTTTGTCGCAATGTCTCTTCGGCTTGCTTTCGTTCGGTGATATCCCGAAAAAGGGCAAGCAAACAAGGCCGCTCGTTATAGGAGACCCGATGCCCCGTGATGTCGGCAAAGAAGACGCTGCCATCCTTCCTGAGAACCGGGCGATTCTCATTGATCGAAACTTGCCCTTCTGCGACTGCCTGAAATCTCCGCAAATCATTGGGCACCTCCTCTTGTGGGTGGATATCCTCGATCGACAACGCCACCAGTTCCTCCTCCGAATACCCAAGCATACGGCACAGCGAAGGGTTCACTCGTACAATGCGTTTCGTTTTAATATCCGCAATGAGAAGCCCTTCGATCATGCTCTCATGGATCATCCGAAGCGTGTTGTAGCTCCGCAGCAACTCCCCGTTTGCCTTCGCCAGTTTCGCAGTATGCTCCTTGACCCGCTGTTCCAGTCCATCATGGATTTCCTGCAACGCCTTTTCGGCCTGCTTTCTTTCGCCAATGTCGGTGGTAATCAGCGTCACCGCAACAACCTGATCGCCAGCCTTGGTAGGGGCTACGGAGGTTTCATACCACGAACTGTTGTCGCTGGGGCCGGCTGAAACCGCCTGATATACTGCCCGTGCTTGGGTTTGTCCTTTTGGATTGAACGAAGTTACCGCCGGT
>JBAWVO010000188.1:0-12609 GCA_037147235.1 Planctomycetota bacterium | reverse complement strand
TGTTTGTAAGTCCTTGTTTTACACAACCTCCTGAAATCGCGCAAGGCTATTTAGACATCGGCAGTGCCGGGAACGACATCGCCACGTTTGATAAGTTCGTGCAGCAGGTTCGGCGGCAGATCTACCGATAATCACGCTCTCAGTGCCGTAATCGCACCAACCAATAAATGGGCTGAACGTGTCATTGGACCAGCTATCCGCTGGAAGGCTGTTTTCAGCAGCTTTTCGGCAGGCTGATAGACGACATGCAAGGTGCTCTGCTACAGCTCCATGACAGGCCGCACCAGCCCCATGAACGCGAACGCCGTAATCACCATACTGTGAGAGATCGTCCCGTTACGGATCAATTCGGGGATGTCTTCCTGCGGGCGTTCCAGCACGTCGATGCACTCGAAGGCGTCAAGTTCCGTTTTGCCCGTGTTTTGGCAACCTTCGGCGGCAAAAAGATACAAGTAGTTGTTCTGGACGGCAGGATTGGGCAGTACCCGTGCCAGGAATCGGATTTTCTCAGCCACATAGCCCGTTTCTTCCCGAAGTTCCCGCGCGGCGGCTGCTTCAGGCGTTTCGCCCTCGTCGATCATCCCACCAGGAATTTCCATCGTCACATCTTGGATGCCATGCCGAAACTGGCGGATCAGCACGACGTTGCCCTCCGCCGTGACAGGAACCACGTTCACCCAGGAAACGGTGTCGATGACGATGAAATCCCGTTCCTGGCCGCTTGGCTCAAATCGGTACAGATCGTGGCGCAAACGAAAGATATGGTGGTCGGAAATATCGTGGCTGCGGAGGAAAGTCCAATTACGGTTGGGCATCGCTCTTTTTCTCCATAGGAATGACCGTGACATGGCCGTTGTTCTCTAAAACAGCAAACCGCACTTCCTCTTCCCCTGCACACCCTGCGGCCCGAAGTGATGCCTTCAGTTCGTGCATTGTCATCTGGACGCTTTTTAATGCCCTCGGATATATTTTGCCGTCGTGAATAAGGATAACAGGCCTACCCTCAATGAGTGCTTCCAGCCATTTGCTGCGATATGTCAACCAACCGACAACCCAGTTCAAGCCGACCAGCGTAGTGGCAAGGATTAGGCCGCCTGTGATGCTGTTGTCGCCACCATTCATGGCGTTTTGGACGGCATTACTCAAAACGAGCAGCAGTACCAGATCAAAGGGTGCTAATTGCCCGACTTGACGCTTTCCTGTAAGGCGCAACAGTATAAGCAGGAAAACGTAGACGACGACTGCTCGCACAATAAAATGCGACCAATGCGGAAGTTCGATAGTCCACATCCGATTCTCCCTCCATTCAGTATATTAAAATGTGGTTCTCAACGGCATCCGGGCACTCATTCACCGTCAGGCTAGGAAAGTATGACGTATTCCCTGGCATAACGCCAGTATCAGCCAAAACACGCCCCCGGATACCTAAATAAAAGCGTTAAACGTGTCATTATCTATGCTCGCGGACTGGCTACCTGTTGGACGGCCGTTTCCAACAGCTTTTCGGCAGGGTAATGCCCGTTTCGACACCCAGTAGGTCGGCAATCACGTTCCAGGCGACTGGAATATCTGCTTGCTGCATCGGATGTCTTCTACGGCGGCCACCATCCCTTGAAGGGCAAGGGGCTGCAGGCCGTCTTCCAGGCCATGGCGATCTTGAAGACCCGCCTCGGAGCCGACGCTCCGCGACTCAAGGTGCATGGCTATTTCAGCGCGGAAGACCTGGCGGCCGTGAAGCAGCAGGCTGCGGAAGCGGGCTTGCACAACGACGTGACATGGCTGATGCAGATTCCCATGCCGGAGGTCTTCCGTCACTACCGTTCCTCAATGTTGTGCGTGCTTCCCTTCATAGGAAGTTTCGCGGGACTTGCCGCGGCCACCGCCGCAGCCGTGGAATTGCCCGTGATCGCCACGCGGAACGCCGGAATCCCCGAACACATCGGCGAAAACGGCATCTGGCTCGATGGCGATAACGCCGCCGAGATCGCCTGGCAGATCGAAAGGCTTCTCGCCTCCGAGAAGCTCCGCGGCGATCTGGGCACGCGGCTCCGCCAGCGGGCCGAAGAGCATCCCCGCTGGGAAGTTGTCGCCGAAAATACGCTGGCCGTCTATGAGCGGGCCTTGTCCCGCAAGATGGGCGGCGATTGCGCCAGTCCAACTGCGGGGCCACCGGCCAACTCGTTCCGGTCGGGCAATAACCAGTAGCGGACAACAACGGCTGTACGCGGATCAGGCCACCTTGATCGATTCCTGACTGGATGATTTGGCGGCCAAGGGGTAATGGGGAAATTAGGGATTAGGGATTAGGGACTGGGACCGGCGAATCAATTACTGTCGCAATCGAGAATATCCCGGCTACTTTGGAAATTCCCGCGGCGGTGCCGGGCGGCCGTAGAGATAGCCTTGGCCAAGATCGAAGCCCATCTGCTGGCAGGTCTCGTCCTCGCCGGCCGTTTCCACGCCCTCGGCCAATGAGTTGATACCAAGATTGTGGACCATCTGCACCAGCGTGGCCAAAACCTGCTGCCGTTGCGGCGCGGCACGGTCGATGTCGCGTATGAGCGACATGTCAAACTTTACGTAGTCCGGGGCAACTTCGGCCAGGTCGTTTAATCGTGACTGCCCGACACCGAAGTCGTCATAGGCCAACTTGATGTCGAGCCGCTTCAAGAGTAATCGCAACTCGGTCAGTTGGGCCGCCTTGGTAACGGCCGCTTCGTGAATCTCCAGCGTCAGCGTTTGATCCGGCCAGTTCTCACGCAAGTGTTCCAGCGATTGGCCGAGCTTCTGATCGGCCAACTCGCGGGGATGCGTGTTGAGGAACAAGTGTGGCAACGGAACCATCGTCCGCGTAACCTGCACCCCTTCCCAACGCAACATCGTACTCAGTTCCACCTCCAGATTCAACTGTTCCGCTACGCCGAACATGTCATTGGGCATCTCCAATCCGAAGAGTTGGCTACGGGCAAGAACTTCATAGGCCAACGTCTTGCGATCTTTCAAATCGATGATCGGTTGCAGGAAGGGCGTCACGGCTCGCTCTGACATCAGCTTGTCGAAGAGTACCAGGGCCAAGGCCCGATCACAGGCACTCTCGCAAACCGTATGGGAACTCTCTTCGGCCAACTGCATGCGGATGCGAAATGGCAGGTTGGCAAATTGCACCAGGTCGTCTTCCGCCAGTGCCGCGGGCTCCTTCAATCGGCAGCCGTTGACGTAGGTGCCATTGGTGCTACCCAGGTCGCGGATTACCAGCGTGCGACCAACCTCGGTAATTTCGGCATGCAATGTGGAAACCGTCTTGCACGACAGCGAAAGTGGCAAATCCTGGCGACGACCGATCAGGAACGGGAACGTATGGATCGGCATGTGCCGGATGGTCTCCACACTGTCGAAAGGACCGATCAGAAACCACACGGCGTTGGCTGGCGTAACTAAGTTTGTAGACATATCAATGCGTTTCTTAATCATCCCGTTGCAGAGACCGAACCAGCCTCTCCCAGCAGGACGCTCCTTGCGGACCACTCTCGCAATCCTAAACATCTTTAGCATACGCTTTGCGCCGAGGACGGCGATCAGCACAATTCACATTAGACTGCGACAATTTTGTCAGGCCAAAGAATGTCGATTATGCGGGATGTAGCGACCATTAAGTGGGGCCAAACCCTCACCTTCTTTGACGAAAATCGACCGCGGTGCCTTGCTTGTCACGGCTTTGACCTACATTTAGTTAAGGCACAAACCTTGATTCGTGGCGCACCTGGCTTTATCCGCACGTTTTTCAGCCGGTGCATGCAGCGGCGCAGTGTGAGTGAATTTTTTTGGACGACGAGGAAACCATGGCATCATCAACGACCCTGGACATCAGTGATAGCCTCTTAGCTTCATTGCTTTCCGACGAGAATTTCTCCCCCGCTCGGCCGGCGACGATCGAAGAGACAGGCCTCGGCGAAGAATTCATCGAGCAGTTGATCTGCAAGTATCTTGCCGTGTTCGGCACGAATAAGGGTCGCTCCATTGCCGATCACATCTGCTTGCCGTTCAACATCATCGAGCCGCTGCTTGGCACGCTGCGAACCAACCAGATTGTCGTCCACGCCGGTTCCGCCCCGTTCAACGATTACTATTATAGCCTGACAACGCAAGGCCGCACCCGGGCAATGTCGTTCCTGGATGCCTGCGGATATGTTGGCCCGGCACCCGTGCCGCTGACCGACTATGTGATTTCCGTCGAGGCCCAGTCGATCACCGCCGAGGCCCCAGGCCCAGAGAAACTGATGGAAGCTGTGCGCGGCATCTCGGTCGATCCGAGCCTTTTCGATAGCCTTGGCCCGGCAATCAATTCGGGAGCGGGGATGTTTCTCTATGGCGCTCCAGGCAACGGCAAGTCGACGCTGGCCAAGCGGATCACGCTCTGCTTTGGCCAGGAGATTTGGATTCCGCACGTCCTTTACGAAGACGGCCAGCTTATCAAGTTCTACGATACGGCCTACCATAAGCCAGTTATCAATGACGAGCGAGGCATCACCAAGTGCGGCGACCACGACCGCCGATGGCTGAAGGTATCCCGGCCCACCGTCGTCGTGGGCGGCGAACTCACGATGGACAACCTGGAACTGCGGCACGACCCGCGGAACAACGTCAACGAAGCTCCCTTGCAGATGAAGAGCAATTGCGGCTGCCTGTTGATCGACGACTTCGGTCGGCAACGAATCGAGCCTGGGCAACTGCTCAATCGCTGGATCGTGCCGCTGGAAATGCGGCACGACTACCTCACACTCCCCACAGGCAAGAAAATCCAGGTGCCTTTCGACCAACTGGTGATTTTTTCGACGAACCTGGAACCGCGCGACCTAGTTGACGAGGCATTCCTACGGCGGATTCCCTACAAGATCGAGATTGGCGATCCGAGCGAGGAGGAGTTCCGCCATATATTTCAGCTTTATGCCAAGTCGTTCGGCTGCGAGTATCGCAGCGAAGTGATCGATGATCTGCTGGAACGTCATTTTCGAGCGACCAGCCGGCGGTTGCGGCGTTGCCAGCCCCGCGATTTGTTACTGCAAATTCGCAGTTATTGCAATTACGCCGGCAAGCCGCTGGAGCTGCGCAGCGAGTATTTTGATCGCGCAGTAAAAACCTACTTCGCGACGGTAATGGGTGAGAACTCTTAATCATGAGCATTGCCGAGGTCACGAAGTTTTCGCAGACGGAACCGATCCCGGGCTATCTGGTCCGCGAGCGATTGGGCGCGGGCGGCTATGGCGAGGTCTGGAGGGCCGACGCTCCGGGCGGACTATCCAAGGCCATCAAGATCATTTACGGCTGCTGCGACGACGAGCGAGCGGCACGGGAATTGGCCGCACTGAACCGCATCAAGCAGGTCCACCACCCCTTCTTGTTGTCGCTGGAACGGATCGAGCGAATCGACGGCCACCTGATCATCGTCACCGAGTTGGCTACATCAAACCTGAAGCAGGAATTTGACAAATGCCGCCAGGTCGATCTTGTCGGCATTCCACGCAACGAATTGTTGGCCCACCTGCACGATGCGGCCGACGCGTTGGATTATATAAGTCAACAATATTCGTTGCAGCACCTCGACGTCAAGCCCGAGAACCTGCTTCTGGTGGGCGGGCGGATTAAGGTGGCTGATTTTGGCCTAGTCAAGGATCTCCAAGACGTCAATAGTTCGATCATCGGCGGGATGACGCCGGTCTATGCCGCGCCAGAGCTATTTGACGGACGTCCGAGTATTCACAGCGACCAATACAGCCTGGCGATCGTCTACCAGGAGATGCTCACCGGCGTGCCGCCGTTTGAAGGCCGCACCACGGCCCAGTTGGCGGCACAGCACCTGCACAGCCGACCGCGACTGGATCGATTGCCGGCATCCGACGAGCCGACGATTGCGCGGGCGTTGGCCAAAAACCCCGAGCAGCGTTTTGTAAGCTGCCGCGACATGATCGAGGCCCTCCTGGACGCCGCGCCCAATCCGCGGTCTCGGACCGTTCGTGCATCGCTGCGGCCGAAAGTCGAAAGCATCTCCGCGTTGCCACGCGTGGAAACCGAAGTCATTTCGCGGGATGCGATATTCGCAGCCCAGGCAGCCGCCGACAGTCCGTCCAGCAACAAGACTCAGGTCACCGAAACACCGCTGGCCGTGCGTAATCTACCACCGCTGCCACTCGATCCCACGGAGATCGAATGTCGGCCGACGATTTTTCTTGGCGTCGGCGGCTTGGCGGTGCGGACCTTGCAAGCACTCCATCAACGGATCGAGTCGCGGTTCGGCGATCCGGCCGCGCTGCCGGCCTTGCAGTTTTTGCTCTTCGAGACCGACGCTGAAAGTCTGAAAATGGCCACCGACTGTGGCCAGGCACCATTGAGGAACGATTCGGCCGTATTGTTGCCGTTGCGTCAGTCAACCGATTACCGTAGCGAGTCGAACGGCCGCTTCAACTGGTTAAGCCGCCGCTGGATTTACAACATTCCCCGCAATGCCCAAACTCAAGGTCTTCGTCCACTGGGACGACTGGCCCTGGTCGACAACATGGAGCGGGTGATCGAACAGGTGACGCGCGCGGTGCGTACAGCGGTCGATCCAGCCGGCATCGTGGCCACGGCTACGGCCACCGGCCTGCCCTTCCGCAATCCATCGCCACGCGTGTTCATTGTCTCCTCGACCACGGGTGGAACGGGGAGCGGCATGGTGCTGGACTTCGGTTACCTCGTCCGCCAGGTCTTGCGCGAGCTGAATCTTCCGGACGATGCAGTGTGCGGCGTGCTGGCCCATTGCACGGGCTGCAATCCGCAGACCCGCGAGCTCTCCACGGCCAACGCCTATGCTTTGCTTGGTGAACTGAATCACTATGCCGAACTAGGGCATTTCTATCCGGGTGACCCGGCGGCTGGCCTGGCCTCCTTTGGAACGGAAGACGCACCGTTCAATCATACGTACCTGGTTCACCTTGGCGAGGAACTTGAGGCCGATGGCTTCACGACAGCCGTCGACACGCTGACGAAGTACTTGTACTATGGCACGGTTACCAGCGCGGCGGCTTTCTTCGATAAATGCCGCGCGGTGCAGCCGGCGGGTAAACCTTCCGCGAGCGCCGCTCCGACTTTGCGGACATTCGGCATTTGCCAGTTGGGATTCTCGTCGGACGACCTACTTCGCAGTGACGTCGATGATTTATGCCATAATTTGATCCTCCGCTGGCGAGGCAACGAGCTGAATCAGTCTTATTCAGCCGCCGCTTCACTATCCGATCCCACAAACCTCTTGGCTACGCAATTTGCAAGTGGAATTTCCGCGGAAGAACTGCGGGCGACGATCATCGCCCGTACCACGGCGGCCGCCATCACGCTGGACGGAGTCGTACATCGGTTTCATGCTACACTGGCCGAGCAGATGGGAAATGACTGTCCATCGTATCTGCTCAGGGCATTGGGCGAACTATTGAACAATCTCGCTCAACAGCGGAGTTTCCTGACCCGGATTCCGCCGAGTAGAGTGATCCTTGAGGCATTGGATAGCATGATCCGCTATCAGGGCACGCAAGAATTGCACCATCTCTGCCTGGAGTCGGCTTTAGAGGCCCCCATTCAAGAGATCGCAACGGCAGCGGGCAGGGAATTGCAGCAGTGGCTGCTCAGCTTAGTCAACTTGCCCGAGCATCGCCTCGCCGGGGCACAGCAGATGGCTGACGGCCTTACCGAACACCTCCGCGACCTCAGCCATCAGGCGGGCGCGGCAATCCAACTAGCAACCAACGAATTGCGATCACTGAAAGAGTTGCTACTGAATGACAAGAAGGGTAGCAAAAACTGGCTGCGATTTCGTGGCTTCTTCTCTGGTCGCCGACTCGTGGCCGACCATCGCTTGTCGGAATACTTCGAGTTGCGTCTGCGCAAATTGACGCTCAATGCCTTCTGTCGCCTCGTGAGCATGGTACTCGCACATGTGGCCACGGTGGGCGACAAGCTGCGAAACCTCGCCGCTGACTTTAACCGTTTGATCGAGCAATTTTCCGCCGCGCCGGGAGTTGCTGACGAATCGCTGATTCGTACGAAGGCATTGCAGCGGGTCGCCGTCGCGCAAATCGCCGCCCGCAAGACGAAGTTGCTTGCCGAAATGGAGCAAGCATTAGAGGAAGATCTTCGCCATACGGCGACGACCGAAACCCGCGACGTCTGCAGCAAGCTGGCCGTCATCGTGCGGCGGATGTCGCGTAAGCTTATCCTGCAAATGCTGAAGGATTTTGCCATTCAGGAGACTACAGCGGCCCTGGAAGAGCGTCCGCACGAGCCACTTTTCGAGATCCCCTCTGGGCTGCTGGAGGCGTTGCCGCGGCGGTTCACCGGTTGCGGGGGACAGCAACGACTGTTGGTGGTCGCCCCTGAACAACTTGCCCCAGCGGTGGCTAGGCAAACTCCTAGCAACAGTGAGTCGCCCGCGCCAACTGTGCTGGCCGATGCCGACAGCGACATGCTAGTTTGCTATGAAGTTGAAGATCAGCCATTGCGACGGATCGCCGCCAAGATACTCGACCAGCGCTTTCAGGCCGTCGAGATCGCGTCGCGTCTGCACACGCGGACGGACGTGGCCTGGACGCCGCTCTAGGTTCTACTCCGCCTCAAACCGGTTCCGGTCCGAAACCGGGCTAGGTGGCCCTGGGCGGTTGCCTGCCCAGAGCCAACACGGACCCGTACATGCACACATTAGAGCATACGGCTCGTCAGGTCATGGTTTCGATCGTTTGGGAACGGTGGTGTGGTTGGCGTTGGACGACTGGCAGCCATTCAGTGCGGCAGTAGTAAACAAGGCAATCGGCCGCCAGGACAGAACCATCCTGCGGCCGATCAAACTGGGCAAAACGGCAGATTTCGCTCGGCTGGTGGCCATGCAGCGTCATATTTCAGGCAGTCGGCTGCTTTCGTGCCGCTGCTTTCGTGCCGCTGAAAAAAACCGATCTGGGCATGGTAAATGCTCTCTGACGCATCAATTTCCGTAGATGCTTGCCAAGCTCGGGATCAACTGCGGAGAAGTTTCACCGCAGTGCCGTAGGCGAGCACTTCGGTCGCTCGCTCCGAAAACTCGGTCGCATCGTAGCGCATGGCAATGATGGCATCCGCCCCTTTTTCCTCGGCATGCTGTACCAGGCGCTCATAGGCTTCCTCGCGGGCTGCTTCGCATACCTTGGCATACGATTCAATGTTGCCTCCGATCATTTGCTTGAGGCCGCCCATGATTCCTTGCGAGATGCTCGGCGAACGCACTACGATCCCGCGCACGATGCCAATGTAGCTGGCAATGGTGTGACCTGTCACGTCGTTTCCGGTTGTCACGATCATGTTCGTTATTCCCTTGGATGTTGAATGGGTGTTGGGTGGGCTGATCGACGCCGAACTCTCAGACGCCAGTCATCCCGAGCAACGGTTGATTCTACCAGGGTTTGAAAGCCGGAACCACCGGCAAGGCGGCTGCACAGCGGGCGGCGGCCATGGAGCGTCTACAGTGGCTCCCGCTTCTGCAAATCGGCCAGAATTGTGGCTATTGCCTGACTGTCGCCTGCGTGGACGTTAAGGACTTCACCTTTCCTTGTTCTTGCCTTTCTTCTTTGCGCCATCGTTGGGATAGGGTTTCACATGCGTCCGCTCGGCCCAGGCATCCCATTTTTTGGTCAGCTCTCGTGCCAATCCCGGCTTGGCTGCGGCCAAGTCGTGTAATTCCGTGCGATCGGCCGCCAGATCATAGAGTTCCCAAGATCCGCCGCGCCCCAATCGGACCAACTTCCAGTCGCCTACACGGACGGCCGCGTTGCCCTCGTGCTCCCAGTACAGTGCCTCGCGTGAGATGGGTTTGTTGTCCAGGGCGGGCAGCAGGCTCTTGCCCTCCATGGGCAGAATCGGCTTGCCCTTGAACTCCGCTGGGTATGTCGCGCCGGCCACGTTCACACAGGTGGCCATGATGTCCACCAGATGCCCCGGCTGCTTCCGCAATTCACCGGGTGTCTTAATGCGATCGGGCCAGTACGCAATCAGCGGCGTGGCGATGCCGCCCTCGTGGTTGAAGTGCTTGTAGCGGCGGAACGGCGTGTTCGAGAGCGTCGCCCACGATTGACCCTCGAAGACGACGGAGTTCGCCGAGCCGAGTATCGCCCCCTCCAGTCGGCCGTTGGGGCCACTCTCGGCGTTGGCCCCATTGTCCGATAGGAAGAGTATGAGCGTGTTATCCAGCACCTTCCGCTCGCGGAGTGCATCGACAAGCCGTCCTACAGCACGGTCCATGTGGGCCACGACGGCTGCGTAAATCGCCATGATGTGGTCGAAGCGGTCCTGCTGGGCAGGCGTGAGACGTTCCCACGCCTCGACGGCCGGCGGGCGCGGTGAAAGTGCCCAGGTCTTGTCCACCACACCCAGTTCAATTTGCTTGACATGTCGCTGTTGACGAAGCCTGTCCCAGCCGATCAGATACTTGCCGCGGAACTTGGCGATCTCATCCTGTGGGGCCTGTAACGGGAAGTGTGGTGCATTGTAGGCGAGGTAGAGAAAGAAAGGCTTCTCCACCGCCAGGGCCTCGTCGACAAAGTGGATGCCGTAGTCGGTCCAGAGATCCGTCGTGTACCAGGCGTGCGGAAGGGCAGGGTCATCATTGGCCAGATGTGTGCCGTTGAGGAACAACTCCGCACGTTTGCCGTGCCAATAATAAAATCCGCCTGCCGGGGCGTTGAGGCTCCGCTGGAAACCTCGTTCCCAGGGCACGACGCCGTGGTTCTGCCCCACGTGCCACTTACCGCTCATGGCCGTGAAATAGCCTGCTCCTTGCAACACCTCGGCTATCGTCACACAACGGTCATTGAGCCGTCCGCGATAACCGGGCTCGCTGCGGTCTTCAACCATGTGCCCAACGCCCGCTTGATGCGAGTAAAGACCTGTGAGCAACGAGGCCCGGGTCGGACAACAACGGCCAGTATTGTAGAACTGCGTGAACCGCAGACCCTCAGCCGCCATTTTGTCAAGGTTAGGCGTGGGGATCTCGCTGCCATAACAGCCAATGTCGCTGAAACCCATGTCGTCGACGAGAATGACGATGATATTGGGCTTAGCTTCGGGGCGATCGGCAGCATGAAGACCGGCGGTCCCCGCAACGACCAGCAAGAATAGGATTTGTTTCATACTTATTCCTTTTGAGAAAGAATATCCTCATCCCATGTCCTTGGCCAACTACCAACCGTTGACATGGATGCGGCTTGCCTCGTACCGGTTTTCGTTGGGCGGTTGCTCTGCGGGGTAACCCAAGACGACAAGCGTATGGGCCATGATGTGCTTGGGCAGGCCGAGCAACCGCCCGAGGCCCTCCATGCGGCCTTGATCGGGATAGACCCCGGTACAGACGCCGCCCAGCCCGAGGGCGTGGGCCGCCAAGAGCAGGTTCTGCACGGCCGCTGCGCAGTCCAGGGGCCAGTTGCCCGGATACTTCTCCATGCTCACGTCGCCGCACACCAGGACCGCCAGCGGGGCCTGCTCGGCCATCGAGGCGTGTGGGTGGACGTTCGGGATCTGCCGGAGGAGCTTGCGGTCGTTGACAACCACAAACTGCCACGGCTGGGCATTGCCGGCACTGGGGGCATACATGGCCGCCGTCAGGATTTGCTCGACCAGGTTCTCAGGCACGGGCTTGTCCTGGTAGACGCGGATACTGCGGCGGGTGTGGATGGCTTGTAGGGTGTCCATTAATTTTCTCCAAGGAATTTGATTGTGCATTTCCAGCATGACTGTGGTACGGCAGCAGCGACCTTCCGTAGCTGAACCAAGCCCAGAACACGGCCGCCAACACCAGCACGAGCGCGGCCGTGTAACAGCCGGCGGCCACGCGGAATCTGCGGCGGTCGTCGCTGATCCGCTTCGAGGCTGAGAAGCCGACCTGCCCCAAGACGACGGCCGTGAACATGATGAAGGGATGGATCAGCCCGAAGAACATGGCGGCCCGCGGGTCAAACCCGGCTGCCCCACTGGCAAGAAGCCCATGCACCAGGGGACTCTGAAGGTATATCGCCAAGCCGACTAGGAGTTGAGTCGCCAGGGCAGAGGAAAACACCAGTCCGGCAAGCCGGTCTCGCTGCGTCCAGGGCAGGCAAGCCAGTCGCCCTCGCCAGGCGCAAAAGACGGCCCACAAGCCCGTGAAAAGTATGATCCACCAGCAAAGGTCATGCAGATGTCGCGTTGCAATGAAGTACATGCAGGCATTGTACTACGCGGAAGGCAAGCCGGCTACCTGCTGCCGAGACCGCCGACAACGCGGCAAGATGATGTTGCCCAGCGGGGCCACCACAATCCCTGCCTACCCAACGATCAACCGTATTGCGGCCATGCCGGCCAGGGAGCCGATTTTCTCTCGATCACAGCGGACGAATCCAAACATTGCAGAGGCGAACGGCCGTTGCGGGCTGATACGGCAGGATACCGATCTTCGGGGGGGTACTATTTCACACGGACCATGGCGGAGTACCACTCAGGACCATACCCCGCGTTAACATGCACGATCTTGACACCGCCTACTTGTACGTCCGCCCCAGGTAATCCACGATGGCCCGCTTGATGGCCAGC
>JBAWVO010000187.1:0-12669 GCA_037147235.1 Planctomycetota bacterium | reverse complement strand
AGGACATCCATTTTACACCTTAACCGTGCGCCCAGTTTTCCGGGTCCCGCGCACTATTCCTGGAGACCCCGGCTCTTTCATAGTTCTTGATTTGTCCTCAACTTTTCATAGTCGGGATCAGAACTGTGCCAGAAGTAGGCTTTTCGGAAATCCTTACTAACCGCTAAACTTTCGATGACACCATTGTTATGCAGCGAGTAGAGCACGCCACTCTCGTAGGTTTCCGACACATCTTCATCCATCGACTTGAATACGTCAACTGGAAACCGCGTATCGTTGTCACGCGCTGGTAGGAACTGCTTCTCAAGGATTATCCGCCTTAGGTCCGCCGCTCCAATGCTGAATATGAGAAAGATGTTTCGCCCTTGGAAATGTGTATTATACCGAATACTTATGTTTGAGACAGACGCTGGAATTGGATCCGCAAGGTACAACCGAAAAGCATCATCGCACGAAGGCCCTACATGGTAGTCATATATGCTCCACGCGAACCATACTACTATAGTGACAGTAGTCACACCCACTAAGCATTGGATAAGCCCACTTCTCGAACTGCCGAGTTCTGCTCTCTGAGGTTCCTTCTCCATAACGGTATCCTAATTCATAACGCGCATTCCTAAAACGTGACCTAACAAATGAACGGCCTCGTTCGTCCAGTAACATTATCAATCGCAATGTCGGGATGCCATGTACAAGTCTAAGCCGGATCAATTGTGGCTCGCGTGGGCTATCTCGCGTCAGGCGGGATAGTCTTCCCATATCCGTTGTGCCGCCTACAGAATTCTCAACGTAGTTGGCGACTTAACTGGTGGAGCATTCTACCCCGCTGATGGTAGCGTAGCACGCCTGCCCTGAGCCTGCAATCCACCGCCGCGCCCAGATCACCGTCTCTCAATCAAGGTGCCGAGAACTCGTGCGAGTGGAACGAACCCTTGCCTGCGGCGGTGGGGCACCAACAAAGCCGCAACCGATACAGCGGATCGCTGCGTCGGGCGACACTGTCAAATCTTCTGCGGGTCAAGAAAAACCAGCGATTTTCTAGCTTTTTACAGCCGGCCGAACCGCTTCGCTGCGGCGGATCAGGGTGACCGACGCTTTCTCAGAAGGGGGGTGATGGCTCCTTGCTACCCACTTCCCACGGCCCGCACCACCCAAGCGGCGACTTGCGCTGCCGCCGTGCCGTGTTGGGCGATCATTCAGCACGCTGCATGACGGCTTTCCAGGGTCGCTTGCCACCCCGCTGCACGTAATACCCACCCGCAGCCATCCACTTGATACGCTGCTTTGGCGTCAGTTGTGTGGCAGCGACAGCCTGTTCATACGCCAGATTGACCATATTGCCACCGCAACAGGAGGGAGGATCGAGTTTTCTCGCAGGTGTACTTCCATCGGCGCGGCGAAGTTTGCCGCAAAGCCGACAGAAATACGTGCGACGGAAGGGTGCAGCATCTTGAGTTGGCATTGTGGTTGGTTCGCCCAACAATACTCTGGCCGCCGAACTGTCGCATTGAACGGTCTACGGCTAGCCTCCGGCTCCATCGGTTACGCAAAGCAATCCTTTGGGCACGGCCTACATCCCCCATCTTAACGCTGTACCATCGCTGGGTCAACGGCGAAGCGGTACGGTTCGCCAGGATGCTTCGTGCGGTCCAATTATCTCCGATCTCGGCGCGCACCGCTAGTGCCGTACACGCTTGCCGATACTGGGTTTATCCCCGACCGATGGCCTCAGGGGCCACTTGGCCGCTGGGTCGATCCCCGACAGTCCTGTGCCGCCGTACCAGGCGGCTTCGCCCCAGCGGTTGGCTGCGGTTGCTGGCCGCTGGCCGTTGCGGTCGCCGTGTGTACCAGCGACAGGTACTTCCGCGTTACATGCGATTGAAGGAGTTGAAAGAACTCGGGCGACTGAATCCGCTCCCGCTGCTCCGGCAGCGGCCAGCGCATCGGCTTTTCCCATTTTTCCAGCGGCGGGATTTCCATCGTGATCCAGCCGGGGCGGGGCTCGCGGACGACAATCCCGTCCAAATCGATATAGCGGTCGTCGGTGAAGTTTTTGACTTTATCTAATGTCGGCTTACCGTGCTCAATCTGACGATCGTACTGGGTCCAAGGGTTTAATCAGGAAGTCTCTCTGGCCAAAGCTCGATCAGGCCGGTTCCCGCGCCACTGACAAAGAAGCTGCTGCGCGGGGCTTCTGCGGGGTATGAGCGTCGATAACCATCCGCCCAAGCCGCGACGAATTCGTCGGCATGGGCCGTCTTCACCAAGGCCCAGACGCTTCCCCCGAAGCCAGCACCAAAGGCCGAGGCTGCCGCCGCTCCACATTGCCGGGCCGCACGCGCGAGGTAAATGGTTTGGGGCACCTGATTCTGCAAGAGTTCTTCCGCCAAGTGTTGCGACCGATCGACCAAAGAACCGAATCGGCCGATATCGCCTTGGGCCAATGCCGCGCAGGCCGCCGGGATGATCTGTTCATTCTCCCCGAGAAAATGCTCGAATCGCCGCAACAGTGCCGGGGCGTCGGAGGTCGTGTGCGGATTCTCGGTGACGATCTGCTGCAACTGCTCTGGCGCATCAATTGCGCTGCGGGCCGCATCCGCCAGACAGCGATCGTTGCGGCCGGCATGGGTATTCCATAATTCCAGAAGCGCAGAGACCCGCCGCGAGGCCCGATTGTACTTGGCCATCGCCTCGCCCGTCTTCTCGGCCAACACTCCGCTGGATGCGATCACCAGAATGTAATCCGCGGGAAAGGCGATCACCTGCTCCAATCGGGCCGGGCAAAATGAGAAGACGTGCAAATGTCCGGGTTGGCAACAGCACATGGCCGTGTGATCTTCGCTGCCTCCAAAGGTGCCGACGCCGCGGTCACCGGCCAACGAGGCGAAACTTTGGCCGTTTTCGATGGTTGCCAAATAAGCGGCCAGTGCAGGCGGATCGAGGAGATGTTCACGATAGACGGCCCGATCTGCCAGACGATTCACTTGGGCCAGAACCTTGAAAACGGCAATCATCATCGCGCTGGAACTGCTCATGCCCGCTGCCGGTGGAAGGTCGCTCCGCATGACGATGTCGGCTCCATGCAGCGGCCCTTCAAAATTCCGCGACAAACGGCGAGCAACGGTCATGGGGTAGTTGGACCAATGCCCCACCGTTGGCGTCAAATCGGGGCTGAATTCAAACATCGCCTTCTCGCCGCTGGAAGCATCGACAATTTGAATCGTCGCATCTTGCCGCGGCAGGGCGGTCGCGCAGAAACCGCGTTCCACGGCTGCCAAAAGACTGCGCCCCCCCGCATAATCGGTATGTTTGCCGAGGACTTCAATGCGTCCAGGAACGAAAACCAAGTACGGATTGCCGGAAGCCGTTTCACGGAATTCCCCAAGGTTTCGCAGTGCGTCCGCGAACAATCCAGCTTTGACGCGTGACTGAGCCAGCCGCATTCCCGCCTTTGCCAGCCTCTGGGCAATTCCTTGTTCGTCAAGCTTTTCAACCACGCGCACGTTCCTCACCTTCATCCAAGCATGTACTGCGGACCTCTACGCCTACCTTGACGTATCTTAACAAAGCTAATAAACTAGTCAAGGATCAGCGCATCAACAACTGTCGTGTTTTGCGCACTCGCCGAGCGGGGGCGGACGGCACACGGAGTGTGCCTGCTACTTTTCTTGCGACACTTATTGTTTCGCCGATCCCAATCGCTGTTGCATAGAGAATCTTAGAAAATCCGTACCGGTGTCGTATCGCCAGAAGCGTCCGCAGCACGAAGCATTTATGGCCCTTGATTACACACTGCTTCTGGTGGAATTTGACTCGCCCCTCGCAGAGCCGTGGGAAAGCCCCCTTTGGCGCGAGACCCAAACGATTGAGCTGAGCGAATTTCATCCCGCCAGCAGCCCCCATCGGCCGCTTGCCCGCGCCAAGCTGCTTTATTCCCGCGATGCCCTGCATCTCCGATTTTTCGTGGCCGACCGTTATGTCCTTTCCAGGCACACGCAATACCAAGAGAGCGTCTACCTGGATAGCTGTGTCGAGTTCTTCGTCCAACCGCGCGGAGACGGCGGTTATTTCAACTTCGAGATCAATTGCGGCGGAACCTTGCTCTTGTACTATATCGAGGATGCGACGCGGACACCGGACGGCTTTGCCCGCTTCACCAAGGTTGCCAGGGAGCTTGGCGACCAGGTTGAAATAATCCATTCTCTGCCCGAGGTCGTTTTTCCCGAAGATCCGTGTCCGATGGATTGGCAAATCGCTTGCAAAATCCCGCGGAACGTGTTAGAAGCGTATGCAGGACCGCTCGGTGTCTGGGCGGGGCAGGTCTGGCGAGCCAACTTTTACAAGTGTGCCGACGAAAGCTCGCATCCCCATTGGGCCAGTTGGGCACCGATTGGCGAGCCATTGAACTTTCACCAGCCGAGCTGTTTTGCGCCGTTGCGATTTGCAACGCCTACGAAAGAATATACGGATGAGCCAATCGACCACTCTTGAAAACAAAAACTCTTCGCCCGACAAGGTTTGGGCCGTACGTTTCCTGCTTTTCATCGCGGGGCTTGGCGGGTTACTCTACGGCATCGACGTCGGCATTATCGCCGGCGCACTGCCGTACATGGAGGCGACGCTCCCTCTTGATGCGAATCGACTCTCTTTCATCGTTGCCGCGGTACTTCTGGGCAGCGTAATCTCGACGCCTTTTGCCGGGATGATTGCCGATTTGCTGGGCCGCAAGAAACTCATGGCACTGAGCGGCATTCTCTTTGTCGTCAGTATCCCGCTGATCGCCACCACGGACCAGTACGGGCTGTTAGTATTCGGCCGTTTGCTACAGGGGCTAAGTGCCGGACTGATCGGCGTGGTTGTTCCGCTCTACCTAGCCGAGTGCCTCAGCGCATCGACTCGCGGTAAGGGCACCGGTATTTTTCAATGGCTGCTCACTTTGGGGATTGTCGCCGCGGCCGTGATTGCGATGGTCTTCTCGATGCATGTTGATCATGTCAAGACGCTGAGCGATCCTGAAAAGCTGCGCGTCGCTCAAGATTTTGCTTGGCGAGGGATATTCTGGGTTTCCTTGCCGCCCGGTATCCTGTTCGTTCTTGGCAGCTTTCTTGTGCCCGAGTCACCGCGATGGCTGTTCCGCCGCGGCCGGAAGGATGCCGCCCTGGCTGCGCTGCTTCGTAGCCGAACCAACGAGCATGCCGCGATTGAACTCGCGGAAATGGAGCAAACCGCCACGGCGGAGAAATCGGCGAATGGCCGCGGACGAACCGGCGAATCGCTCCTGCATCGCAAGTACGTGACCCCCTTCCTCCTCGCTTGCATTATCTTGGCATGCAACCAATTGACCGGCGTGAATTCGATCATCGGATACAACGCCACGATTCTTATTCAGGCCGGACTGTCAGACGTGCAGGCCCATACAGGCTACGTGATTCTCACTACGGTAAATGTTCTCGTGACCGTGATCGGTGTCATGCTTGTCGATCGAAAGGGCCGCAAGTTCCTCCTTTCGCTGGGTACGGCAGGAATCATTGTCTCGTTGGTCTGTGCCGGCCTGATGTTTCACCAAACGGAGAAGACCCGCGTGGACTGCAAAGACGCTCTTCAAGCGATGGTCACGGGCGAGCAGGAACTGCAAATCGTATTCGATCAGGCGAAGGCCGATCAGTTGCTATTGGCGACAGGGTCATCCGGTAAGGCAAGTATCGGGCAGGCGACCACTCTCAGCGTGATTTACTCGTTTGGCGATTATGTATCAGCGACGAATGTCGTCCGATCTGACGAATCAAATTCAACCGCCAAGCCTAAGCCAGTAGAAATTAATCGCAAGACTGGCCTGCCGGGAAATTCCGTGGACGCATTTTTCAAAAATCCGTTCGGCAACCTCACGGCGGCTCAGACGGCCCCACTGAAGATTGAAAATGCCCTGATTACTCCCGTGCCAAGCACATCCAGCGGCTGGTTGACAGCGGCCTGCATCTTCTGTTTCATGGCCTTTTTTGCCGTGGGACCGGGCGTCTGCGTCTGGCTCGCCCTTTCCGAGTTGATGCCGACCCGAATCCGCTCCAACGGCATGAGCATCGCCCTTCTGCTCAACCAGGCCGTTTCCACGACCATTGCCGGCGTGTTTCTGCCGACCGTCGGCAAGTACGGCTATGGTACGATGTTCTTCGCCTTTGCCGGCGCAACGGTCATCTACTTCATCACCGCCACGTTCTTCCTGCCCGAGACCAAGGGGAAGACGCTGGAAGAGATCGAAGAGCATTTCAGCGGACGTGCGGCGACAATTAGCCAAACTATCCCGAGAGGAGGCTCTTCCGGTTCTAGTGCAGAAGTAGGGTGGGACGAGTGAAACGAGCCCCACCAAATGCGGACCGCAACAGAATTGGTGGGGCTCGCTGTGCTCTCCCCACCCTACAATTATTCGCGTTCCGCACCTAGAATCGGAAGAGCTCGAAAAGAGCGTACGAAAGTGACAAATACCAGTAGAAGGCCGCCCAAATGAACAACTGTCGAATAGGCTTGTCATTATTGTTGCTGTGCGTCGTGTTGAAGAATAGAATGGGCAGTCGGCTCGCCCGCTAGAAAGTGACGCATCCTCTTGGTATCATGGAAGGACGTTGTTGCTCGGAGCGTATCTGAGCGGAATCAAAAAGAGAAATACCCGTTCATTCCTCCCCCCCCAGGAGATTACCCTCGTGAAACCAACATCTCAGATTACTCGGCGCACGCTGCTGAAGCAGGCTGCCGCGGCTGGCGTTGGCGCCATGGCGTTGCCGCAGATTGTGCCGTCCAGCGTGTTCGGCGCGGACGCCCCCAGCAAGAAACTCAACATCGGCATTCTCGCCTGTGGCGGCCAGGCCCGCGGCAACATGCGAGCATGCATGGAGAGCGAGAATATTGTGGCCATCTGCGACGTCGATCAGCGCCAAGTCGCCGAGGCAAAAAAGGATCTCGGCCGTCGCGGGGTGGCCGACAAGGCCAAGGTCTATGAGGACTACCGCAAGCTGTTGGACGAGGAGAAATCGCTTGACGCGGTGGTAATCGCTCCGGGCCAACGCTGGCATGTGCCGATGAGCAAGCGGGCCATGCTGGCCGGCAAGCACGTTTTCTGCGAGAAGCCGCTGGCCCATAGCTGCGCCCAGGCCCGCGAGATCCGCGAGTTGGCCAAGCAATTCCCAAAGCTGGTCACCCAGGTTGGCTCTCAGGGCGGCTCCACCGACACCTTCCGTCGCAGCATGGAGGTCATCCAGGCAGGTGTGCTGGGCCAGATTCGTGAAGTCCACGTCTGGATGGACCGCGGATGTCCCCCCAGCAGGAACTACGACACGCAAGCCGATCCGATCCCCCCTAAGCTTAATTGGGACTTCTGGTGTGGCCCCTCGAAGGTTTTGCCGTTCAAGAACCACTACCTCGGTTTCTGCCTGAATTGGGGACCGTGGCTGGAGTTCGGCGACGGCCATCTGCCTGACATGGGCGCGCATGGGCTGAATCTGCCATGGCGGGCACTGAAACTCGGCGCACCGCTGAACTGCTCGACCAGAATCCCTGAACCGATCAAGGACAGCTACCCCTCCGCCGCGGACATCTCCTGGGACTTCGCCGCGCGCGGGGATCTGCCGGCCGTGAAGCTCTGGTGGCACGACGGCGGAAAAGGCCCGCCGAAGGAACTGGGCAAGGAACTTTTATCCACGTACAAGAAGGTGCCGGGCAACGGCGTGTTGTTTGCCGGCGAGAAGGGTGTTCTCTTCTCCGACTGCTGGGGCGTGGGCGGCGTGGTTAAGCTGAAGGGCGACGCCAAGTGCCGCGGTGTTCAGGATCACGAAGCCTGCAAGCCGGTGCCCGTCACCTTGCCGCGCGTGCCCGGCCAGTTTCACCAGGGTGAATGGCTGCGTGCCTGCAAGGACGGCCCCAAAACGTTCCAGGGTTTTGAGACTGCGGCCTCGGTCGCCGAGATCGCCATGGTGGGGATGCTCGCCCTGCGTTTCCGGCCCGGTGTGAACGCAGTTTCCACGATCGAGTGGGACAGCGAAGAGTTAAAGGTCAAAGGTGCCCCCGAGGCCGATGCCGTCGTACACCTCCCGATGCGTCAAAAGTGGCTGTAAAACGGGCCTGGTGCATGCGTCACAAATCCTTATTCAGTAAGGCTTTACGACAGTGGGCGATGAGGGGCTCGAACCCCCGACCTATTCGGTGTAAACGAATCGCTCTAACCAACTGAGCTAATCGCCCATAGCCTCCACATCCTAACCGAAAAAAAGCGTTAACGCAACCTCCGGCAGGCACCCCTACATAGAACGGAATTCATTCTGTTTGCCCGAAAAAAAAGGCAACGGAATAAATTTCGTTCTACTCAGCGGACTTTTTTCGGCACTATCCTTGGGAACTAGATGCTGCGGATCGTTGCCTGTCGGCTTCATCGCAGGAATCACGGACTTTTCCGCACTCGCCTTTTCCGCAGCGGTCGGGTCGGTCACATGTGGCGCGGCTGGCGGTGCCTTGGGTGCCTTGAGCAGTTCGTCGTCCGTTTCGATCACTGCGGGTTCGTGAGGTGGATTCGCGGGACCCGGCATATAGGCCCAAAGGTAGTCCAACGTGATGACCATCGCCACCAGGGCCACCAGGGAAATGATCCACGGCAGATGCCGATAAAGGGAAGGAACCACTGGCACGATCGGAATTGTCCAGGTCCGTCCGCCCGGTGCCGTCGGCCGCAATCCGGCCGCACGCGCGACCCCAAGTATGTCGTTGACCAAATCCTGCGGCGAAGAATAGCGGTGGCGGGGATCCTTAGCCAACATTTTTTGCAGAATGCGGTTCACATCCTCCGGCAACTCGGGGCGAAACTGTCGCAGGTCGGGTGGCTGGTCGGCCTGATGCTGCAGCAATTTTTGTAACATCGTGCCGCCGAGAAATGGTGGCCGGCCGGTGAGCATGAAGAAAAAGGTGCAGCCCAACGAATAGATGTCGCTGCGGACGTCGGTGTTCCTCGGATCACGGGCTTGTTCGGGCGATATGTAATCGAACGTCCCTAACGTGACGCCGCTTGCCGTCAGGTCGGCGGCGATGGCATCGACTTCCCGAAGCCGGGCCAGGCCCATGTCGATCAATTTGGCCTGACCGGCGGGAGTGACCAGTAAGTTGGATGGCTTGATGTCACGATGCACGATGTTGCGCTGGGCCGCGTGGGCCAAGGCGTCGGCCACTTGCAGCATGTAACTCACGGCCTCGGCCAGGGGCAGCGGGCCCTTGCTTTGGACAAGGTCACGAACATTGACCCCTTCGATGAACTCGAAGGCGATATAGTGTAGTCCGCGATCTTCGCCCACATAGTACACGCGGGCGATATTTTCGTGATCGAGTCGCGCGGCGGACTGAGCCTCGTTCTGGAACCGCAGCACCGTTTCGCGGTCTGCTGCATGTTCTGGCGACAGGATTTTCAACGCCACACTGCGTGCCAATCGCGTATCAAGGGCAAGAAACACCTTGCCCATACCGCCACCACCGACATATTTCTGCAGCTCGAAGTGTCCCAATCGTTCACCCGGTAGAAATCGGCCATGGAGTATCCTCATCACCGAATCGGACCACAAACCGGCCGGCGGCGTCCCGGGTTGGGTAATTACGGTCGGTTGATTGTCACCGAATGGCGAGAGGGGATCCTCCGCAACGGCGAGGCCTGCCGACGAACCACCTGTCGACACCTGAAGCATCTCGGGCGGGATCGAGGAATGTGCTGGACCGCGCGTGCTGGAAGCCGATTCGTTCATAGATCCCTTGCGGTCAGAACTAAAAGTTTGCACCATCCACCTGGAATTCCAGGCTAGGTGGTGGCAATCGTAGAAGTAAGACGGAAAAACCAGCGGGCGAGCGCCCAAAAAAGCAGAATTCTTCCGACACTGAAAACTAATTTTTCAACCGTATGTGGAGTCTACTGTAACTTCCCCGTGGGGTTGCGTCAATTCGCGGTCATTCGTAGAACGGAATTTATTCCGTTGCCTTGTCTTTTTTGGGTGAACGGAATGAATTTCGTTTGACGTAGGATTGGCTCAACCGGACCTCGCAGTCTCCCGACATCATTACAGAAAAATTTCATCTTATCGGCGGCCGGAGACAGGACACTTTAGAAAACGAGACAAATTTGTCGATTCTGATAAAATCCTGTTTATCATACAAAAAAAGCGACACGTGAACAGGATCGCGAAATTGTCAACTAGAATCTTTATTGTCCCTCTGGCCGAGGCATCTTTTGCGGGCAAGGAGCCGCCGGAGCCGCTCCCTGGACATGGTTTGCTAGCAATGCCATAAGTGCTTGCATTGCATCATCTTGAAAGAAGCAACTCACTTGCGGTAGGTGCTGGATTGCCCGCTGGGAAACAATGGTAGTAGCGAGAACATGGGCCAATCGGCCGTTCCGCGCTTTCATTAAACCACGCCCCCCCGAATACGGAGATTCGTTAAGATGATGCCCGTCAGTGAGAAGCACGAAGAAATCAAATCCGCCATCGAGAAGCTGTTTGCGACCAACCCGGACTGGGTGAAGTTCTACCGCGAGGTCATGGGACTGCATGGGCTAATTCGCCAAGCGTTCCCCACCTTAGAGGTGATGGCTAAATTCGAGCAGACCGAGACCTACAGCCAAGCCCATCGCATGTTGACGGAACTGCGCAGGCTCCCCTCTCCCAAAGATGTGGACACGCGGGTTATCACCATCCGAGTTCCCAAGAGCATGCACGAGTCACTGCGGATCGAGGCTCATGAGTATCACACCACCATGAACAAGCTGTGCATCTCCAAGTTGCTACAGTTCATCGATACGGAGAATGTTCCAACAGCGATTGAAGAAAAAAAAGCGGAAGTCGGTCTATAAGCCGGGTTTTGTTCGCCGCCCGGGTGGACGGCGCGATGATCATTTCTCTAGGAAATCGATTGCTCGATTCCTCCAGCAGTCTACCCGGGAGTCGGTGGCGGGCCGAACCGACCCGCTGGGCGACACTGGCGGCGATGCCGCCGGTTCGGCCCATGCTCCCTGTTTGACCTTGCTCCCAGTGGGGTTTACCGAGCCAGGCCGGTCACCCGGCCTGCTGGTGAGCTCTTACCTCACCGTTTCACCCTTACCGCGCAGGCCGAAACCTACGAGGCGGTTTGCTTTCTGTTGCACTTTCCCTGGCCTTTCGGCCGGTGGGCGTTACCCATCACTGCGTTCCATGGAGCCCGGACTTTCCTCCCGCCCGGTCCTACTCGGAGCCACTGAGCCCCCTTCAGACCCGACCGGCGATCATCCGACCGACTTCCGCTCCAATTAACCATAGGCCTTGGTCGGCAGGCCGGGAAGGGGGGGCACATAGCTTCTGTTGCGAAATCCAGCAAGCTGAATGGGGTCTAGGTCAGATTACTTTCGTCTAGCTGACCAACCTTCTTCACCATCCCAAAGTGAAACGAGTCCCACCCTACAGTCTACCCGCAGCCCACTACTTCCCACGGATCTTCCGTGAGAAGTCCGTATCGTCACGATAGAGATAGGCATTGTAGTTCACCTTGGCCGCGGCACGGGTTTCTTCAAACGAACCTTTCACTTCGAGCAGCCCCAGGTCGTAGGCCAACTCGTCGGAATAGCCGGGGAGCAGGACGCGATAGTCATACGGCACGCTGTCTGGAATGAGATGGTTGACGTGCGTGCGGACGTTCGTTGTGCAATTGTTCGTGAGCGTGTTGTAGAACTCCGGTTCGCGCACCAGTTTGTTCACCCGCCGCATCACGTCAACGAACATCTCCTGGGCCTGCTTGGGGGTGGCCTTCGTACGGTAGAGGTAGGTCTCCTGCTGGAAGCCGATCGTGTTCTTCCAAATCACGTCGCGCTCGTCGGCCAGTACATACATGATGGTGTACTGGTTGAAGAAACCGGTCAGGGCACTATATTTCTGCCCGGCCCGCTTGCGAATCTCGACCGAGCTGACCAAGTAATCCTTGTCCTCAAAGCCGAAACTGATCATCACGTGGGCGATTGCCGGGTTGTCGTTGAACGGCACGACGATGAAATCGACCGAGGTCAATTTGCAAAGGTCGAAGGTCTTGTTGTGGAGCCGCACCGTGTAGTTGTCGGTCGAGCGGTAGTCGGAATTGCGGATGTTGTGTACTGTGACCTGGTTGTCGTGGAATTCGGCCCAAGGCAGCACGGCCTGGTCGGGCGACCAGGGGCCATCGTTGTTCGGCGAGAAGAGTCGCTGCGCTGGGCCATCGCTGGCCAGCTTGAGCGAGGGGAGCCGATACGATCCATCATCGAACGCCGGTTTGGCGGCCAGGGTTGCAGCCGGCGTAGAGTTGGTCGAATAGCTCGCCAATTTCACGGAATTACCGCGAGGTAATCCATCTTCGGAGATCGGCAAAGGCAGTGGATCGGCGGACTCCACCAACCGTGGGATTTGCGGGGAAGTTCCCGCACATCCGGAGGCAAGAAACGCCGCCAGCCCGAGGTAAACTGCGGCCCTGCGCAGCGCACCCGTCCCACTGCCCCCCATGCGGTGGTGGTTTCCCGAGATTGACATGGCGGGAGAGTAATCGAGGACACGATTTTTGGCAAGAGCAGTCGGGAGGGAATGACGAATGACGAATGACGAAGGGGGAATGACGAATGACGAATGACGAATGACGAATGACGAATGACGAATGACG
>JBAWVO010000186.1:0-12723 GCA_037147235.1 Planctomycetota bacterium | reverse complement strand
GGGTTCGGCGCGGGTCTCCTGACCCCGCCGAAACGCCCGACCGAAGGTCTCCCGGCGAGCGGGAGACCTTCGGTCGGCGGTGTGGCTCGGTCGGAGACCGGCCACAACAAGCTCGGCCAGAGACCGGCCACAACAGGGCGGGTTCACGGTGGGGCTCGCTGCGATCGTCCCACCCTACGGCCACATCGCAACCCAACGGAGCTACTGGAAGAGCCCCGCCTTCTTCATGTTTTCCAGTTCGGCGGTCAGCGGATGAGCGATCAGCGCGGTTTTCAACGCAAGGCACTCCTGCTCAAGTGCGTCGATGGCTTCTTCGACTTTGGAGGGGGTGCCGTCGTTTGAAGTGCCGAATCGCTCCACGCGTAGCGCGGCCTTTTTTACCGACTCCGTGCCAATGAACAATACGGCTCCTTTTGTCTGGTGTCCGAGCCGGCCAACTTCCACCAGATCGCCCTTTTTCAAGGCCGCTCGCATTTGCGAAAATAGATTATCCACGTTGTCGAGGAAAGACGCAATCATCTCCTGGAGTACGTCCGGCATGTCGCAACACTGCTTCAGTGCCATCTCAGGATCGAAAACTTGCGATACCATGTCTCACCCTCCAACGGAAGAGAAGCCATTTTCCGCAATCCTTTGCACGGTTGGCAATGCGACTCCCACATCGCCCAAACTTCACGACGGGATTATTCTATCCGAAGTCAAAGGAAGGTCAAGTACAATGGGAATTCCTGGGACACGAACCGGTATTGACTTAAACCGGCAAATCGCTCAGCGCATGCCGCAAATCGGCAATCAGATCCTCCGCGTCTTCCAATCCCACGCTCAGCCGCAAGAACCCTTCGCCGATCTCCTCGGGATAGTTCAGCACGCCAAGCTCCGGATGATTGCCTTGCTGGGGATAGAATTGCACCAACGACTCTGCATGGCCGAGACACACCGCATGGGTGATGACTTTCAGGCCCGCAAGGAACTTGAAGTACGCACTGTGCGGGCCTTGCAGGGCAAAGTTGATCATTCCGCCGAAGCCGCTCATCTGCCGCTTGGCAATCGGGTGCTGCGGATGGCTTTCTAGTCCGGGATAGCGAACAAACTTGACCTTGGGATGGGACTCCAGAAAGCGGGCGATCTGCAAGCCGTTTTCGCAGTGCAGTTTCATGCGCATGGGCAAGGTCACCGCGCTGCGCATCAAGAGCCAGGCGTTAAAGGCGCTAATGGTACCGCCCAGATGAACGCTGCCCGCATCGCGAATCTGCGTCATCACGTCTTTTCTGCCGATCACCGCCCCACCCAGACCATCACCATGGCCATTGACGTATTTCGTCAGGCTATGCACGACCAGGTCGGCACCCAGACTCAGCGGATTCTGCATCACCAGCCCGGAGAAGGTGCTGTCCACGGAGAGAGGCACGCCGGCCTGCTTGGCAATGGCGGCAATGGCCGCAATGTCGCTCACGCAGGTCGTGGGGTTGGCGGGCGTTTCGACGTGAATCAGCTTCGTGTTCGGCCGCAGTGCGGCCCGGACTTCCTCCGGATTGTCGGTGTTGACCAGCGAGACCTGCACCCCAAAACGCTTGCCGAGATGCTCTACCAGAAAGCCGTGGACGCCGATGTAACAAACCCGTGAGCTGATGACGTGGTCGCCCGCGCTGAGGAGCGTGAAGAACATGGCGGAAACCGCCGCAATCCCGCTGGCAAAGACCACGCAGTCTTCACCCCCTTCCATGCCCGCCAGACGCTCTTCCAGATAGCGGGCGTTGGGGTGTCGAGAGCGCGGATAATTGAACTTATCGGTGTTCTCCCAGGCAAACGATTCGGCAAGGGTCTCCGACGTGCTGTTGAGTTCAAAACTGTTGGCCATCACGATCGGGCGGCGAATCGCCTTGGTTTGGGCATCGACCCCTTCGCCGCAGTGGATGCTGCGAGTCGCTAATCCCATGGGGCGTATTTCTTCGATCGGCAGGTTCATGATTATTCCTTGTTTGGGGTTATCTTCGATGCGGCAGCGGGTTGCCGGCCTCATCGTAATTCTCTTTGAATTGGTCGAACTTCGCGGGATTCTGCATCACGATAATGACGGCGACCACGACCGCCCCGCAAAGCAGCAGAGTCGGCACGCCCGCCAAATTCGAGAGCATGCGGATGCCGTCAAGCTCGTCGCGCTCTTTGTGGAGCGCGTCACGAATGGCTTCGACATTGACGAAGGTGATCATGATCCAGGCCACGAGACCAACCAGCGATCCCCAGAAGACTTTCAAGAGCGGACTGGCCTCGGGACTTTCCGGTGAAACGCCGGTCGAGCAGAGGCCGGCCATGGTGGAAGTCACGGCGGCTGAAACGGTGATCAACGATACGAAGCAGACGACAAGAAACGCGGGGGTGATGAAACGGATGTAAGGAAAATGCTCCATGAAGGCATACATGACGCGTCCATTTCCAAGCGTGTGGACCACTTCCCATAAAGGCGAATTCTGCGTGAGTTCCAAATTCACGGTCGCCCCGCAGATGATCGCCATCCAGATGCCCATGAAGATTGCGGGCAGGAGGATGCTGAAGAGCAGATAGGTTCGCACCGTGTAGCCATACGCGATGCGTCCGAAGAAGAGGCCGTTGAGCGGTGCCCAGGCGCACCACGCGGACATGTACATCTGCGTCCAATTATGCGGCCAAGGGTCGCCGGCGGCAGTACCGGTGAAGAGGGCCTTCTCGAAAAAATGGGTCAAGAAGTTTCCCAGGCCTTCCACCGCGTTGCCCAGAATGAACTGAGTCGGCCCGAAGAAGAAGATGAACGAAAGGAGCAGGACGAAGAGCGTGGTCTTGATATTGGCGAGAATGCGGATTCCCTTGGTCAACCCCGTAATTGCCGCAACGACGTAAGCGATGACCATGGCCGCGCAAAGGATTCCCAGCAGCAGGCTCGAAGGCTTTCCTTCGATGCCGCGATAGTAATGGATTCCTCCGCCGAGCAGGAGCAAACAGGCACCCAGCGAGGCGGCCATGGCGGCAACCAGGGCATAAAGACAGACGGCATCGATCAGTTGGCCCGCGATTCCGCGGCTGTGACGTCCGATCAACGGTGCTAGCGGCGCGCCCAGCGTAAAGGGCTGCCGCATATTGTAGTAGGCAAACGCGAACATCAAGCCCACCAGCGTGGCGAACGAAAGGGGCAATACCGTGTTGTGCAAGTAAACCGTCGATATCGCAAAGGTGGCCGCCGCCGGGCTATCCGCCGCGATCCCCAAACTCACCGGTGGGTTGTGCAGGTAGTTCAAAGGCTCGATGGGACCCCAAAAAAGGATGCCGATGCCGATATTCACGCAGACGACGACTGCGAAGAGGTTCCATTTCCTGAGCAGCGGCTTTGCCCCGGGGCCGCCAATCACGACGCGGCCAAAGGGGGACGCATACACGACGGCGCAGACCAGCAACATGACCACACCCAGCAGAGAAACCAGCCAACCAAAACCGGACAGTGCCGCATTGTAGGCACTCTCCAGGGTATTGGCGAATGTTCTGGGGGCGACAAAGTTGAGAATGACTGCCGGCACCAACAGCAGGCAAGGTGGGAAGAACACCAACGGTTTGAGTTTCATCACGATAGGGAATGCTTTCTAAACCAAGTCTCGGACGTGGAGAGGTAGGGTGGGCCCCGAGCTTGCGAGCCCCACCCAATCGTGGTTGCGCCTAGACCAGATCCTGAACGTAGAATTTCCACCAGCCGTCCTGCCCTGCGCGCCAGGTGCGATCATCCTCTCGCAGCCGCGCCTCCACGGCGGCGCAGCGATCCGGCAGAGCCTTGTCCGCCGCGGCATCCTCCCGGCCACATCGGAGGATCTTTTGCACCTTCTCGTGCGCCAGATCGTACCAGTCTTCGTAAGACTTTACCGTCCGCCCCGTGAAATCGGAATAGTACATCGCCTCTTTCATGTGTTCCAGGGTATGATCGTGGCCCAGGTAATTGGTCCCCGGGCGGCCTTCCTGCCGGATCACGTCGAGGGCCAAGTGGTCGGCGTCGACGGTGGCGGCCTTCGTTGCGCTGCGAATCTGGCTCACCAGCTCGTCGATGAGCACCAGGTGCTCCAGGCTGAGCATCAAGGTGGAGTCCAAGAGGCCCGTATGCACCAGGTTCGCACCCGCCGCCATGCCCATCTGGAGGCCCCAGGCCGTCTCCACCGCGGCACGGACGCCGGCGCTCCGCGCGCTGGAGTTGCCGAATTGCACCCGGCAGGGCAGACCATAAAGATCGGCCAATTGCACTACGCTGGAATTGAAGACGATCGATTCGAGGCTGCCCAGCGAAATATCCGCCGTGCGGAGGTCCATGACTCCCGACACCGAACCATAGATCACGCGCGTGCCGGGGGCAAGGAGCTGCGTCAGGATCACGCCGCACATCACCTCCGCATTATGTTGGGCCAAGGCACCGGCCATGCTCACCGGGCCGGTCCCCCCGAGCATGACCTCCGGCGAAAACATGAAGTAACAGTTCGTTCCGTACTCCTTGATCGCGCCAACAATCTCCCGCACCTGGTCGGGGTGATATTGCAACGGGCTGATTGGGTTGCACCAGATCAACGGCGTGTCCTTCGCCAGCATGGCCTCGGTCTCACCGGGGCCATAAAGGATGGCATGGCGCAAAAGTTCCATCTTCTCCAACGGCTTCAGCATGCGAGGGCTGTGAATCCGCGAGTTATCTTCCCGCCCGTGAAGAATGTTCGCATGAATTGCAGGCTTCTTGCCGCCTTTCCTCGCTTTACTTTGAAGTCGCTGGCGGAGGTAGTTCGCGCAGACCTCGGTCTTCTGGTAGTCTGGGAAGATCGTACCCGCTTTCCGCTGGCTGGCGTTGATCGTGACGCAGCAATCAAACTGCAAATTCGGAAGGCTGTCCATGAGCAGGAACTTATCGTCGGCGTCGGTCTCCGTAAGATCGCGCTGGCCCTTGCCGTGCTCGTAGAGGTAGTACGGATTGCCGATCACGCCCACGTGGGACTCTCCCTGCCGCAGCCCCAGAGAGTCCGAGAAGCCCAGCTTGGTGACGCAGAGCTTCAGGTCGTTTCGGTTCGGCAGGCGGTGGACACACTCGGCAAACAACCCTCGCGGGATGTAGACTTGACCGCCGTCAACGCGACAGCCGTTCTTGAGAAATAACTCGGTCGCCTCGTCGCAGTCTTTGAAACAGACACCGGTATTTTCAAGGATATCCAACGTGGCTTCGTGGATTCGCTGAAGCTCGTCGGTGTTCATTACATGCAGTCTCATAAAATCTCCGTTCAATTCTCTTTAGGGCTTCTTCTTATTGCCTTTGTCCAAGTACTCTTCCAGGCTGATCAATTTCGGCGGGTTCGCGTCATTTTCGATTGCGGCAATCACGTCGGGTGGAAAGCCTTGTTTCTTCAACTCGGGCAGAAGCGACTTGGCGGCCCCGCGATAATGCTTCAGAACCTCGGCAACTGCGCTGCGGGTAGCCGCTTTACCCCAGATCGGCAGATTCCAGAGCATCATGTTCAGGGGAAGACCTTCTTCGACATAGTATTTTGCCAGCACTTGAACACCCGCTATGCGAATGCCCTTGGAGAACATGGCGTTGGCCGGCGCGATCTCCTGGATCGATTCAATGATGTCCGGCGCGAGGGCTTTGACGTCGTCCAGCGTGAGATGTTCGTAGGTCGATCGCAGACAGCCGCGCGCGTGCGAGTCGGGATTCCGAGAAATGGCTCGCACAGCCGGATAGAGCAATTCTCGATCGATTCCGTCGATCGACTTTGCCAGCAAGCCCGGAGAACCGGCCGTGGGACCGCCCGGATAGAACAGGGCATAGGCCAGACCACCCTGGCCAAACTGCATGAGTTCGCCTTCATCCGTGCGGGCAGCAATCTTGAGCATTTCGGGAAGGACTGCTCGGGCCGGCTCACCGATCAGCTTCAGGGCATCGGCCGCCTGAACGCGGCTCCAGCGGTCGTCGTGCGAGAGCAAGCGGACCAAGGCAGGCAGCGAGGGGGCCGCGCGTTGCCTGAGCTGCCCCAAGGCCAGGCACGCGCCAACGCGGGCGTTGGCGTCGTCGCCTTCGGCCATCTTAATCAAGCGGGGAAGCAGGTCTTCTTCTTGGTGCTTGGCCAATTCGCCGGCGGCCCAAACTCGCACGGGCGCGGCCCAACTCCCCAGGCACTTCATGAGGTGCTCAACGTCGGTGCGATCGTAAATCCCTTTGCCGCCGCCAGCCTGAATGGCTTCGGTCACTTCCGGAGCCGTCAGCCATCCCTTTTCATCCGCATCGCGACCGGTAATGTAGAGCTTTCTCAGCGGCAGGGCATAGCCCAGTAGAAAACTTCCCGTGGCATTGAAAACGCCGTTGTAACTGGCTTCCGAGCCACCGCCACCGCCGCCGTTGCCGGTGAAGACGAAAGAGCCATCCCAACGCCGCGAGAGGTCATAATACCAGCGCAGCTCCTTCATGAAGCCTGCCGCTGCTTTTGGCCCACCGCAGTTCGCGCCGGAAGGCCCCCACACATAGCTGAAAGCACTGCCGGCGTGTCCCCATTCGCGACCTTCATAGGAAGCAGTCACCATTTTCGCGAAATAACGCGACTCCGAGGTCTTGCCTTGGACGGCAAACGCAACGGCAGCAATCGAGTTCTTACCGTTCTCGTCGAACTGGTTTGTCGGCCGATGCTCGCCGTAAGGAATCGAACCCTTGTTGACATAGTAGCCGAAGAACTGGTTGGCCCGCTCGAGGGCCGGCTTGAGTTCCGGGTCATCGACGCCGCACTTTTCCGCGAGACCGAGTGAAACGAAACCGGGCAAGCCGGCCTGATTCACGGGACCGTAGGGAGGGACGGGGCCATGCAACTTGCCGCTTGGTGATGCGCCGATCAGACCATGTCCCCACGTACCAAACCGCCCCTGCCCTCGTGCGATGCAACCTGTGTAGGCGCGAATGGCCGGCAGGACGGTTTTGTCGCCGGTTGCCAGAAAGTATTCGGTCAAAAACAGATTGGTGTAACCAAACCCCCAGGTGTGCATGCCATCGCCTGTTGACTTCTTCCAGAGCGTTTCCACGTCGGGCACGCCGGCGGCCACGGCCAGGGCTGTCTTGCGGACAATTTCCAGGTATTCCGGCTTGCCCGAAGCCATCAAGGCCAACTGGTTGATGAGGAACCTGTCTCCCGCCCTCGGATTCTTGGCGATGAACCGGCACCCTTCCTCAAGAATCTTCTTTGACTTGGGGCAGTCATAGGGGGCCGTGTCGCGGTAGGCACCCATGACGCGCAACTTCAGATCGATTTCCTGCTGCTTGCTTTTGCGCCACACGAGCAGCTTCAAAATCCCCTGGCGAACCTCGGTTTCCGCCTCGCCGATCGCCCGGCCGAAACTTTTGCGGGCATCCTCGGAAAATGGCTCTCCGAAAACGCCGAGAATCACGTCGCCCACTTGCAGGATGCCGTCGGCGGGCGAGTTCTTTTCGACCTCCGTGATCAAAATCTGCCGGCTCTTCTCCGTCATGCCGCTTTCGACGTAGATCCAGCCCTGTGCCCCGGTTGGCCCGAGATTGTAGGGTTTGCCGATGTCCGCCGGAGTGCTTTGAGTCAGGTCTGGGTTTCCCGCAGGGCCGGCCGGTTTTTTCCGCGCTGCGCCGGCCGTTTCCAAACTATGAAAGCAAACGCCCGCAAATAGGACGAAAGCGACCGCAATAGGCAGGACAGAACGAATTTTGCTATTTTCCATATTTTCCCCCAACGAACATTATGGGTTCTTTCCGGCAAACGATCAAGCCATGCAGCCGAAAGAGTGGTTTCATGGGGGCAGTAATCGATTCCACGGCGACCCCATCCACCCGTGGTTTGTCAATTTAGCTGGATTGGGTCGCTCGAGGACTTATGTGCAAGAACGAGGCCCCCTCCTGTCCTTTCCTTCCTCCCCCCCGGTTGACTTGCGGCCCTGAAACAGCTATAGTATCCTGTTAATTGGAACTGCATGGTGGGTGTAGCTCAGTTGGTTAGAGTACCAGATTGTGGATCTGGTGGTCGCGGGTTCGAGCCCCGTCACTCACCCCTCAGAAAGCCTTGTGTAGCAAAGAGTTACGCAAGGCTTTTTTTGTTAGGCCGAGGGAGCGACGAACGTTTGGTGCTATGTTTTCCGGAAGTTTTACGAAAACGATAGGTGCCGCACAAAGAGATTTTTGAGAAACCCGTACCCCCCGATTACGATTACATTACGATTACCGAGAAGAAAGTGGAACAGGGAAACGCCAAGGAAACCAAACTTCAACCTTCAACTTGTGGTGCGGGCGTCTCGCCTGCGCATGCAGCCGCGACGGCCGCACCACAAAATTGCGCGGAGTTAATGTTGGACAGTACTTAGCCGTTCACATTCCCGATCGGTGAACGGTTTCAGAAAAGCAAGCGGGCTGAATCTGGAGGATAAGTATGAATCGTATGGTCGTTCATTCCCGAGTTAGCGCGGATGGTATTCTGAACATTGCTCTGCCGATAGGCAAGGCCGATGCGGATCGGGAAGTGCAGGTTACCGTCGATCCGGTTGGTTCATCACCGATGACGCAGGAAGAGTGGCGGAGCTTCGTCCTCGCCACTGCGGGCAGCATCACGGATTCCTCCTTCGTGCGCCACGAACAAGGTGAATACGAGTGCCGCGAGGAGTTGCCGTGAAGCACCTCTTTGACACGAATTCCTGTTGCGCAACCCACATTTCCCGGCCGGTTCGCTCCACGCACCCTACGGCCTCTGGGTGAGGCTGCGCTCGTCCCGCCACGTTTGCATTCAGAACCGGAAAAACCTATAGTAGTGGTCGGTGTTGAAACTCAACTATCGTCCTCGAAACCCAACTATTAGGAGTTTATGTCATGTCGATCCGTCTTAGAATTGTCAGACTTGCTTGTGTGGCTGTTTTCGGTTCGTGGATATCGCTGGCCGTGCCGGCCGTGGCTGATGCCGCGGAACCGGGCAACAGCCGGGTGGCGCGTGTAACACTCTACCGCGGCCAAGCGCTGGTTACCCGAACCGTATCGCTGGAAGGGCCTAAGGGAGCCATGGAGATCGTCGTTGCCGATCTGCCCGAACAGGTGGTCGCCAACAGCCTGTACGCCGAGGGGGGCGAGGGCGTGGAAGTCCGAGCCGTGCGATTCCGCCCGCGTGCCGTCGGGCAGGAACCCCGTGAGGAAGTGCGAAAACTCGACGCCGCCATCGAAGAAATCAACGAAACCATGCGGGCCAATAAGAAAGGCCAGGAAGTCCTCGCCAAGCGGGCCGCCTATCTCGACCAGATGGAGACCTTCACGGTTACCACTGCCAAAACTGACCTGGCCCGAGGATTTCTCGACGCGGTCGCTTTGCAGAAGATCACCCTCTTCTCTTTCGAGCAGCGGGCTGCGGTGGCCAAGGATCAGTTAGCCTTGGAGAAAGAAACCAAGCAGTTGACCGAGCGGCTTGTGCTTTCCGAGCGGAAGCGTGAGGAGTTGACCCAAGGTGCTACGCGCACGGTTCGCGAAGCGGTGCTCTTCGTGGAAAAACGCGCGGCGGGTGCAGGCGAGGTGCAGTTGAACTATCTGGTGGGCAGTTGCGGCTGGTCGCCTACTTACGCTTTTCGTGCCACCAAGGAAGGCAAGGAGGTGGCCGTCGAGTGCAATGCCCTGGTGCAGCAGATGACCGGCGAAGACTGGAGCAGCGTGACGCTGACGCTTTCCACCGCCTCGCCGGCCCTCAGCGCGGCGGGAATGGGGCTGGCCCCCTTCCCCATCAGTCTGGCCAGAGACACTGGCCGGAAGCTCAGTACCACGGATCTGGCCCAGCAACTTCACGCCATCCGCGGCCGGCAGTCGGAGGCTCAGGTCTTCAACCGAAACGCGGTCACGCTGGCCGACAACATCGCCTCCAGTTGGACGGTCAATACGGCGGCCAACGACCTGCAATCCCTGGAACTGGCCAGCGGCGAAGATGTGCTCAACATGATGCAAAGCCACAATTCCCAGGCGGCCGCCGGCCCCAGCCTGAGCTACCAACTTGCCGGCTCCGTGAACCTCGCCAGCCGATCCGATCAGCAGATGGTCCGCATCCTGCAAACGGCCTTCAAGGGCCGCTTCTATTACGTGGCCACGCCGGTCCTGACCAACTACGTCTATCGCGAGGCCGAATTGATCAACACCAGCCCGGAAGACTTGCTCTCCGGGCCGATCACCGTCTACCTGGATGGCCGCTTCGTGGGCCGCAGTGAAATTCCCACGGTGGCCCGCGGGCAGACATTCGTGGTGGGCTTTGGCGTTGATCCGCAGTTGCGTGCCGCGCGCGAGTTGGCCAGCCGCACGGAAAACGTGCAGGGCGGCAACCGCGAGCTGAGCTTCAAATATCGGCTCGTGCTGGAGAATTACAAGGACCAACCGGCTGAGGTCCGCCTCTTCGAGCGTCTGCCCTATAGCGATCGAACGAACGACGTTCGCATCAAGCTCGGCGACCTGCGCGATCCGCTCAGCAAGGACGAGTTCTACGTCCGTACGGAGCGTCCCAAGGGCATTTTGCGCTGGGAGATCAGCGTGGCGGCAGGCGCCACCGGCGAGAAGGTGCGGATTGTCGACTACGGCTTCACGCTCGACTTCGACCGCAATCTCGCATTGTACATTCCCGGAACCAACCAGGCTGCCCCGGCCGCCCCGGCGATGAAGTTACAGCAGGAATTCGAGATGGATCAACGGGCCAGGATGAGCAAGTAGGCCAGAAAGCTGCTTGGCCGGGTTTTGAGGCGACAGAAACCCGGTCCCAAGGATGTCTCGGTTTACGTTTAATGTTCATGACAACAACGCTGCTATTCAACGCCGTGATGCTTATCGTCGATGTGGCGATTTTGCACCGGTTGCGAGTCAAGAGAAGCATTGTGGCGGCCTGCGTCTTCGCGGCTGCCGCGGCTATGGCCGGCTTTCTGACGGCCATGCTGCTTGCTCAGGACCGCTTTGTCTTGTTTCGATTAGCCGCCTGGGGAGTATTCGCGCATGGCGTTGTGCTTTCGCTCGGGACCGCCGTGGTGTTCTGGCGTTCGCGGCGAGGCTGGTCCTTTGCCACCGCCACCTTGGCCGTAACCCTTGCGATGATCGCCATCGACGCATTTCTGATCGAGCCCGAGTGGCTTGACGTTTCCCACGTGGAAATCACTTCGGCGAAGTTGAGCCGGCCGTGTCGCATCGTGGTGCTGGCAGATCTCCAGACGGACCGCATTGGTCCATACGAACGCAGAGTGATCCAAAGCGTGGCGGAAGCGCAACCGGATGTTGTCTTGTTGGCCGGTGATTACCTCCAGGTTGCGCCCGTGCAATGGGAGGCACTTCGCGCCGAGCTGAACACGGTGCTGCGCGAAGCGAATCTGGCGGCCCACGCACGTGTCTTCGCCATACAAGGGAACATAGATAGTGGCACCAGTTGGACGGACATCTTCCGCGGTTTGGATTTCGCCGCGGTTTCCGTGAACGAATCATTCGACCTGGGTGGCGGGTTGCGTCTGACTTGCCTCGCGTTGGAGGCGTCTTACGACACCTCAACGCAAGTTGCAGCCGATCCGGAGCATTTTCACTTGGTGCTGGGGCACTGTCCGAATTTTGCCTTGGGTAAGGTGCGGGCTGATCTGTTGGTGGCGGGCCACACGCATGGTGGCCAGGTCCGGCTGCCAATCATCGGGGCGTTAAGCACGTTGTCGCGGATACCGCGGCGATGGGCAGCCGGTCTTACAGAATTGCCGAGCGGAGGTCGGCTCTTGGTGTCTCGTGGTACCGGCATGGAACGCGGCGATGCGCCGCGGTTGCGTTTCCTCTGTCGCCCCGAGTTGGTGGTCATCGACTTGATGCCGGAAAAGCGGTAGGTTTATCTAGGCAATCAGAAGGCAGAGCGAAGAAGCGTCTCAATGCGTCTCAATGCGGGTTTCCCGCACCAATGATTGGTGCTAGAATAACGGCATCTGGAAAAATCGCCGAAATGATTGAGGGAGCGCGATGGAAACGCTGCATACTCTTGGGGAAATGACCTAAATTCACTCACGGCACGGGTCGGCAAAGGATGAGTTCTGTGTGCGCATTTGACAAGCCCAAAAACTTGACCTAAGTTTTTCTTGGTGCTGCTTTCGGAGCAAGCATGGTTTGCCGGCCGATTGCTCTCCTCTTCGTCTGACTCCATTCATTCCGAGCTTATTCGTTGCTCCCAACCGGCCGCACGGCCGAAGGATCACTCATTATGGATTCGCATGTTGCGCTCACGTATCCCCAGATCGATCTCTTGCCCGAGCAAGGTGCGGAAACCAACGAAATTCGCACTCAAGTATGGGGCCTGCTCAGCATGCTTTATCCCAAAGTCTCGATCACGGAACGCCGGCGTGAGACCCGTTATCCCTTCCCCTCTCTCATTAACCTGACGCCCGTGGGTGAGGATAACGCAACTCCCTGCGGCGAGGGCGTGGTCGTGGTGGGCAAGCACGTTTCCGAGCGAGGGCTGGGCTTCTATCATCCCAAGCCGCTCCCCTACCGCCGCATGATCGCCTCGCTGGAAGGGCCGCGCGGCGACTGGTTTGGGTTCCTCGTCGACCTGAGTTGGTGCCGCTTTACACGCCACGGTTGGTACGAAAGCGGTGGCCGCTTCCTCGAATCGGTCCTCTCACCGCTGGAGGCAACGAAGTAGTGGAAAACTGGCTCTTCCGGTTCCATGTGCGGAACGCGAATAATTGTAGGGTGGGGAGAGCGCA
>JBAWVO010000185.1:0-12819 GCA_037147235.1 Planctomycetota bacterium | reverse complement strand
ACGCTCTACGCTCCACGCTCTACGCTCCACGCTCTACGCTCCACGCTCTACGCTCCACGCTCTACGCTCTACGCTCTACGCTCCACGCTCCACGCTCCAAGCTCTAAGCTCTAAGCCCCAAGTACTCTTTGCACGAAATTGTCATGTCCGACAAACGAGAACCACCGCTTTATCCCTTTGAAACCCGCCTAGCGGCGTCATGGCCGCCGGAGGACTGGAAAGATTTGACCGTCCTCGTGGCGGTTTCCGGGGGGGGCGATAGCGTGGCACTGCTCCGCGGATTGGCTGCCCTAAAGCTGCCAGGCGAGGGCCGGTTGATCGCCGCCCACGTGAATCATAAGCTGCGGGGTGCGGATTCAGATGCCGATCAGGCATTTGTGCAACAGCTTTGCCGGCAGGTGGAGCTGGCGTGCGAAGTTGCAACGGTCACGGTCGATCCGACGGCCGGCAGTCAGGGGATCGAGGCCACCGCTCGCCGTGTTCGCTATGCCGCGATGGAAGAGATGGCCGGGCGTTTGGGGGCACGCTTTGTCGTCACCGCGCACACGGCCGACGATCAGGCCGAGACGATTTTACATCGCATCCTTCGCGGCACGGGTATCCGCGGCCTGAGCGGCATGTCGCGCTCACGGCGGCTCGGTCCGGCAACGCTCCTGCGACCGCTGCTAGGCACGGCCCGTGCGGAACTGGCCGCGTATCTTCGCGATCGTCAACAACCTTTCCGCACCGACGTTAGTAATTATGACGTGCGTTTCACGCGAAACCGGATCCGGAAGGAACTTCTACCGCGCTTGGCCGCTCATTACAACCCAACGATCGTGGATGCCTTGCTGCGGTTGGGCGAACTGGCCGGAGAGTCACAATCGTTGATTGACGTAATGGTTTGCGACGTGGCCCAGCGATGTCTACGCCACGTCGGACGGGATGAAGTGCGTTTGGATCTGAATATCTTGGCCGCACAGCCGCTGCATCTGGTTCGCGAGGTGCTGATGGAGGTTTGGCGTCAACAAGGCTGGCCGCTGGTGGCGATGGGATTTGCCGAATGGGGATTGTTGGCCGCGATGATTTCGGCCACTACGAAACAATCCACGGACGGGCCGCGAAAACGGATGTTTCCCGGCGCGATCGTGGCGGAGATCCGCGAAGACGCGTTGTACGTCAGGCTTTCCAGCCTGACATTCCATCAGACTTGAAGATATATGCTCTAAAACTTGCTTCCTCTACCTGTCGATCCCTCGGGAGTGTCGGCCGATCAGCATCCCCAGAAACTTGGCCAAACGGTTGGATGACGCCAGAGCGTTCTGATGAAGGTTAAAGAGGTCCTTCATGGCGGCGGGGCGCCGAAAAACCGATCCCAACGCGGCACCGAGTTGGCCGGCAAACGACTTCTGCGCAAGCAGCTTTCCAATATCGGGCGGAAGCTCATCGTCAACCGCGTCGCTGATGGCCCGAATCGCCAGAAAATCAACGGCTCGATCTCGGCAAGCTTCGGCCACGGCAAAAGACTCCATGTCGACCGCCAGGGCATCGTGCTGGTGGCTTAGTTGTTCCTTTTCCTCGCGAAGCCGGACCACGCGATCGAAGGTCAGCAACCGTCCGAGGTGAAGGTTCCGCACTTCCGCCAGCCAGGGAACCAGCGCGGCGGGGTCGAGCGCAATCACGCCGCCCTGGAGGTTCGCGAGTGAGGTCGCCGCGACGAGGTCCTGTCGCCGCACCCGAGGATTCAGGCCGCCGGCGAATCCGGTCGAAACGATCAGTTGCGGTCGATAGGCGTCGATCATCGCATGTGCGGCCTTAGCGGCGCAGCGGACACCCGGTCCCGACTCGACCAGCACGATTTCCCGATTATTATGTCGTCCCTGCCTTACGATGAAACCATCGCCGCGGGTCATGCGGACCTGGCTCAAAGTATCGACGAAGCATCCGGCTTCAATCGCTAGCGAGAAGACGATTCCGAGATGGGTTGGTTGAGTAGGAATCACGGGTAGGCCATCGACTCTGAATAATCCGGGTTAGGAAACCAAATCCAGTACCTTCAGCGAGCGGGCGAGCCGCTCCAAGGCTCGTGCATGAAGCCGAGTTGCCCACGACTTACTGATCCCGATGCGCTGTCCCGCTTCTTGCAACGTCAGCCCATCAAAGTAGGTAGCTCGGATTAGTTCGCTCTCTTGCTGAGGAAGGGAATTCACCAGTTGGTGCAGAATCTGACTGATTTCCTTGTCGATTGCCATCGCAGGCGGAGAGTCGCGTGCATCGTCGGATTGGGCATTGTCCGGAGCGTCATTGCACGAACCGACCGCCTTGATTAACGAAGCCACGGCCAGATCGCGGCTCGAATCGCGGAAGCAACGGGAATCGCGATCTTGGGCGGGAGCAGGGGGATTCGCGGGCTTCGCCGCGTCTTCTTCCAAAACTTCTCCCGCCATGCGCTGACCGCGAATCTGCTGATAATGCCCTCGACTTAGCCCACAAAGTTTCGACAGGCCGTCGTAAATTGCGCCGCGAATTCGATAGTAGGCAAAGGTCGAAAAACGGTGGCCGCGCGAGGCATCGAAGTCCCGGGCGGCCTCGGCCAGCCCCACTTGGCCGTAGGCGATCAAGTCATCCAATTCCACATGCGGAGGCGATTTGCCGCGGACCTGTTGCGCCAGCGTTCGCACCAGTCCCTGACACTCCTCAATGAGTCGTACGCAATCGGGCGTCTCGGTGCTCATGTCAGATCTTCGTTAAAACCAGGATGGCTTATAGCCCATCCACCAAAGAACTCCCACGGCGACAAAGCTGAAGAACAACACGGTATCGACCGCCGAAACCATCAGCCCCAGCCATTGGTAGCGGCGATCTTCGCGAAGTGCCGCGGCAGTCCATTCGAGTTCCTCTTGCTGCTCGATCGGTTTTTCCAGAACGGGCTTGATGAAGACCTGTAGCTCGTCCGTTTTACCATTGCCGGCGAAATAGCACCCGGCAAAGAAAATGACCTCGGGAGACGAGACGGCATCGCCAGTGGCCTTCGGTTGCAACTTAGAAAAGCCGCCGAAGATCTCGCCCAAGTTTCTGACCGACTGGCGAATCTTGCTCAGAAACGCATAAAGGCTGGTGTTGCCCGCGGATCGCAAGATCGACTCCTCATCGTGGAAGAAGCCGTAGATCCAGCCTTCAAACGCCGATCCTAAGTGGGCCGCAAGCCTTTGCACGCGCTCCGGAGTGGCGGGGATCGCCAGAGGGAAACTTCTTCCAAAGCGAAACTTTTTGACATACTCCTGGCCTTGGCTGCGAATCATCCTTTTGATGAACTCGCGGAAGCCAGGCTCTTCCTCCATGTCGGTCACCAGCACGGTGACGGGACAGCGAATCATGAGCGAGGCCAGAACCTGTTCGAGATCATAGCGCAAGGCATCGCCCAAAGCATTCCTGACCCCCGGCTGCCCCGACTGCACCTTGCCGAAGGGGAGCAAGGCCAAGACGCCGTTGATGGGCGAATAGGGTAGACGCGAACGACGAATCAAGCGGCAGAGCCAAGCGAACTGCTTCTGCGTTTCGATGAAGAAGTTCCTGTCGGTCGGAATATTCGAGACGGGGGCAGGTCTTCCTCCGGGATCACTTCGGAACATGGACGGATCCATCATCGTGCCACGCATATCATTCGTTTTCTGGGGCGACGACGGAGCCTGATCCTGGGGCCGAACGGGAGCCGATGCCTCGGAAGGGTCGGGTGCCATTGGCCTGGACATTCCACCCACGGGCATCGTCTGGCGGGGATCGAATGCCGGAAGGGGCGCGCCCGGTGATTCCTGTCGAGGGAACCGCGATTCCGGCGCACTGGGACCATTTCGGCCCAGCCCACTCAGACAACATGCCTGACTGGCGACGACATAAACGGCATTTTGATGTGCGTACCAATGAAGACTGGCATCGCCCTGCGGGACACCCGTGACAAGAAACTCCATGCCCGCAGTCTGGAAGATTGCCCGTTCTTGCTGTTCGCTGGCCGATCCGACAACGAGAAACAGAGGGATCTGGCGGAGGTCCAGTCCCTTGCGCTGGAGTTCTCGAATTCCGGCATTCCAGGCACGGTCAATCTCGGGATAAGGCGAAGAGGGGCCTTCCAGCCAGAGCGAGAGGGCTTTGTAGAGTACGAAAGGAATGAGGAGAACGAGGACCGAGGTGATGACCCAAAACTCATAGTTGAGCTTTGCTTGTCGGAAAGTCACGTTCTGCATGCGGCAAAAAAGGATCACCGTGATCACGACGGATAGAACCAAGACGAAGAGCGTCAGAAGTGCGACCTGGAAAGGCAGTGACAAACCCGCCAGACGGCGCGATCCGCCGATGATCCGAGCGGGGGCGTAGAGCAAGGCCCGCAGAGGATAGGTCGCCCATTCTAAAAGCCAACGCAAATAGTTACTCATTGCATGTTCCGCTCAACACGATTATTTTGGGAAGTGAAAATAGAGATATCCGAACACGGTAGCGAGCACCAGCAAAATCAGGCCGAAGAACGAGGCCCAGATCAGCGTGACCGGTCCCTCCAAGGGATAGACGCCTTCGATGGGTTCGCGCTGGCCGTCGAAGTCGGGCGGGGGCACCAGTCGAATGCCGGCGTAGGCCTGCTGAAGCCACTCTTGCAACGTGGGCGGGAGTTGCAGCATTTCCCGGGCGTTCATGGAATCATCGGACTTGGGGTCGCGATAGAGGCCCCGGAACCCCAAGGCCACGCACAGATAATAGACTTCCAGCGCGCTCTTGTCGGCCAGTCCGGCAGATTCTTTGGCATCCACAAAAAAATTGCGGTATCGGTTGTTGGTATCCAGGATCTCCGTTTCAAGCTTATTGTTATTCCACCAATCCTGACCTTCCCAGTCGGTCAGGATCAGCATTTCGTCGATCCAGTAGATCAATGCCTGGCCGGCAAGCACCGATTCCCTGCGACCGCCCAGTTTCTGCAGGGCTTCGTCCAGGCGTCTGCGAACCTGCTGGCGTTCGATCGCAACGGCCGCAGCGCGATGTTGATTGATGCGCTCCAATAAATCGATCACGTAGAGAAAAACGGGATCGAGGATCTCGCTGAATGCGGGAGTCATGATCGGCCCTGGGGATTAGGAACGGCAAAGAGTGCGAACTGCAACACGACCTGCTTGTTGGGCAAGGAGACGACGATTTTCGTCCCTCCTTGGAGTTCCTTCCGGTTGGCGATCATCGATTCTTTCAACCGCATGGCCAGCGTTTGTGTTCGCACCACGTCTTTCCAGGCCGCGTTATCGCGGCTGACCTCGAAATAGAGCCAGTCGCGTCGCGGCGGCAGGGCTTGGGGCGCCTGGGCCAGCTTTTCCAATCGCAGACCTTCAATGCCAAGACGAAACAGTTCATCGACCTGCGAGGCACTTCCCAGTTTCCAATTCAAGCCCCGCTGTTCCAGCAGGGCCACACATTCGCGCTCGTCGAGATTCTGTCGCAGCACACCGACAAACCATCGCCATTCGTTCCCTAGCCATTCGGACTCCAAGCTCACCTTCATGCCCAGACCCTCGCCCACGAAATCCCGCCGCACGTATCCGCCCGTCGGAATCAACTTCAGCAAGAGGTGAATCTCGTCTCGGATGTAGCGGAAGATCGTCGCCAAGTCGTCGTGGTCGTAGACTGGAATCTCGGGAGGGCGACGCAGCGAGCCAAAGAAGCAAAGCTGGCCGACGATGCGGCAAAGCTCCGTATAAGCATGGAGCGGATGAACGCCCGGGGCAAACGCCAAGACGCGCAATGTGCAATAGGCCTGATTCAGTTCGGAAAGCCACAACATCCGCTCCAAATCGCCAGGATCGAGGCCGGAAATGTTGACCTCGCGACTCGAAAGTTGCTCACTGAGAGAACTGATCTTATTGCCCAATAGGTAGTAAATCTCGCGGAATATATCTCGGCCCAGGGGAGGCCAAGCGTCGATCGCGAGCATGGGGGGAAAGTAGGTCGGGTCGATGCAGGGCACGGCGGCCTCGCCGCCACTGCGCAGAATACGGCAAAGCGGCAGCAGGTCGTATCCGCCCGAATCCTCCGTCGATAGGAGTATCCGCACGTTGAGCCTGCGGAACTGCAATTCCTGATCGCCCCCCCCTTGATTCTCGTCTTGGACCTGTAAGTTGTCCTGGACGTAGCGCGACTTGCCGGCCGCGCCTTTTTCCGCCAGGTTCTGGCTGCCGATTTTCAGCTTGGGGATGGCCAGATACGCCGTGACCTCCGCAGCCTGAGTCAAAGCCGCTTGCAGGTCAACAATGTCCGGCTCCTGGCCCGGATTCAATTCCACCAGCGAACCATCGCGCATTCGGGCGTGGCAAACATTGACCTGGAACTGGAAGTGGGCGATGGCCCCGTCGCTAAGCTCCAGAGTGCGAATTCCGTAATTGCAGGGATGATCCCACTTCTCCGACGTCTGGGCGAACTCAAATCCGTGGCGGTCCGACGCCTGAAAATGATGCGGACGAAGGAACATCCCTTCATGCCAGGACACAGGTAGATAATTCATAAACCCCTCTTGCGGCGTGCGCGACTACGCTATGTCGAGTCAAATTAAACGCCCAGACCCTTCCGGTTCAGGGCACAAGAGTCGTGGGACGCCTATCTCGACAACTACAGCCAGCGCAATCGTAGTTTACTCTGGGAACCCCGAGGAGACAAGAGATGGCCGGAACAGGATGGCTGGAATAGGTCCAATCCATCGACTGCGCCCCATCACCTTAGGACCGGCGCATCAATAAGTGTCGCAAGAAAAGTAGCAGGCACACTCCGTGTGCCGTCAGCCCCCGCCCGGCGAATGCGCAAAACACGACAGTTGTTGGTGCGCCGGTCCTTACCGTAGCCAGTCGGGCAAAACGTCCTTCACGCGATCGGTCCAACTGGAGGATTGCTCGACGGGCATGTCGTCGGAAGATGGCTCGATGGCAGGTTTTGAGGCCAGCGCGGGTACGGCTTGCGGCAACGGCACATTCTGCATGAGGAAACGCGGCCAATAGCCATTCAAGAGTTTCAGGCAATCGCCCACTTGGCCGTTCTGTAAGTTCATGTCGGCCAGCGTGAGCAGTTTGTAGAGTGCCCGCAGCTCTGATTCATTGAACGCTAGGTCGAACAGTTGCACATCGTCGGCCCATACCTCGCCGGCACCCATCAGATCCACGCGCACGCGCATCTGAGAAAGGCCGTCCAGCGGCAGATCGTCAAACTGCACGATGTATTGGCCCCAGGTTGTGGCAAGAGGTTTTCCATCCTGCCCAGGACTCGGCGATTGGCCGAGGACGGCGTAACGATAATAGTCGCGGCCAACTAGCTTGCCTTCGATGGCCAGCCGTAAGTTGGGCTGGTGCGTGGCATCGGCCACCCGCAGCCAAACCGACATCGTGATCCGGCCGGTGCCGGGCGGAGCGAATGGCTGGCTTACCAGGCAAGCGATCGGCCCGTCGCTGGAAATCCTTGCCGACTGCGCCGGCATGAAACCCTTTTCGGTCGCAAGAGCCGCCTCATGTCCCTGCGTGGTGTCGGTGGAGATGAAAACTCCCAGCCGCTTCGAGATGGCCCAGCCTGGAACGGGATCCGTTTCGCGGGGCTTGTTTTGGAAACCTGGGTTGTTCAGGACTTTCAAAAGCGGCGGGTTGCGGAGGGCGACGGTTCGGGCACCGAGTTGGCGAATTCGCTGCGCAATCGACTCGACAACATTGCCCGACAACGATGCTTGCGGCTGAATCAGCTTCACGTCCGGCTCGGAAAAGGCCACGACCGCGAGACCGTAAGGCTCCAACTCGACGACCCACGACCGACTGTCACCCTCGTTTTTCAGGTGCCCCGCACGGTTTTGGGGTGCGGCCGTCCCGGCTGCTAGGGCAGGCGAGACGCCTGCACCACAAATTGTGCGGAGGTCGGAGATCGTACAGTTGGGCGAAGCAGCCAAGCGGACTTGGGCAACGGCCGGGAAGGGCGTGGTATTCACGGCATAAGCATAGGTCTTTCCGTTCAAGGTGGCCCAACGGCAGACGACCGGCTGGCCCAAAAGACTTTCTTCCGCATCGGTGAAATGGACCGGCGGCAGTTGGCGGTAGGCGGCTGCGAAGCGATGCATCGACTCTTCCTGTCCCAGCGGTAACATCCAGCCGCCGTCGATCAGAATTTGCGTATCGTGCGCGGCAAGGCTTTCAGCAAAACGCTGCCGGTTCTGCATCCCGGCAGGAACCGCTTGCGTCAGCAGCAGGGCAGAACTCGACTTGATCGCCACTTTCTGATCGAAGGAAGGGACGCGGATTTCCTGCGGCGGATGGAAGAACAGGCTGCCCGATTGTGGCAGACTGCGAAAGAAGACGGCGGCTTCCGACATTTGAGCCAGTTCCAAATCCATGGCCTGAGCGGTGAGCTGCGTGGTCGGCAGAACCCGCTGCGGCCGCAGAAGCACGACTTGCGCGTCGTCGCGGAAGAGGCGGAGATCAATCCCCGCATGGAGGAAAGCCGTCGCCAGCGACGCACGCCGCGGTAGCTTGGGGCGAAGCTCAGCCTCGATTTCCGGGCCGGCAAGCATTTCGGCCCCGGCTAGGTAGAGCGGCATCTCGGGCCGCGCCGCGGCCAACGTCTCCTGGATGCGGTGATAGAACTTGTGGCACTCCGCTGCCCGCCATTGTAACCAACGCCCGCGTTGCTCGTCGGACGTGAGGAATGCCGCACGGGCGGCAAAGCGTTTTTGAAGCGGGTCCCCCTCCCCCCCTGCCCCTATCCCGGTGGGGGAAGGGAGGCTTACACTGCTGTCTGGCACCTGCACGCCGGTGTCGCGCTCGAAACGGGCGATCGTGGCGTCGTCCATGCCCCAGTCGGGACCGGGCAGTTGCGCATAGCCGTAAGCCGAGAGCCGCAGGGCCAGGCCGCGAAAGCTCGTGTGGCCGGCATAACGCCGAACCAGTTCCCGCACGGCGGATAGCATCGCTTCCTGAACTCGTGAATCGAGCGTGTTGTAGTAGGGAGCCAAGCCGCGACAAGTGGAATAGGTCTGGCACCAGGTTTTGCCGTCCGCGCCGATCCATTCCAATCCTTGCGCCTCGCTGCCGCCGCGGCGACGAATCGCTTCCAAGGCTGGCAGCGGCGCGGCAAACTCCAGTGCCGGAATCAGTTGCAGATTCTCGCGATCCGCAAGCCGCAGCAACATTTCCAGCACGTCCTTCGGCATCGGATCCTGCCCGCTGGCGAAGAAGACGCCTGTGTCGTAGCGCGGCGTCGGTTCAAAGACTTGGCTGGGATAGATCGCGCTGCCGTCGGCGACCACGGAGAGGACCAGTCCGTTGTAACCGGCGTAGTGTAGATAGTCGAACAGCCTCGTGCCGGCCTGGTGGAATGTCTTCCAGTCTTGCAGCGTCCGCCCGCTCCAGGTATCGAGCACTTCTTCGGCCGAGAAGTTTTCCGGCAGCAGCGGGCGGTCCATGTAGGCCGCGATCAACCGCTGCGCTGGACGGTCCTTGGCCGCATCGGTCCTTGGCAATCGTTCCCAGCCGCCCAGCACGCGGATCTTGCCATAGACCGCGGGCGACTGCTGGCGACGATTGGTGATCAACAGGAGCGGCGAACTGGTCCGCGGCCAGAAGACCAGACGATGCCGTTCCCAGTGCGGCGCGACTGCGGCCTCGTTGCTGACGTCGATGCCCGAGTCCAATCCGATCGGCACCAGCGTGCCCGCGGCGTTGGTTTCGAGGATGCTTAGCCCCAAGGTCTGGGGCACGTCGCTAGGGTACTCGACCTCCAACACATAAGGCTTTCCCGGCGGGCTGACACTCAGCGTATAGGCCTCCCAGCTTACGTCGGGCGACGCGGCACTCGGCTTGAGCTGCGAGACGTCGCCCAGCGAGTGATGGACGGTCTCACGCATGCCATTGCCCAGAGGGCCGCTAATTTTTCGGGAGAATTGCGGCAACTGTGGCAACTTGACCTTTTCCCACCAGCGGGAACTGGTGGGGTCGATTTCGAGGATCGGGCCCAGTTCTCGGCCGGATTTGACCGCAGGCTGCTGCCGCGCGATGACGACAAGCTGCACTCGGCGCTCGACGATCGCCTTTTTCCAATGCAATGACTGACGTAGTGCCCGCGGCCAGCCACCGTTCTGCTGGGCCGTGATCACGATGTCGTAGACACCTTCGTCTTCCGGCAGAGTGAGTTCCAGCGGAATCGGTTCCCCGCTGCCGACCCGCACGTCCTGCGCGCTGGACCACAACTGCCGCTGCTGGCCGTCGAGCAACTGAGCCTTGATTTGCACCCGAGTGTCCGCAGCCACGGGCAGGAGATGCGGAATGATCTCAAAGTGCATCGTCTCGCCGGGATGGAAGACCATCGACGGATGCGACATGCGGACCAGGAGCGAATCGCCCGGTGAGCGGCGGACCAGCAGGCGATTCTGCTGATTGTCGAGTTGCAAGTTGCGGAACTCGCTGGAGATGTCGGCCAGCGGAACCTCGATCTGCGGCCCCCGCTGCGAATCGCTCGAAGCGGTAAGTTGTACCATGAGCTTGGCATCGGCGGCTGGGGCAGTGACGATGAGATCAACGCCGTCATAGGCTCGCGGCGAGCGCTGACGGATCAGCAACCGGCCATCCTCCAACCACATTGAGCCAGGTTCGTCGGCCTCAATCCCTAACGGCCGCGGCTGAGAAAGGATCCCTTGGCTGACGGCGATGGAGCCTTCCCATAGTTTTTCACTTCCACCCCCCCAGGCAATGCGAACCATCATCATCGCATCGTCGGCACGGGAGAGGGAGGATAGCAACAGCGGCAGGAAAACTGCGATTGCCAAGAGCCGAATACCCATATTTGCGCAGCCCGACTGTTGGGCCGCGCGGGAAGGCTCGGTCACTTGGCAATGATTCTGCGATGCTTGCGGACGTCCTTGTCCGGCCATCATCAGCTCAACGGGTTTGAGAACGAATTCTCGTTCCCTACCGCGGGAACAAAGTGCGGGATTATAGACGAGAGTCGCCTTGCACTACCATGCCGGATCGGCAAGATTTTCGTATTCACCGCGAGAGAACACAAAGGGCGGAAAAGAAAGATTCTATCCTTTGCGTTCAACGTCCGACCGCAGGTCTCCCGGCGAAAGGGAGACCTACGGTCGGGGGCGTGGCTCGGTCGGAGACCGGCCACAACAAGGTTCTTTGCGTTCTTTTGCGGTCTGGTTCATTCTTCGGCCAAACGCTAATCGTTCGCGGCCGTGGCTGCGTTATCGGACTTCGTGCGACAATAACCGATGGCAATCCATCCGTCCTGCGCAATGATCTCCTGCGGTACGAACTGTCCGGCCGCAGCCAACTTGCCACTGTTGAATTTGAAGCCCTGAAGTTTGATGTCCGGCCCAAAAACCTTACCGAACTTGGTCTGTAGCACGGTGTAAATGCCCTGCTGACGCAACGATCGCTTGGCACCGGGCACCTGGCTGAATCCGTAGATTTGCAAATCGCCCTGACGAACCGCTCGATAGCCTTCCGGCGTTTGCACAAACTTGTAGGTGGCCGTGATGTTCATGCCCGGCCTCCGCTGCTCCCCTACAAAATACTCCTGGCCGCGGAGCGTGACGGTGAATCCGCTATCGACAAACGAGACCGTGACCGGCTGCACCCGCGCATTCTCCGGAGGAAAGACGATCATGAACGGCTCCTTGTTCTCGTCGGGCTTGAGCTGTTCGGGCAGACGTCCCAAGAGTTCCAGCAAAGCCCGCTGCACCATACTGTCGCTCAGCCGCATTCCGGTGAGGGCGGTTTCTGTAATGTTGTTGATCATCGACTCGTGGATGCAGAGGGAAATGTCGGCCGGTCGGGTCAACTTCGGGGGGGCGGAAGGCGCGGCCAATTGTGATTCCAGGGCCCCCACGCCACGAATCTCCAAGGCGGCGGCAAGCGTTTCAAAGTTCAATGTGCGAGGAAACGCGCGGCGCTCGTCGAGCGGCTTTCGCCCCTTCGCCTCAAATTGCTCGTTACCTTTCTGGATCATGGGATCGGCCTGGGAGTCAACGCGGGCACCGAGCTTGGAAGCGGCATGTTGGCTGGCGATGGCCTCGGCTTTACCCAACTGTTTGCCGGCTTTGCGCCAGGCAATTTTCTCCACGAACTTGCGGCCTTTGATCGATACGATGTCGTTGATCGTCGTGTGGACCTGGGCGGTGGCCTGGGCCGGACTGGCGTGCAAACCCGCCTCGTCGATCCACAATCGCTTGCTGGCATTCAAGCAAGTCTCGCCGGTCGAATAGATGCAGACCGGCCCGTTGCGACCGACGGTTGTACTGTGATTTATCGCTTCCAGCACGGCATCGAAGGTGGCAGAGGTGGGGTTGGGCGTCAAGGATGCCTTGGTCTGGCCTATCGTACGGCCCGTGCCATGAACCGTCGTCTTCAAAATCACGTCGTCAATCGGCGCGACGTCATCGATCGGCCCGCCGATACCCATGCTGAGCAACTCGCCGCTGAGTTGAGCATGAAAGTTCGGCGAGGAGAATCGCTGGCGAATCTCGCGAACCAGTTCCGGTACTTGTCGGGCGGTTTCCAGCCAAAGAAGACGGTCGGCAATTTTCTGGGTCTCTTCGGTCGTCGGGTGGGGACTCAAGGACTTGATTTGCTGTGTCAGCCCTTCGATTTGGCCCTTGAACGCCGCCTCCAGGTCTGGGCTGCCCACCGAGTCGACCACGGGCAGGTAGCTTCCCAGCGCAGTCCGTAAATTGGCAAACCACTTCAACTCCAGTCCTTCATGGCCCGCGGCCAGCTTGTTATAGACATCGCTGACAACGGCCTTTTCCGGCTTGGCCTTTTGCAATTCGCCCTTGAACTTATC
>JBAWVO010000184.1:0-12846 GCA_037147235.1 Planctomycetota bacterium | reverse complement strand
TCCCATAACTGCAGTCAAAGGAAAAGCAAAACCTTGTGGAGAATCGGGTGCACCAGGATTCTTTGCAGCAAATGTTTTTGCTATTGAAAGAGTTTCAGTAAGAGTTTTCGGCCAAGGAAGATTGTATTTATCTAACCAGTCCTGCCTTATCCAAAGCATTGAGCCACCTCTACCTGGAGGAGCAGCTAAAGCAGCAAGCTGCCCATTTCTAAAAGCTGTCTTATACGCAATACCGCCATATTCTTTACTCTTTCATCGGACTCATCCTGGACCGTAGGATGCAGCACCACCGTCGCAGATCTGAACAATGATGGAGTCGATGATTGTCCGGCCTCTATTCAGGCAAAACCGGCTGACGAAGGTGGTTCTGTCTCCGACGAACGTGGCGAAGGCACCACCGGCAAGAAAGCCGGCGAAGACGTTCGTTCCACGGATCGCACCGGTTCATCGCGCAAGGAATCGGGCAAGGGGAACGGTGAAAAGCAGCAATCGGCCGACGATCCAACGGCCAAGGAAGACTCGCAAAAGCCCCAAGACGATTCTGCGCAGAATTCGACTGAAAGCGAGAACAAGTCCAGCGGTGGCCAATCAGGCACTCAGTCCTCCAAGCAGGCTGGCAACCAAGGTTCCGGGCTTCCTGCCGGCGGCAGCCAGTCCGGCAGTTTAGGCGATCCGGCCGCAGCATCTCCGCAGCCCCAGGGTGGACCCGACGCTGCCAATATCGAGTTTTCCAACAAGCAGGTTGATCTGGCCTTGGAGCATCTCAAAGACCAGATGGCCAAGCAGAAGCCGGAGTTATTGGATCGCCTTGGCTGGACCAAAGAGGAAGGGCAGAAGTTTGTGGAGAACCTGAAGAAGTTGAAAGACTCGGCCCAACAGCCCGGCAACGAGGGCGAGGCGGCCAAAAAGGCTTACAACGAGTTTTTGAAGAACCTCGATTTGCATCCTCACGGCACGCAGATTCGTGGCGGACAAACGAAGACCGACAACATGCGCAACGTCCACGACAGCGGCCAGATGGAGCCACCCAGCGATTGGGCCGATCTTTACCGTGCCTATTCCCGGTCCACCGCAGGACAAAAGTAGTTAAGATGCAGTTTACCACACCACGTTACCTCGTTCCTTTCCGTCCCAAGCGAGTTCCGCATTATTTCACGGACGTTTTGATCATCGGTAGCGGGCTGGCCGGGGTTCGCGCTGCCTTGAGTACCGATCCAAAGCTCTCGGTGCTGATCATCACGAAAGATGACCTGCAAAACTCCAACAGCTCCCATGCCCAGGGCGGCATCGCCGGCGTGATCGACCCAGAAGATCGCTTTGAAGACCATGTGGCCGACACGCTCATGGCCGGCGGCTCGCTTTGCGATCCCGAGATCGTCAAGCGGGTGATCTGCGAAGCCCCGCGGCGGATCGGGGAACTGATCGGCTGGGGAACCCGCTTCGATAAGGCCGAAGGCCGCCTCGCCCTGGGGCGCGAGGGAGGTCACGGGCATGATCGCATCATCCACGCCTTGGGCGACGCCACCGGTAAGGAGGTCATGCGGGCGGTGATCGAACACGTTGTCCAACTCGATCACGTCGAGGTCTGGCAGAAGACTTTCACGATCGATCTACTCACACTCCATGGTATCTGCCGCGGCGCCATCGTCTGGAACCAGGAGCACGGCAAGACGCTCGTCTGGGCCAAGCAAACGATCCTGGCCACCGGCGGGGCAGGACAGATCTATCGCGAAACCACCAACCCGACCGTGGCCACCGGCGACGGCTTAGCCTTGGCCTATCGTGCGGGGGCCGAGCTGCGCGACGTCGAGTTCATGCAGTTTCACCCCACGGTCCTTTACATCGCCGGTGGCAGTCGCAGTCTGATCAGTGAGGCAACCCGCGGCGAAGGCGCCCATCTCGTCGATCGTCATGGCCATCGTTTCATGCCCGACTACGATCCTCGCGCCGAGCTTGCTCCCCGCGACGTCGTCAGCCTTTCCATTGTCAGCCAGATGGAGAAGACGCGGCATCCGAACGTCTATCTCGTCATGACGCACCTCGATCCGCAACGCGTGTTGTCGCGGTTCCCCGGTATCGCGGCCATCTGTGCCGAGTTCGATCTCGATATCACCCGCGACCGCATTCCCGTGCGTCCCGGGGCACACTACATGATGGGCGGAATCACCGTCGATCTCGACGGCCGCACGACTTTGCCCGGCCTTTGGGCCGCCGGTGAAGTCACTTCCAGCGGACTACACGGAGCCAATCGTCTGGCATCGAACAGTCTTTTGGAAGCCTTGGTCTATGGTGCCCATGCGGGCGAAGGGGCGTCATGCGAGGCCTTCGGACAAAAGGACGATTTCTTCGCACTGCCGATCGATAACCCGCAGGTTGATTCGATCGGCGAAACATTGAACCTGGACGACATTCGCAATGCCTTGCAGAGCCTGATGTGGCGCAACGTCGGCGTCCGCCGCGACGGCGAGGGGCTGGCCGAGGCCCAGCAGACGGTGAAACATTGGTGCCGCTACGTCTTGGCCCGACAGTTCGACGATCCCAGTGGTTGGGAGTTGCAGAACATGATCTGCATCGCCCAGTTGATGATCGAGGCCGCCTTGGAGCGCGACGAGAGCCGCGGTGCCCACGTCCGCACCGACTATCCTGCAGCGGACGATGCCCGCTGGAATCGTCATATTTGCTTCCAGCGGCCAAGTGCCGGAGTGTGAGGGCATGCGCGTTGTTCTGCATACGTCCTATGCAGTCTGCTGAAACTTGCCGCTCAATCCTAGCCATCGAGCATCAAGGCCCATTGCTCCTCGGGCAGAGGAAGCTTGCTCCATTGGAGTTCCATGCCGTCAACGGCGCGGCTACTTCGGCAACTGCATGACCACCTCGGCGTGCGCGGTCAGCAGCCTATCGACCACTGCGGCATGTAGGTCGAGGCTTCGGAACCAATTCAGCGGCGGGGCAACGTAGCCCGGCGGTGCCTGCGGCGCGAAGCCGCCTTGGGGCTGAAATTCCTCCAGCTTCGTTGAGGTCCAACGACTTTCGCCGGCGGGCATGTCGCGGACCGTGTACTGACCGCCCAAGGGACAGACCAATTTTGCCGCCAGGAGAAATTCAGCCGCCTCGCGGCAGTCCTTCACGGGAACGTGCAACTGCTGGTTGAGTGAGTGCATCAGGCGAAGGTTGCCCAAGGCCGTCTCCCGGGTGCGGGCGTAGCCCCAGTTGTTCAGAAAAGGCGTGATCCTTGCGGTGGAAATGTCGTTGACGTGTAATCGCAGTTGGGCCGGATGTTGGGCCGGTTCAAAACGCAACTGTGCCGCCACCTCGGCCAACACCTCCGGTTGGAAGGAGAAGAGGGCGTACGTCCCATACTGCAATCGCCACAGACCGATGAGACTTCGTTTGTAGCCGTTGGCATCCTGCGGCCCGACAAACATCAGTTCCAGCAATCGCAAGAAGCCTGGGTCGCCTTGATAGCCGAGGTAGCCGACGAGCATGTTGCGAAGCTTCAGCCAGGGCATGAAACGGCCGTCGATCAATTCGTTGGGGGGAGCCACGTCGCGGAGGCCGCTGAATATTTGCTGGTTCGGCAGGCTCGCCTCGAACGTGCCCATGTTGCCCGGCACGGCGGCCAGTTGGTCGTTGGTAATCGGGCCGGCAATCTTGGCAAGCATCTCGATCCGCTTTCGTTGCAGGGGTGACATGCGGGCGTCAATCACCACTTGCTCTCGCTTGCCGGGAAGCGACTTGTGTTGCAAGCCGACGAGCATCGGCTCGACCCGGCCCCAATTCTCTTGGGCGTAAGCAACAAAGCGGGCGTAGGAGTTGGCCTCCGCTTTGCTGACTTGCTGAACCGGCAAGTCGGGCACTGGGATGAAGGAGCCACGCCGGCCGCGAACGGAGTCATAAACCTCGCCCTTGCCGATCACGGCATGGCTGCCATCGGATCGCGGGCCAAATCCGGGTGGCAAGAACCCACCGTCGACCAGTTCCTCAATCGTGCTGCCCGGCTTTCCTTCCGTGGCCGCGTTGAGCTTCGCCAGTTGCACGATCTCGATGTCGGTGGCGGCTTCCAGGCGGCGCAGCGATTCAATGCGGTAGGCGGGGCTGCTGAGGTTGCGGAAGAAGGCATCGGAAAAGTAGATGAACACCGCGTCGTTGCGCTCGATCGGCAATACACTCCGGGCGTGGCGAAACTCCCTCGAATTGCCCAGCGACCCTTCGCCCTTGGCCGATTGCAGGAAACGTGCCACCAGCGCAGGCGACGAGGTCACCAAGTGGTAATCTCCGCTGACCACGTAATAGGAACGGATTGATCCGTCGGGTGAGGAAAGAAACGAAACATTCTGCCCCTCGATCTTGAGCGTTTCCTCCTTGGCCTTGCCTTGCTTGACCTGTGCGGCGCGTGGTCCGGAGAGGCTCGAACCGAGCATCATGCCGTTACGTGCTTCAAAGAGGAACCCGATCGCAGCACCATCCTGCATCAACAGATCGGTACCGACCATCGCCACGTCGGAAATCACCGCACCGCCGAGCATCCGGGAAAGCCGATTTTGCTCCAATACAAGTTGGGTCTGAATCCGCTGGTTCTTCTGATCGTTCAAGCCGCGCATGGCAACCAGGTTCTGTAGGTCGCCACCCCAAGTTTCAAGCGTATCCTGGAACCAGAGGAAGTTGTCGAAGCTACCGAAGCGGATATAGAAGAACTCGGCCGGTACATGCCGCGCGATGGGCTCAATCTTGGGCTGATTGTTCGGTTTGCCATCAGGGCCGGGCGGCGGCTCGGGAAACGTCAGCGGAGCAACGTCCGGAGCGGTGGGCAAAGGCTGGTCGGCGGGAAGCGCGGCATCGGTTAATCCGAGGACGCGGTCCTGCTCAATGGCCGTGCGGATGCCTTCGCTCCCGGCCAGCGCGCCCAACTCCCGCTCGAACTGCCGATAGCCCGATTCTTCCTGCATTTCGCGCGGGAGTACAAGGTTCAATCGTCGGGCCAGCGAGTTGACCATGTACGTTTCAACCTGGGGAGGAAAATCGGGTTTCTGCTGCAAGAGTCGCCGCGGGGCGGCATAGTCGTGCCACCACGCTTGGAGCAGGCGGCGGTGCGCGGCCGAATTGTTCCGCGGCTGTACGACCAGCGGAATCGACTGCCGAGCCTGGATCGACAATTTCAACGGCGCGTTGCCACGGAAGAGAAAATAAATCGTGGTTCGAGGCGGACGATCGAGGATTCCTCGCAGGATCCCGCCCACTTCTTGCCGCACCGGTCCGCCACCAGCCAGCGGACTATCCTCCCGGAGAAACTCCTTCAAGGCATTTGCCAGGGCCGGTGTACGCATGGCCGGATAAAACACCCGGCCTGCCTTCTCGATCAGCCCCACGCCCTCCAATCCAAGAGGCTCGGGCAACATCTTGGCCGGCAGATTCAGCGTAATGGCCCCGACGCCAAACGGCTCGCCCACAATGGCCTGGGCTTCGATCGGCCCTTGAGCGATCGCGGTGGAGGCCAAAGTCAGCAAGATAATCGCTAGGCTTGCGGAAATAACGATGTTTCGTAGGGAAAGTGCTTGCATGGTCCATTCCTTCGCTGTGGCAAGAGTGTTGAAATCAAGGCTATCGTATGTCACGAAGGGGCCGGATACAAGCCCCGGCAGCCGCTCAGAAGGTGAACTGGAATCCTTCCAGCACGGTGATCGGCTTGCGCGATTCGTTCTGTTGGGCGAGGTAGCCACCGTTTTCGACCATCAAGACGGAGAAGACTTGCACTGGCTCCGCGACACGATAGGCCACCTTGATGATGCCTCGACGCTGAACTCGCTGATCGGGAGCGGTCCCCGTATGGATCGGGTAGAACTCACCATAGTTGAGCGTCGTGATCCAGGGACCGCCGGCATAGTCGAGATTCGCGTAATAGCCGATGCCGGTGCAGGGAGCCATCGGTTGTCCTGAACTGACGTCGCGATAATAGATGCTTTTGACCCAGTTGATGTTCAACGGATCAAAGCCCGGCCAGCGGAATCCATATTCGTCGAAGATACATTCCGACGAGAATTGAAACGGACCGTTGCGGAACATCAAGTCCACGCCATAGTGGTTTCCGAACTCCTTCTGACTTTCCGAGCCATTGCCGTCTTGTTTTTTGAGCGAGCAGCCGACGGCCCAGGAGTCCGACTCCAGGCCTATGCGTGCCACCAGGGCCTTGGAGGAATTGGTATCGAGGTTCTCGATGCCATTCGTCAGCGCGATATCGCCCACGAAGTAGCCAGACTTGTAGTGCGCCAGGATGCCCGTCTCGCGCCACTGGATCGCTTCCGTGCGGATATAGGGAGCGTCCATGCGGGAATTGGTATAGAGCGGAAAATAGGTGCGGCCGAAGGGCGTTACAAACTTTCCGATCTTGAACGTCCAGTCTTCATGGTTTGTGACCAATGCAAGCTGCGAAATCTCAAACGGATTGATGCGAAAATTTGCTGCGTAGGACTGGCGTTCCGCACTATCCATTAGTTGATTGGCGTCATGCGGCTGGTTGATATAGAACTCGCTGTCGATAAGAAATTCAAAATTGCCGCACCGCTGGCGAAGCCGGGGCGCGATAATGCCCTCGGCACCAAAGGTCTCTTCCATGCCCGACCAAACGATCCGCTGATCGTTCAGGTAGTAACCGCGGGCGACGCCATTGGCTTCGAGATGATCGAGAAATCGATAGATCGAGTTTGTCCCCGTGGGAATTAGCGACTGGCCTTCCGACATGTTGCTGATACCGACCGGTGGAACATCCTGGCCAACGGCCGAGATCGGTCCTTGGAATTGCATGGCATCCTGAAACTGCGGTCCCTGAGCTGCGACGGGAGGCGGACCAGAAAATGGCGGATTGGACGGCCCAGGTAGATACATGCCTGATGGCGGCTGCGTGGAACTGTTGTTTGGGACGGTATCGGTAAATGCGGAGGCGCGGACCCCTTGCGCAAACGGATCGATCGGTGGCGGCTCGACAACCCACTGGGCGCGGGCAGGCGCGGCAAATAAGGACAGGACCGTTACGAGAATCATCGCAACTGCGACCAGACACTTGCTCGGCATTCTCGAAGCTGCTCTCCGTGAAAAATCACCAAAAGGCGGGAAGTTTACCCATGTCCACGCAATTAGCAAGCCCAAAATTACTATGGTTCCCATCACTCCACCAGTGGAAGTGTGCCCCACCCCAAATGCAGGGTTGACATTTCTTGCGGTCCAAGATAATAATGGAACGACAAGATTGGGTGACTTTCCCTCCCTTTGGCGGACTGACAATCCAGCCTTCCGCCGGCCGAGTTGGAGTTTGCATGGTCCGCTCGAAGCTATCGATGGTCGTCTCTCTCCTCAGCCTGTTGGTGGCCGTCGGGAGCGTCATGACGTTGTTTTCGGTGCGGAAGGCCGCATCGACGGGCAGTTCAAGTTTGTTCGCCACGTCAGACATGGATGGCGACTCAACTGCTTCCCAGACGCCGCTACCCATCAATCCAGCAAGGGTTGATTATCGCCAAACTGCGCAGATTGCAGTCGATTTCAAGAAGGTTTCGGCCTTGGCTGTCGATGCCGACGACCGCATCTATGTGGCCGGTGACAGGTCGCTTTGCCGTTTCTCGCCTCGAGGCGAGTTGGAGATGCGGATTGCACTCTCCTATGAGCCAACCTGCTTGACGGTGGCCAATCGGCATCACCTCGAGCCTGGGCGGATTTACGTGGGCTTTGTCGATCACCTGGAAGTTTATGAGGCCGGCGGCGCGAAGGTGGCCATCTGGCAGGGATTGGGCGAAAAAGCCCAATTCACTTCCATTTCAACCAGCGATTACTATATCTTCATTGCCGACGCGGGACAGAGCGTTATTCAGCGATTCGATTCGACCGGCAAACTTCTGGAATCCTTCGGCGAGTCGAGTCCCGGCCATTTCACCTCGACGGTCAACGGCACCAACGCCCCCTTTGGTTTAGCGGTGGGACTGGACGATTTAGTCTATGTGGTCAATCGCCGAGATCATCGTGTGGAGGGGTATAGTTTCCAGGGCAAGATGGAACGTCATTGGGGGCGGGGAACGCCGGCCGTTGAGGATTTTGCCGGTTCCAGCAACCCGGCCCGTCTCGCGATCGCCGCGGACGGTCGTTTTGTGACCGCCGAGGAATATCCGCTGCGGGTCAAGGTTTACGCGCGGTCGGGTGAGTTCGACGGCGTGGTGTGCGGTCCCGAAGGAACCAGTTCGGTGGTCGATCTTGTGGCGGACCATCACAAACGGATCCTCGTTCTCGATGGTCAGGCCCGTTGCGTGCGCGTGTTTGAGGTGAAGAAGCCCGCCGTGCCGAGCAAGAACTAGGTGGCCATGACGTCGGTCTTGCATATCATCAATGGCGAACACTACGCCGGGGCCGAACGTGTGCAGGATCTGCTGGGCCAGCAATTGAGCAATTTCGGCTATCGCGCCGGATTTGCCTGCCTCAAACGCGGCCAGTTCGCTGCCATGCGAAAATGCCTGGACACACCGCTCTACGACGTGGCGATGAAGAACCGATTCGACCTTTCGCCTGTCTGGCGACTTGCCCGCATCATCCGCAGCGAGGGGTATCGCCTGATTCACAGCCATACGGCCCGTTCGGCGGTCGTCGGTGGCATGGTGTCGCTGCTGACGGGCGTTCCGCTGGTGCATCATGTTCACAGTCCAACCACCTGCGATACGACTCATCGTTTCCGCAATTGGATCAACTGCCTTGTCGAGCGGATTGTTCTGCGACGGGCGAAGGCATTGATCGCCGTGTCGGAAGCCGTGGGCAGTTACGTCCGCGAGCAGGGCTTTGATGTCTTTGTGGTTCCCAACGGTGTGCCGGCGCGGCGCGCCGTACCGACTCGCGATCCGGCCAAAACCGACTGGACGCTGGGCACGGTCGCGCTCTTTAGGCCCCGCAAGGGGCTGGAAATTCTGCTGGAAGCCCTGGTCCAGCTCCGCAGCCGCGGCTTGCCCGTGCGGCTCCGCGCTGTGGGTAGTTTTGAAACTCCGGAATATGAAAGCCATGTCAGGCAACTGGCCAGTCAATTGAATTTGGACTCAGCTATCGATTGGGCCGGCTTTGCCCGCGACATTGACGGCGAACTGGCCCAAATGGACCTTTTTGTATTACCCAGCCTTTTTGGTGAGGGGCTACCGATGGTTGTTCTGGAAGCGATGTCCGCCGGTCTGCCGGTTGTGGCCAGTGCCGTGTCGGGCGTGCCCGAGGCCGTCCGCGACGGTGTCGAGGGCCTGTTGGTCGAGCCGGCCAATCCGGCGGCCCTGGCGGTGGCGATCCATAGGTTTGTTTCCCGCGAGGTTTCCGGGAACGAACTGGGGACCAAGGCACGACTGCGGCATGCCAAATTTTTTTCCGATGCGCGCATGGCCGCCGAGGTAGCGCGGGTGTATGATAGGGTATTGTCTGGAAAGTAGGGGGAATGGCGGCCAATCCAAAACCCGTGCTAAAGCACGGGCCGAATACCGGCTGCGCCGGGAACAACCATAAATGGCCGTGAAGATGCTCGGCGACTGCCTACGCCATTCGCTGGATGCTGGACGCTGGCCGCTGGATGAACTGCTGGGCCTTCGGCACGAACACCACCCCGGTTCGACGCGGGTCTCCTGACCCCGCCGCCACCCATTCATTTCCCTACGCCAACGGCGTTATGTCCGTTAGCCCAGGGTTGTCGCGCAGCGGCTACCCCGGGGAACGGTATCCACGAAACCTTCTACGCCAACGACGTTATGTCCCAAGAAAGCTTCTAGTCATGCTGCGCCCTCCGTATTCTGGCCGGCCAGCTCGTCGGCCAGCGTTCTGATCCCGCTAGGATGGAATGTGATCGAAACCTTGCCGCTGGCTCCGTCGTAGTCGACCCGTTCGACCAGCAGTTGAATCACTCGGGCCTGCTCGCGCGGCGCGAGCGACCCCCAAACCGGATCGAACACCGACATGGCCTTGGCGACCTCGCGTTCGTCCACCAGCTTGTGGCTCAGGGCGATCACTTGCTCGCGAACCTCAGTGGCACGGCGTTCCGTGATCCGAATCCGTTCCTGGAGGTCGGCCATCAGGTCGAAGGTAAACGCTCCGTCGAGCGGACGAGGAAATGCCGCCTCCAGCCCGGTCCGCCCACGGAGGTCAGTTAATACCTCACCGAGATGATCGCGCCGGTAGCGAACTCGGATCTTGGTGGCGAGAATGTCCGCCAGTGATGGGATATAGCCAGACGACGCCACGGGCTTTGTTAGAGAATGTCGGGCGTTGCCGGCCACAGATTGTCGAAGCTCGTCGGCTGCGAGTAGAGGCGAGCACCCGGCCAGGGAAATGACTATGGCCAAAATATGGCATGATGCCTTCATAAGTGTTGCTCCAACCCCATTTCTGTGATAATGCCGGCGACCTGTGGAATCCAGAGCCAACCGTCCGCCATGACGTAGTTTAGACGCGACAGGCGAACGGGAAGTTCCGGCTGCGCTATTTTTTTCTTGGCGGGCCTCGCCGTCAAGGTTCCTCCCGCCCACCGTCGGGAACCGGCTTGTTAACTCCTGGGTGGTCGTTAACCAGAGATTCTGAGAGTTTTGGGCCGAAATTCTGGGGTCCGAAAGGAACCGTGGGGGTTCCTACCGCGACCTATTTGAAATCTCTCGAAACGGAGATCGTCACCCCAGACCGGCAAATTGACGTAAACCCTTGCAGAAAAGCGGGTTAAATGCAAAACGCCCGGCCGCCGATCTCTCGGCACCGGGCGTTAACTGGATCGTCGCGCAAATACGCGAAAATCACGAAAGCTCCCCGGGTAGGACTCGGACCTACGACCCAGCGGTTAACAGCCGGAAGGGGGGGTGCTTAAGCATTTATCGCAAAGTCTTATCTGCCAATAACTTCTGATCTCTAGTCACACCTCTTGTCGGGCACACTCGTGCCCGTTCGTACACACAAATGTACCGGGTTTCCGTCTACTCGTCAAGGGTTTCGGTCTATTTCGGTCTACGCCCCAGCGTCTTCTCCCAGGCCCTTCAGGTAGGCCGTGTCTACTTGCTTTCTCAGCTTCAGTTGCCCTGACGCAATAAAGGAGTGGATCGACGTGCGACCGGTCACCTGACCTTTCTCTCCGTCGAATCCCAATTCTTTGGCACCAGCCGCCTTCATAGCTTTTCTCAGTGCCGAAAGGCCTTCGACCAGCCTGGTTAAATCCACCTCTATTTCGCCAAGACTCTTGTCGGTATGTGAAACAACAGCCATTTGAACCTCACTGTCTTTGGTGTTCGTGTACCTGACTCTGCTCAATTGTCTCTGAATGTCCATGAAAAGTCAATACCCAAATTACATGATTTTTTCAGAACCTCCTTATCGCTATGCGAATCAGAAAACTTTAGGATTCTGACTCGCTAGCCCATTGCCTCTGAATCCGATTCGTGATAACATGCACGCATATTCAGAATCAGTGCAGAACATTCCGGTAACTAACGTCTGTTTGGAGATAACACATGAGGTCAAATCGTGATTGATGCAATCCAGGAATCGCTTTTGTCGTTTGCGGAGGCGGCCGAATGGCTGCCCAGGCAGACCAGTGGAAAAAGAGTGAGCACGAAAACGGTCGCCCGTTGGTCGCTGGTCGGCATTGCCGGCCTGACGCTGGAGACGATTCGGATCGGCCGGCGGCGGGTGACCAGCAAAGAGGCCTGCCAGCGGTTCTTTGCAGCGCACACCAATAAGGTCGACGGGATCCCGAAAGTCGCGGACGGCCCGCAGCCCAGTGCCGAGCCCGTCATCAAGGCGAAACTTCGGGCCAAGGGATTGCTCGCGCCCGCGATGCTCCTGCTGGCCATGCTGTTGCCCGGGTGCGATCCGACCAGATCAACGATCGAGGCGTCGGATGGGGCAAAGCAGAACGAGCGGTCAGTTGCCGCGATCCCAAGATCGCTCGCAGCATTGTGATTCTCCAGCAGTAACGAACCAAATACCCAATCTATATATGCCGCTAATCGGCTCAAACCCCAGAAGAAAGAAACGATGACCTTACAAAAACTTGCCAAGGCCCGGAAAGCCTTGAAGACCGCGACCCGCGCCGAAGCTACGGTCGTGATTTCCGCCCGGCTGCTCGCGATGCGGCAGTTGATCCGCACGCTGTGTGGCGACAACTACGACGAGGCCACCCGCCCCTGGCGCGAAGCCATCCAAGCCACGGCCGGCTTTCAGTGCGACGGCCAGATCATGCCGGCGGCACTTTGGCTGGCAAAACGCCTGGCAGAGGATGGCGTCAACGAGTTGGCCCGCATCGCCATGCTGGCGGCTGCCGTCGATCTCGTGGAAGCCGAGGAAAAATTATCCCGCGGCTTGTAGCAGCGATTTGCAATTTCACGTTCTCTCTTTGTAATACGGCAGACCAACTGGTTCACGCCAAGGACCGGCTCATGAAACTTGCGGGAGATATTTGAAATGTCTGGCTTTCTATTCAACTTTAGCTTTTGTTTATTGGCCATCTACACGGCCAAGATTTACTTCCGCGACCGCGATTACTTCAAGGCCGCGGCCGCGATCGGATTCGCCGTGATTCTCGCAACATGTGGGGTTATGGCACTGGAAGACGTTTATTAAAAACCACTTATTCAAGGAGGAAAAATCATGTTAGTACTTTCGCGCAGAGTCCAAGAAGAGATCATGGCCGGAAGCATTCGCATCAAGATTCTGGATGTGCGACGATCCGGCGCAGTCAAGATCGGGATTGAGGCCCCGGCGGGTGTGCCAGTTCACCGCATGGAAGTCTTTAACGCGATCGTGAACAACACCCGGCAAGCATGGGACCGCGACGACCAGCAGGAGCCGCCATGCGAGTCATAGCACCGC
>JBAWVO010000183.1:0-12872 GCA_037147235.1 Planctomycetota bacterium | reverse complement strand
ATTCCGCAAGTCCTACTCCCGTAGAACTTACGGACTCGCTAGATTTTTTGCTAGCGGGGGCTTGCTAAGATATAGTGCTATTCTGTATACTTTTTCCCAGTCGATTACTCGGGCTGTTGCCCGCCGGTACTGTGGCAGAACCGGCGGGCTTTCCTGCACCTACGGAGGGCATCAATGTCTCACGTCAAGGATTCTGTTTTGCGAAATTCCTCTTCTCGTTTTCCGATCGGCCTATTGGATGAGGATCGGCTTCCTTGGCCCAAGCCAGGGCTTTATTCACCAATTCAAAAGGACGTGACCTAACCAGATACTATCCGGCGGGGGCGGGTATCGACTCCGGCCATCTGCCGGTCAAGCAATTTATTGGACTCCCATCTTTGTGTTTGGACCAATCAACGGTTCGGTCATTCTTGTTAACCGAGACGATTAACCCATTCTAAGAGACCCGTCGCCGTACATCTATTTGTAAAACATCGAGACTTGATAAGACTGAGGTAGATTATGAGACATGAACAGACAGAGCGTTGTAGGCGTGTTGTCAGTTGCCAAACAATCCACGCCGACCGCCAAGTCACCTGGCAGGGTTTTCGGTGCGACCTTTTGGACTGCGTTTTATCTGTGGATCGGGTGGCTGTGTCAGCGACCTATCTGGCCTGCCGGTATGGGAGGCATGTCCAGGGGTACGTTGCGGCTACCATGGTGGGCTGCACCGATCCGTGCGAGTTGATTTTCTCCTATCTGCCTCGATCTAAAACGGTTTACCTTGTTAGCCGACAGGGAATAAAAAAGTTCCGATGTATCCGCCGTAACAGCAATGGTACGCAGGAATTGCCGAAGTTGTTGATCCGCAAGGAGATTATGCGACAGTAGTGCCCCTGAGTGTATCTGTCGTATCTTTAACGTGGCGAGCACAAATGCTTGCAATGTTAGGGTTTACCGTCGGTTGGCGGGGGCAAGTTTGGAGACGGGCCGCGGGTATGGTAAAAACGGTGTATGGATTTTTCCCGTGCCAAATTGACGCCGCCTCAACTCGCTGAGCTTTGGTGCATGACGCCGGCTAAGATCATCGCTCTGATTCGTTCGGGCGACTTGCCGGCCATTAACGTAGGCATGGGTTCAAAGAAGCCTCGCTTCCTTATCGGCCCGGACGATATTGCCGTTTTTGAGAATCGGCGTAGGGTCCAGCCCGCTCCAGCCGCATCACCACGCCGTAAGCGTACTGAATCCAAGCCGGCCGGCTGGATCAACTATTCGCAGACGATGCTGGAAAAAGCCAATTGTGGACGTGATTGACCACGGCCAGCAGCCGTTCGTCGTCAATCTCATGCCGATAGCTGGTTCCCATTCCGGGAGTGACGTGGCCCATGATAAGGTCAACGGCTATCTGGTCCTTGCTGTTTCCGGCCACAGTCTCGAAGCTATGTCGAAGACCGTAGAAGGAAAGTTTGCCCGCTTTCATATCGAGCCGATCCAAGGCCCGGCGCATGATGATGCCCAATGAGCTATACCACTCCACCGCACCTCCCGCATTAGCCCGGTCGGTATCTGTGAATCGGCAATAAGGAGCACCGTGACGGGTCAGGAAGACAAGGCTCTTGTGGGCTGGATCGCGCGGCTCACGGCGGGTCTTGATGGCCCGTTGAATGGCAGTGATAGTTTCCGGCCAGAGGGGACATCGACGGGCCATTCCGGTTTTCGGTCGAGAGTGATTGTGCCATCCACCGATCAAATCCAAGGCGTCAAACGTGAGGGTTGCACAGTCGTTGTTGCCAAATCCGCAGTTGATTCCAAGAAGAATCATGGCCTTCAATCGCCAATGCACGATCCCCAGAAGTTTCTGGATTTGTTGTGCCGAGAATACCTTTCCGGTATTCTTGATGCCCCGTGCAGTCCGTGGTTGTTTCGCCAAACGAAACGACTGACCGAGCATCAGCGGAGCGGCAATGTATCGCTGATATTCGTTGTGAGCGAAGCGAAACAGGCCGCGAATGTAGGTGATATATTGATTGCGGGTGTTAACCGCTTTGCCGGATATTTGGGCGCGAAAGAGTGCGTCAAAATCATCCGGCCCGAGGCTTTCCACCGACCGCGTACCCCCAAATTGCTTCAGGACCATATTGCAGGTTTTGTACCAAGCACGAAACGTCAACGGGCTTAACTCTTTGTTTTCGACGGCCAGCCGTTTGAAGTTAAGGAGTCGATCGATTAAGTCCGCGATGGTTAGGCCGCCACTGTATTTGGGCGGCCGGCTACCATGCAGTAGGCAATAATCCTTTTCTGTCAGCCAAACGGTCAGGGCTTCGTCGCCATGGGGATCGCTAGCCGCGGGACCGAAGTACAGCATCCGGCCTTTGACCTTCTTTGCCCAGTGACCATTGGCATGGGGAAAGAGAGGGAAGTCGGCACGGGGTTTCTTAGCGGACTGGAGTTTAATAGATTGAGCCATCAGATGCCACCGTTTCGTAAAGAGGATTGTGGTATCGTTTCTTGATGGATCCAATGTACCAGGTGTCGGAGCGGGTGTCGAGACCTATTTTAGGATTGCGTAATGTTCCTTAATTTACGGCACGAAACGCATGTTTCTTTCGATATTGACGCCAAGTTCCGCCATTAGGGAATAAACTCCGCGTCGCCGGGAAGTTCCTCCAAAAAGCGGGCCAATAGGTCGGCCGCATGGTCGATATCTTCCAGCGAAATCATTTCAACCGGACTGTGCATATAGCGATTAGGGATGCTGACCAACGCGGCGGCCACACCCGCGCGATTGACCTGGATCGAATTCGCGTCCGTCGGCGTGGCTCGGCCGGAAGCACCCAGTTGATAGGGAATTTCGTGGTGGGCAGCCGTATCCAACAGCCGCTGCACCACTTTGTGATTCATGTTCGGCCCGCGGTAGATGACGGGGCCTTTGCCAAGGCGAATATCGCCCTCTTCCTTCTTTTCAATGGTCGGACAATCGGTGGCATGGGTCACGTCAACGGCGATGCCGACATGCGGATCAACACTGAACGAACTGGTTTGGGACCCGCGAAGCCCGATCTCTTCCTGCACCGTCGAGACGGCATAAGCGGCCACTTGCAGCTTGCTGCGGTCTACCCGCCGAAGGGCCTCCATGACCACCCACAACCCCGTCTTGTCGTCCATCGCGGCCGAAACGGCACGCCCATTCTGAAGTTCCTGATAACGTAGCTCCACCGTGATCGGGTCGCCCACTCGCAAAACCCGTAAAACCTCGTCCCTATTCTTCGCACCGATGTCGAGCCAGAGGTCTTTAATCTTCGGCACCTGCTTTCGCTCTTCTTCATTCAAAAGGTGGATCGGCTTGCGGGCGATGATTCCCAGCACGGGGCCTTGTGTGCCCCAGATGGTCAATCGCTGTCCGATGAGAACTTGAGGATCCCAACCACCAATGGTCGAGACATGGACGAAGCCGTCGTCGTCGATGTATTGCACGACGAGACCGATCTGGTCACAATGCCCGGCCAGCATGACTCGCAACGGGGCTTTAGGGTTCCGCGCGGCGATCACATTGCCGTGAACGTCGGTTCGCATTTCGTCGGCAAACGACGCGGCGTAGTCCCGCACAACCTCTTGGACGGGGCTTTCGTACCCCGCAGGGCTGGGCGTTGCCAATATCTGCTTGAAAAAATCTAGCGCACGTGGCTCAATACTCATCAAACGCCTATCCTATTTATAAGAAGAATGATCTACTAAGTATGCCAAGTCCAGCTAATTTCGCAACACCCCCCCCGGATGGATTGGTCGCCAACGGGTTGACGTTTTTTTGCAGCCGCCGTAATATAGGGTCACTTGGCATGAGGTCTGAGTTCTCGAGCAAGGATTAAAAACAATGACAAACGCGACCGCGAAAGTAGCTATTATCGGCTTTGGGACAATCGGCTCCGGCGTGGCTCGGCTTTTGCTCGAGCACCAGGACCGCATTTCTCGCCAAGCCGGTCGGAAAGTGGAGTTAGTTCGCATTGTCGACGCGGACATTAGCCGCCCCCGTAATATTGCACCGCCGCCCGGTATGTTAACCACGGACCTCTCCACGATCCTGAACGACCCGGAAATCGAGGCGGTTGTGCAACTTATCGGCGGCCTGGAGCCGGACCGTTCCATCATGCTCAAAGTGCTCCAGAGCGGAAAGAATGTGATCACGGCGAATAAGGCATTGCTGGCAGAGCATGGCCGCGAGCTATTCGATTGTGCCCGCAGCGTCGGTCGGACGATTGCCTTCGAGGCGGCTGTGGGAGGCGGGATTCCAATCATCGCGGCCATCAATCAGTCGCTGGTGGCCAACCAGATCCAATCGATTCACGGCATTCTCAATGGCACGAGTAACTTCATTCTCACGCAGATGGAGGATGAGGGAAAGAGCTACGCAGACGCCCTGGCCGCAGCGCAAAAGCTGGGCTATGCCGAGGCCAATCCGGCCATGGACGTCAATGGCAGCGACGCCGCGCAAAAGCTGGCAATCCTCGCTCATTTGTCGTTTGGTGCCCGGGTTGACTGGAAACTTATCCCGCGGACCGGTATCGACACGGTCGACGTGGCCGACATGCGCTACGCGCGTGAGTTGGGTTATAGCATCAAACTGCTGGCCGTGGCCGAGTTGGTTCCCGAAGGATTGGAACTTCACGTTTCGCCGACGCTGGTGCGACATCGCTCCACGTTAGCCCAGGTGCAGGGGGCCTTCAACGCCATGCGGATTGTGGGCGATGCCGTGGGCCGCGTCTTCCTGCACGGGCTCGGTGCCGGGCAAATGCCGACCGCCTCGGCTTGCGTAGCCGACCTGATCGACACACTCTTGGGGCGCGCGGCGATCACCTTCCGTACGCTGCAACTTTGGTCCGACGATCGCGAGGAGCCTGTCGTGCTGCGCGATCCCGCCAGTGTTTCCGGCCGCTTCTATGTCCGCTTTAATGTCGAAGATCGGCCGGGCGTAATGGCCGAAATCGCCGGCATCCTTGGCCGCCATAAAATCTCGATTGCTTCCGTGATCCAGCATGAAACGGCCGAAGAATCGGGCGGAATCGTGCCGCTGGTGATCATGACTCACACCACCTCCGAGGGTGCCATCCTCGAAGCCCTACAAGCCATCACCGGCCTCCCCGCCGTTCGCCCCGGCAGTGTCCGGCTCCGCGTGCGAGAATAACGAACAACCGACAACGAACAACCGACAAATTCCCCGTGAAATACGCAATCATCATTCCCGACGGCTGTGCCGACGAACCCCAACAATCATTCCAGGGCAAGACTCCGTTGGAGGCGGCCCGGCTACCGGCAATGGACAGCGTGGTTAGGGCGGGCGCGATTGCCTTGGGCAATCACACTCCTGCTGAACTGCCTGCGGGTTCCGACACGGCCAACCTCAGCCTGTTGGGCTACGATCCGCTAACTCATTACACAGGCCGCGCTCCCCTGGAAGCTGCTGCACAAGGCATCGACTTAGCCCCTGGCGACTGGGCCGTCCGCTGCAATCTGGTCACGATTGAAGACCAGGTCATGGGTGACTTCACCGCCGGCCACGTTTCCACCGAAGAGGCTGCGGCCCTGCTTGCCACGCTCCAAGAGAAGGTCGGTTGCGACACGTTACGATTCCTGCCTGGGGTTAGCTATCGCAACCTATTGATCGTCAATGCGGCCCCTTTCACTCGCGATACTCGCACCGCCGCGCCACATGACCTGACCGATCAAAGCATCCTCGACGCTTACCCTCGCGGCCCAGGCAGCAGCCTGCTGGTGGAATTGATGAGCGCAAGTGATTCGGTTTTCGCCGATCATCCCGTCAACCAGGCCCGGCGGAAAGCGGGAAAGCGGCCCGTCACCAACGTCTGGCTCTGGGGCCAGGGTAGTGCGCCGCGATTGGAGCCTTTCGAGCAGCTTTACGGTGTTCGCGGCGCGATGATCACCGCCGTTGATCTCCTCCGAGGGCTGGCGAAAATGATTGGCTGGAAGCGGATCGACGTGCCTGGCGCAACCGGTTATCTCGATACGGACTATGCCGCCAAGGGGCGCTATGCCGTCGAGGCATTGAAAGAGCACGACCTGGTTTGCGTGCATATCGAGGCCCCCGATGAGGCCTCGCACGAAGGCCGCGCGGATGCCAAAATTGAGGCATTGGAACAGATTGATCGGTGCATCGTCGGCCCGGTGTTCGAGGCATTGCAAGGTTATCCACAGTGGCGAATCCTCGTCTCGCCCGATCATCCCACGCCCCTTCGCACGAAGACACACAGCCACGGCGACGTGCCGATTGCCATCGCCGGCAGCGGAATCCAGCCTGACGGATTCGACCGCTACGACGATCCCACCGCCGCGCGATCGTGCCTCGTGTTCCCCGAGGGTTGGCGCGCGATGAGTTATTTTATCGGCAAGAAGTAAAAAAGCTGTCTGAAAAGCCTACATCGCAAAGCACCGCCGTTACGGTCACAACGTCCATGAGCAAGCGCGGAGAAGGTTTTCGCAACTTCCACGTCACCCAACCGCAGGTTGGGTTGGCCCTCGTTGCCGCGCTGCGGCAGTTCCTGCCGGGCGAGCCGTGGTCCGCGGTACGTCGATTGGTTGAAAATCGCCACGTGCAGATCAACGGCAATTTGTGCCTCGATGAAGGGAGAAAGCTCCAGCCGGGGGACGTCGTGAAGGTCTGGGATGAGCCGCGGAACGCCCCGCCGGACCCGGAAGACATCAAAATATTCTTCCGGGATGCGCATCTGATCGTCGTCGAGAAGCCGGCCGGAGTAACGACTGAGCGGCACGCCGAGGAGCAACACTGGTCTGCACGCCGCAAGCAGCGGCAGCCGACAATCGACGAATTGGTGGTGCGGATTTTGCGGCGCGGTCATGCCCAACAGCGCCGCGGAGGCAAGCCGGCGAGGCCGCCGCGGGTGCGGCTGGTTCACCGCTTGGACCGGGATACCAGCGGCGTGATGGTGCTGGCCGTCAGTGTGGAGGCGGAGCGGTTGCTCGTGCAGATGTTCCGCAAACATGACATTCATCGCGTCTATCACGCCATCGCGCAAGGCCGCGTGGAAGCCCGGACAATCGAGTCAAGCCTTGTGCGCGACCGTGGCGACCACCGCCGCGGCAGCACGAGGTTGCCGAAGATCGGCAAGCGGGCCGTCACGCACGTGCGCCCCCTGGAGGATCTCAACGGCTACACGCTTATCGAGTGCCGCCTGGAGACCGGTCGAACGCATCAGATACGCATTCATTTGGCGGAAGCCGGCCATCCGCTTTGCGGCGAGAAGGTTTACAACAAGCCGCTGTTTGGTAAGCCCGTTGTCGATCATAGCGGTGCCCAGCGTCAAGCCTTGCACGCCGCCGAACTGGGCTTCAAGCACCCCATTACCGGCCAGGAAATGTCGTTCACAACGCCCTTGCCCGCGGATATGGGAAAGCTGCTGGTGAAGCTTCGGGGTGGAAAATAGGATAGGATCGCCTATCTCTATATCGCTCGCGGCTCTGCCGGAGAGCCGAAAAAAGGGGGGAATCGGGGCGGGGTTTGCGGACAGCCTTGCCCATGGTAGAATTGACCATGGAGATGCCACTTTTCGGTCAAAGAGGTGTCAACGAGACCCGTCACCCCCCTAAACGTGTATAGTCCTCCACATAATTGTCGTAATTAGGCGTCACGACGGGTGTCAACCGTCCGGTAATGGTAACACATTGCAACAATAGAGTGTCCATCATCTCCCATGGGTAGTATTCCACCCGAAGGTCGTCCAGCGTGAAACGAGCTTTAATCAGCGATCTCCACAGCAACCTCGAGTCGCTCGAGGCCGTGTTTGCCGACATCCGCAGTCAGGGAATCTCCGAGGTCTACTGTCTCGGCGACCTGCTGGGCTACGGCCCCAATCCCCGGGAGTGCATCGACATCGTCATGCAGTGCAAAGTCTGCCTGCTGGGCAATCACGACCAAGGGGCCTTGTTCGATCCGGAAGGATTCAACTCGGGTGCTGAGCGAGCCATTTTTTGGACTCGGATGCAACTGGAAGAGGGCGGCTCGGCGATCGAGCGGCAAAGGCGCTGGGATTTTCTCGGCGAGTTGCCGCGCAGTCATCAGGAAGACAAATTCCTCTTCGTCCATGGTTCTGCCCGAAACCCGCTAAACGAATATGTCTTTCCGGAAGACATTTATAACCGCCGGAAGTTGGAAAAGATCTTTGCCCTAATCCCCAGGTATTCGTTCCAAGGCCACACGCACGTGCCGGGGGTGTTTACGGAGCAATTTCAGTTCCTCAGCCCCGAGGAAATCAATTATGAGTTCCGTCTGGGCGAAGAAAAGGCGATGATCAACGTGGGTTCTGTCGGCCAACCCCGTGACGGAAATCCCAAGGCATGCTACGTCGTGCTGGAAGACAACGTAGTTCGTTTTCGCCGTGTTGAATACCCGTTTGAAAAGACGATCGCCAAGATTTATGACATTCCCGACCTGGACAATTTCCTTGGCGATCGGTTACGGGATGGGCGGTAGTGACCGGCCTATTGGTGGGGCTCGCAAGCTCGGCCCACCCTATCCCTTACAAATTTCCTTCCCGTCGTGAGGTATCGCTTTACGGCATACTGAGGTTAAGTTTACATGCAAGAACGACAACGCTCCGCGTCGCCCCCTTTAAGCAACATTTTGATGTTCGTGGTCATCCTGGTTTTGGCCCTGGTGGTCTATCCCTGGATGATGCGGACTTTCTTTCCGCCGCCACCCAAAGTCGCCAATGCACCGGCCGCACAGGAGCAGAAAGATGGCAAGGCCGCGCCTGAAAGGAAGGCCGACGCGGACGGAAGGGAACTGAAGAAGGAGAAAGACCAGCCCGGCGATCCGGCCAAGGCTATTGGCAAGAACGACCAATCGAAGGCCGAGGCCGCCAAGGATGTGAAAGCCGCCGTTCAGCCTGATGTCCAGGCGGACAAAGCTGCGACTTCGCCGAAAAAGAAAATCGACGAGCCGCGGCGGTGGGTCACGCTTGGGTCGGTTGACCCCGATCCGAAAAATCCTTACCGCATGTTGGTCACGTTCAGCAACGAAGGCGCGTCGGTGGCCCGCATTGAACTCAGCAGCGAACATTACCGCGACTTGGAAGATCGCAGCGGTTATCTCGGCCACTTGGTGATGGACAATTCCGACAAGGGCGAGGGCTGCTTGGTACAAGTGGTCGGGGCAGGCACTCCTGCCGCGGCAGCCGACGTGAGGCCCGGCGATCGCATCCTTGAATTGGTGTATCAGGGGCAGACGCACAAGATCAAAGATCCGGCGGGTCTGGAGTCGGCCCTCCGCAAGACCAGGCCGGATAAGCCTGTTGAACTGGGAATTCAGCGTGGAAAAGATCGCCTTCCCAACATCGAAGTCAAAAAGCTAATTCGTCGGCCGCTGGAAGTCATGCGTCCCGAGCTGAAAAAGCCGAACACGGCTTGGACTGTCGGCGGCCCTCGCAATGCAATCAACTTGAATGAGAATTCTCCGCTCTCGTTTCTGACGACTTTGCAGAGCGTTGACAAAAATCCCAATAATCTCCCGCCGGACGTAGATCCCGAAGCCAAGTGGGATGAGGAATTGACGCGGGAGATGCCCGGTGTGGCTTTGCGCAACGTGAACTGGCATATCGACAGCGAGTCCAGAGAGCAAGAGAGCGGCCCGATCACCAAGGTCGTGTTTAGCTGTCCTGTGCCGGAATATCATCTCACCATCACCAAAACGTACGAATTGGTAAAAGTTGATGGCGATGCGGCGACCGAGCCGGACGCTAAGGCCTACCACTTGATTTTGAGCCTTCAGGTGACCAACAACGACACCAAGAAGCACGAGGTTGCCTACCGTCTCGATGGCCCCAACGGATTGCCGGTCGAAGGATCTTGGTACGTTACCAGCAAGGTAGGAAGAACCTGGGGCGGCGAGGGGCTTCGCGATGTTATCTACCAGTTGGCGAAGAGCGACGTCAGTGTCACTACCGCCACGCAACTATCGGAAAAGTATTTTAAGGGAATCGCTGAAGCGACCGAATTCAACGATCATCCTCCGCAGTTTTTCGGGGTGGATGGCCAGTATTTCTCCGTGGTCATGATCCCGGAAGCCAAATCGACCGCCACCAATATAGAGCGTGCGGTGGCATTCCGAGTGGGTGACGTCGCGGAACAGCGCAAATCACTGACCAATACTTCGTTCCGCCTGATCAGCAAGCCGATATCGCTGGAGGCAAAAGAAACCTCCCCGCCACAACGCTTTGAAGTCTTTGCCGGTCCAAAACGGCCTCAACTTTTGGCAAAATACGACCTCTCGAACGTGATCTGTTACGGCTGGCCGATCTTCCAGTGGGTGGCCGTGCCCATGACCTATATCCTAGACTTTTTCTTCGGGATCGTACACAACTACGGACTGGCGATCGTGATGTTGACGATCGTCGTTCGTTTGGCCATGTTCCCCATGAGCCGTCGGCAGGCGCAAAGTGCTCAGTTGATGCAGAAAATCCAGCCCGAGATCAAGGCAATTCAGCTTAAGCACAAGAAAGACCCGGAATCCGCCCGCAAGGCTCAGCAAGAGCTTTTCGCCAAACACAATTACAATCCTTTCGGTGGCTGTTTGCTGCTATTGATTCAAATGCCGATATTCCTGGGCCTCTATCGCGCTTTGCAGGTCAACGTGGAGTTGCGTGGCGCCCCCTTGATCTCCCACGCCGTTCGTTGGTGCTCCAATTTGGCTGCGCCCGATATGCTCTACGACTGGAGCTGGTTCATGCCGGATGCCATAACCAGCGGCGTAGGCTACCCCTGGTTTCCTCTTTTTGGCACGATGCTTGGGATGGGCCCCTACTTGAACTTGTTCCCAATCATCACCCTTGGGCTGTTCTTGGTCCAGCAGAAGGTGATGATGCCGCCGGCGGCCGACGAGCAGGCAGCCCAGCAGCAGAAAATCATGAAGTTCGTGATGTTCTTGATGGGGTTCATGTTCTTCAAGGTGGCTGCCGGGCTCTGCATCTACTTTGTGGCCACGACGCTTTGGGGACTGGCCGAGCGGCGGTTCCTGCCCAAGGCTGCGCCAGCGGGCAGCGATGGCAATTCGGGCACGGACGATGCGACGAGCCGCATAGCGAAAGTCGAGCGACCCAGCAGTGCCGAGCGCGAGGCCATTCGCCGCAAAAAACGCGGGGGCAAAAAGTAGGGCCTATTGACAAGGTGTTTCATGGAAGCATAATAGTGGGCACTTACCCTAGTTTATGCACACCTCTCAAAGGCTCGGTTTTTCATGAAACCCCAGGTGCGACAGGATTTGCCAGCGGAAGTGATGGCGGCACTAGCCCCTTTGTGGAAGGCTTGGGCCTGTGCGCGGGATCTGAAACTCGATCCCTGGGAGATTGCCTTGCGGCTGCTGCAATTGGAAAAGCTGGGCGCGAGCGAGAGTAATCTGCGGTGGCTGGTCCTGAATGGCTATGTGGATCACGCCGATGAAGTAACCACGTTCCACGATCCAGCCCGCCGGTTCCGGCCCAGGGTAAATGTCTCCTTCACGGGCGAGACGTGCTTTGTACTCAGCGAGAAGGGCGCGTTGGTTGCCGGCCACGGCAGGAAGACGACGCATCTTACCCCCCCCCCCAATTCCCAGATTCTCCCGAAATCATCTCGTTTCGTTCCCAGTTGCCCGATTGGGATCGCAAACTCCGCGTACTCTTGCTTGACGGCTGCGTGATCAAAAGGTTTCGGGTTCCAGCCGACAATCAAGAGAAGGTGCTTTCCGCGTTTCAAGAGGAGGGCTGGCCATCACGCATGGATGACCCGCTGCCGCCCAAACCAGAGATTGTTTGCAAGGAGCGTCTGAAGTTCACGATCAGGCGACTGAACGCCGGACAAAAAGAGAGCCGTATTCGCTTCTTTGGCGACGGCACGGGCGAAGGAATCTGCTGGGAGTCTCTTGCCGCTGCCGCCGTGACGAAGGTGCGACGAGCGGCGTAAAGGCAGCAGGCACGGGCGTGCAACGGCCTACCGCTGCCCCTCCCCCACGGGCCTTCAGGCTCGTTCCCGCCGTAGGCGGTATTCGGCCCGTGCTTTAGCACGGGTTACGCGGCCCGAACCTCGTCCCCTTCCCCCCCGTGTCCCGACCGCCGTAGGCGGTCGGGACACGGGGGGCGGTTGATCGCGGTCATTCCCAACCCGTGCTGAAGCACGGGCCGATTACCGGCTGCGCCGGGAATGACCATAAATGGCCATGAAGACGCCGAGCGGCCTGTTCCTGGATTATTGGCGCGTCGTTTACGTCGGGTTTGCGATGCGATAAAATTGGTATCCTTGTTGCTTTCTTTTTCCTGTCAGGGCCGTTTACTCCTTCCACTGTGAGATATGCATGTCTCGTAACCATTACAGCGAAATCAATCTCCATTTTACTTGGCACTGCAAGGATAGCTCTCCGATGCTGACTCCCCAGGTTGAGCCTGTTGCGCACCGGATCATCCGAGATCGCATCATCAAGACCTCGGGGGTCTTTGTCCACGAAATTGGAGGAACGGATACCCATATCCACGTTGCGATTACAATACCGCCTACGCTTTTGATTAGCGAGTTTGTGGGACTGATCAAAGGTGCGAGTTCCCATGAGGTCAACGAACAGTTTGCCTTGCGGGGCAAGGTGCTGCAATGGCAGACTGGATATGGTGTCGTGAGCTTTGGCACGCGAGATTTGGAATGGGTTAAGGCGTACATCCGGAATCAGCGAGAACACCATGCCCAAGGGAAGATTGTTGATCGGCTGGAGCGGATCACGGAGATTGAAACTGAGGGGCAGAAACCCCGCGGAACGGGGTTGACAGAGAATGGCGGTTGATCGCGGTCTTTCCCAACCCGTGCTGAAGCACGGGCCTATTACCGGCTGCGCCGGGAATGACCAT
>JBAWVO010000182.1:0-12898 GCA_037147235.1 Planctomycetota bacterium | reverse complement strand
ACGCTGAGAAGAAGCCTGAAGCTGAGAAGAAGCCTGACGCTGAGAAGAAGCCTGACGCTGAGAAGAAGCCTGACGCTGAGAAGAAGCCTGAAGCTGAGAAGAAGCCTGACGCTGAGAAGAAGCCTGACGCTGAGAAGAAGCCTGACGCTGAGAAGAAGCCTGAAGCTGAGAAGAAGCCTGACGCTGAGAAGAAGCCTGAAGCTGAGAAGACGGCACCGGTGGACACCAAGCCAAACCCAGGGAACGTCAATAGTCCCGAGCCTGCCAAGGCGGCACCCGCAACGAAGCCATCGGGCAGTTCTACTAAGGTGCAGCGATCTCCATTCCGGCTTGTTGCGTTCGCCGATGATAAACCGGGAGAAAAAGCAGCCTTTCCGAAAGAGGAAAAGAAGGAGCCAGCACCTCGGCCCACAACTCCGTCGACCGTGATGTCGGTTGATGAGAAGAAGCCAATCAAGACGACCGAACAGAGGCTTCGCGATAAAATTCGCGAAGAACTTGGCCAAGAGAAGTTACAGAATGAATTGGCCAAGATCCAGGTCGTACTCGGAAACTATCGGCAGAAATGGACGAATTACGACGTCAATGCAAAGGATGCCCAGAAGCCAACTCCCCCGGATTTTGGTGCCTTGGCCCACGAGTACAACATGACTGCCGGCCGAACCGGCCTGATTTCGCAGTATGACCTTGCACAACTCGACTTGGGTAAGTCGGTCAACCGCCAGCAGCGGATGTCGATCGCCCGGCTCATGTTTGATGCGAAGGCACTCTATAAGTCCGACGTTTCCGACTATCTGCATAGGTTCCCCAATGTGGGGAGAACCCACTTTGTTTTCTGGAAGACCGAGGATCAGCCCGATCACATTCCGAAATGGGAAGATCCAGGCATTCAGGCCGAGGTCCTGCGCGTTTGGAAGCTCGGCGAGGCCCGTAAGTTGGCGATCAAGCGCGCCGAAGAGTTGAAGGCGGAAGCAGAGAAGAAGGAGAACTCCGGCAAGTCGCTTAGGGAATTAGCTTCCGGCAAGAAGGATTTCACGGTCCTGCTCCCGCCACCGTTCAGTTTTTTGACTCAGATGTACGGAACTGGACAACTCCAAGTGAACGAAGTTTTCGGCCTAGAAAAGGTCGGCGCAGATTTCATGCAGAAGGTGTTCAACCTGACCATGAATCAGGTGGACGTTGCCACAAATCTACCTAAGACCGAGATCTATGTGATCCGCGCCGTCGAGTTTACGCCCTTTAAGGAACTCTGGTCGAACTTCACCTCCGATGCGGACGACTGGTCGGTCTTCGCGCTCTTCACGCACGGCATGAGCGAAAAAACTGCTGGTTTGATTCAAATGATTGGCGAGGAGCAGGGTACTGTGTCGCAGGCCTGGCTGGAAAAGGTTCATAAAGATGCCGGGTTTGACAACACCGAATTGAAGCGGATAAGGTCGGCTGACCAGCGTTCTGCTCCCGGGCCGATCGAAGAAGAAGACTAGACTCGCCTGGAAAGCCAGTTATAGTTCAGGACGTAGGGTGCGTGGAGCACGGAGGCCCCCGAAATGGTGCGTTACGCGAACCGGTCTATTCCAGGGTAGACGTTCTCGAAGTATTGAGTCCGTGCGCAACGCACCATTTCCCGTGCGTTGGTTCGCTCCACGCACCCTACGGAAACTCCAGCCGCAGTACCGTCATCTGGCTGTCCAACATTGAGGGGGCGTGTACGGCCATAACTTTTTCGCTCTCGCAGCAGCCGACCCCGACCGTGTGGCCGTCGCGTATTTCCGCGCCGCGAGAAAGCAGGTAACTGGCAATCGAGTAAGCAAAATCGAAGAGTTTCTTGGGTTCGTGCCGGCTGTTGGGAATCTCGATCTCCATCTTGTCCAATGCCATCATTCCGGTCGTGAACAGACGCAGCGTGCCATCGTCGTTCTGTTCGATGCGGAAATCGATCCAAAGGTGCAGGGGCACATTTTCCTGCGAGGCACTGCGGGCTTCTTCCAGGAAAACCTGCGGATTGTGAACGAGCGAGCCGCTCCAAAAGATTCCTGCGGCATCGACGTGGGCGGCGACGGCCGCCGTGAGATGGGTCAACGCAATCGATCGCTGCACCGCATCGCCGTTTTCGCCCCCGAGTGCCACGACGATATGACTGTTGTTTCCCCGCACTCTAGCACCAGCCTCCGGCCACCACCAGGCAATTCCACAGGGACCTTCCAGATTCGACCACGGAATCGGAGCAGGTATAAGAGCCACTGCGGCCCTGTTTCCGCCGAGAAAGAACACCAAGCTGCTTTCCTTGGCCTCGACCGTCTTCGGATTGACGGCCACACCGGACAAAGAAGCCAAAGTTTCAAACATTTCCCGCTGCCGCGGCAGCGATGGAGTATCGAGTGCCACCATGCTGAGTAGCATCCGGCTTTTTTCAGACAATTTTTCGGCCATGGAAACCTCAAGAAGGGAGAGTTCGCGACAAGATTGCGTCCTTGTTGGCAATAATTGTAAACAATGGCAGTCAAGAATAGCAGTCCTACGCAGAACGGAATTCATTCCGTTTGACGGAAAAAAGACAACGGAATGAATTCCGTTTTACGAAGGAAGCCCTCGTATTTTTCGTTCGCGGCGTATAAACTGAATAGGAAGGTGAATGCAATCGCCATTCGCAGAACGAAATTTATTCCGTTGAAGTTACCGAGGCGTGATACGGGAGAGCAGCAGTGGCATGGGAATATAGCGAAAAAACGAAACAGCTTTTCATGGACGCGGTTCATGGCAAGCCTGGTACGCATCTGGGCGAGATCGACGATCCGGACGGCCTGGGCGAACACGGCTCACTCGCCTGCGGCGACGCAATGCGTTTCACATTCCGCGTCCGTCGCCATCCGACAAATCCGGCCGAGGACGTCATCACCGACGCCCGCTACCTGACATTCGGCTGTACCTCGGCGATCGCGGCGTCCGAGGCCCTCTGTACGCTGATCGAGCAGGGTTCATTTACGCCGATCCAGGCCCTGAAGATCAGCAACCAGGCCATCGTCGACTTTCTCGGCGGGCTACCGCAGCAAAAGATCCATTGCTCGGTGATGGGGGCCGAGGCGCTCGAGGCGGCCGTTTTCAATTGGGCCCAGAAGCGAGGGGTCGATTTGCAGCAGTTGGGCATCGATCTGCATACCGAAGAGGGCGACGAAGGCCGCATCGTCTGCAATTGCTTCACGCTCAGCGAACCGTACCTCCGCCGTAAGATCAAGGAACTCAACCTCCGCACCATCCCGGAGATCACCAACGCCATCAAGGCTGGCGGGGCGTGCATGGCCTGCCATCATATCCCCGGAGGTCTACAAGACCTACTGAATGAAACTTGGGGTGGCGACAAACTGGAGCTGAAGATCCTCACGCAGATCAAGTTGCCCGATACTGAGCCTGTACAGGCCCGGCAAGCAGCCAAGCCGGACGGGGCTACGCTCTCGCCGTACCAATTCGCCAAGAAGATCGACAAAGTGATCGATGACTACGTGAGGCCGATGCTCAAACGCGACGGCGGCGACCTAGAAATCGTCGACATCAAAGACATGCTTGTCTACTGCCGTCTTATCGGCCGCTGCATCGGATGCAGTGGTGCGGGCCAGACGCTACGGATGCTCGTCGAGCGGACACTGAAAGAGATGGTCGACGAGCGGGTACGAGTGATTGATGTTTGAAAAGAGTCACCCATGAAAATCGTTTACGTTGACAACAACGCCACCACCGCCATTGCCCCGGAAGTCGTGGAGGCGATGAGCCCCTTCTTCGCCGAGAGCTACTTCAACCCAAGTTCGATGTACGAGCCGGCCCAGCGAGTCCACGAGGCCCTCGATCGGGCACGGCAGGCGGTCGCGGGGCACTTCGGGCTTGCCGACGCCAAGCCGATCCTCTTCACCGGTTGTGCTTCCGAGAGCAATAATACGGCGATCCTCGGCGTGGCCAAGGCAAATCCGCAGCGGCGACACGTTATTACTACGTCGGTCGAGCACCCGGCCGTGTTGGAGGTATGCAAGGATCTCGAGCGAGACGGCTACCATATCACCTACTTGAATGTCGACGGCGACGGCAATCTCGATCTCCGCCAGTTTGTCCGTGCCCTGAGCCCCGAGACGCTGCTGGTGAGCATCATGCATGCCAACAACGAAACGGGCGTCGTTTTTCCCATCGAGCTGCTCGCCCGGCTGACGAAGGAAACCGATCCCGCCATCGTCTTTCATTGTGACGCCACGCAGTCCGTCGGCAAGATGCGAATGGATCTCGGGCAGGAATATCGGCAGGTTGACTTACTTTCCTTCTCGGGGCATAAGCTGCACGCCCCCAAGGGTATCGGCGTGCTCTACATCAAACCCGGCACACCTTGCCGGCCGCTCATCATCGGCGGGCACCAAGAGGCCGGGCGTCGAGCGGGGACGGAAAACATGCCGTACATTGTTGGCCTAGCCCGTGCGTTGGAGCTGGCCCAAGAGTACTTTGAGGACGAAAAAAACCGCGTCCGCGGATTGCGCGACCGGCTGGAGCAATCGATCGAAGCCACGATCCCCTGCGTGCAGGTCAATGGCCGCGGCAGCCCGAGATTGCCGAACACGCTGAACGTCTCCTGCCACTTCGTTGAAGGCGAGGGGATGCTCTACCAGTTAAGCGATGCGGGCATTTGTGCCTCCAGCGGGTCGGCTTGCACATCAGGATCGCTGGAGCCTTCGCATGTATTGCGCGCGATGAAGGTGCCTTTCACCGCAGTGCATGGCTCGATCCGATTCAGCTTGAGCCGCTACAACACCGACGACGATATCGATCACATCCTGAATGTCTTTCCCAAGATGGTTGCTAATCTTCGCCGCTTATCGCCCTACTGGGATCAGCAGCAGGATGCCCCGCGAGCGGACGCCGAGGAATTGGTCCGCGCGAACCCGCGGAGCTAAGGATCGGCGCATCAATAAGTGTCGCAAGAAAAGTAGCAGGCACACTCCGTGTGCCGTCTGCCCCCGCTCGGCGAGTGGGCAAAACATGACAGTTATTTATGCGCCGATCCTAAGGCTCTCCGACCAACGAGCTCATTCCATTTCGTGGGATGAGTACGGTGACTGCTCCTCGCTGCCGTGCTGCTCTTCCTGGATTGCCGCGCACTGTACGCATACGGCCGTGTAAGGGATGGCTTCCAGCCGCGGTTCAGGAATCTTTTTGCCGCAATCTTCGCATTTACCGAAGCTGCCGTCGGCAATCCGCCCCAAGGCGAACTCGATCTGATTGAGGGCCTCTTTCTCGTTGCCGACTAGGCTCAAGGTAAGCTCCTGCTCGAAGTTGTCGCTACCTAAATCGGCCATGTGAATCGGCAGGCTACTGGTTCCTGATCGGCCCTGGCCCAAGGCCGCGTCGGCCATCTGCCCTATCTCACCGCGCAAGCGGGACCGAAGGTCGAGAAGCCGAGTGCGATGAGCATCCAAGTTGTTCTTATCTGTTGTTGGCTTGGCCAAGGAAAGTATCCCCCTACTGCGGTGGTAATGTCTGAATCAGATACTATCTTGTATACTCGCAAGTTGCCTCGGCGCGAAGCCCCCCCCAAAAGCCGCCTGCTATTTCATCCGTAACTCGCACGACTCGATCCGATCGTCGCCGTGAGCGTCGATGAACAGGCGAACCGACTGGCCGGCAGCGGGCGCGAGGCCGGGCAAGGTTGCGCGGCCATCGGCACCGGCCATCACGAGCGGATACCAAGCCAGCGGTTTGGCGCACTCTTCACCCGCGATGGAACCAGCCAGATCAGGCAATGTGTACTGCCGCACAACAAATCGATCGGATTTCAGTTCTTTCTCATCGTCACCCGCCTTACTGAGCTTATCCGCAAGATTTCGCAGCTTACTGTCGGCCGGCATGGACTTGGATATCGCCGAATCCCAACGATTTTGCTCCCTAGGTTCGGCATCGGGGGGCAGTATGCAAGGAGCGAACCCAACCGTCGCGGCTTCGGCAGGCTTCATTCGGCTAGGTTCGTTCGACACGGCCGTGACGACAACGCAACAGATTGTTGCCACGACGGTCGGCAGCCAAAGCCGGCTACCCCAGACAATACGCAGCAGGGCCAGCAGGGTCACGAGCAAAGCGAGGGCCAGGCCACCGAAAAAACTGAGCATGATCAGGGCATTGACGACGTGCGTTCGTTTGGCCCGATACTCGCTCAGCGTCGCTTCGTACTCGGCTTGCAATTCGTTCAGGTTATCGAAGAGTACGAAAGGCGATGGGGGCATTTCGTTCGGAAATCGCTTGGCGTCACCCGATTTTCCCATCGCGCGCGGCCTCTGACAACCGAGCACGAGATCGAGTAAAGTAGCAGGCACACTCCGTGTGCAGTCCGCCGCTGCCGCAGCATCGACATCGGAAAGATTCAAATCGAAGTTCTCCAACGCGGCCGAATTCTCCGGGTCACCGTCCAATAACAAGGCATGTAGCAGATCGGGCCAGGAGCGGCCAGGCGGCGAGGTCTTGTCCTTCCCGCCACTGAGTGCCGTCAGTCCCAAGACGGCGGCGACTGGCCGTCCTTTCTCGTTCTGAACGAAAATCGCAAGCTCGTCGCCGGACCTCTTTCTCTCGGCTGCACGGATGACCAGTCGCCGCGGCTGGCGATAAACTAACCGCTCGGCAAGCACTCGTGGCGGACTCTTCGTGAAGTCGTAAACCGTCAAGCGGATCACTCCCGCAACCTGGTCATCCAGGGGAATCGACACCGTGTTGGCCTTCGCCTGCCGATCGGGCGAGGTAACGAGTATCTGCTGACCTACGAGCATGCCACGCAGGCGGGCCGTAATGACGAGCGGAAGACGATCCTTCACTGCGCGAATACTGAAATTCAACGGGGTGCCGGGGGCAAAGACCCCCTGCCCTGTTGTGATCGTGATCTTCTGATCGGAAGATGCCGGCGGCACCAGCAGCGATTCGCTGATGCCCGCTGGGCTAGTGATTGTCAGCCGGTAGGTTTCCGCAGCGTCAGGCACGATGCTGAATACTCCAAGACCGCTGCGGGCTGCTTCCACCCTCGCCACACTTGCGCCCTTGCTATCCACGATATTGCCACGGATCTCCAGCGGTTGACCTTTCACGTCACGGGCGGTAAAGTAGACGCGATTCTCGATCCAGGCGGCCATAAGTCCGCCCTCGGGATAGAAGTCAACGTACGGGGCCCCCGTGCGTGTGGGGGGGGCCTTGGTAATCGCTTTCGCTTGAAATTGCGGCGGTGCCTGGCCGATCACTTCAAACGCCAGACGCTCCTCGGGAAAAAATCCGTCCAAACCTCGGGCCACCAGCGTGTAGGTGCCGGCGGGCAACGAATCCCTCAACCGGAACGAGCCGTTGCCGACGCCCTGATCGGTGAGGCCATCGATTCGCGAGCCTGGCAGCGGGACCAACTTGGGATCGAGGATTTCAAACTCCACGGGTAGCGTGCGGAGCGCGATCAAACTGTAGCGAGAGACCGTCAGCGAGCGATAGTAAACCGTTTCACCCGCCCGATAACAGCGACGGTCGAGCCAAAGACGCGTGAGATAACTCGCCGGCCGAATAGGCAGCGGCAGCACAACGCTCGGCGGGTTCACGCCCCCACCGACGGTGACGGTAAGCTGCGACTGCCCGTGCGGTCGCGTGGGAAGGTCCATATCGGCCGGCACGACCATGGTTAGCCGGCCCTGGTCGTCGGTTGGCTCTTTGCGATCGACGAGTCGCTTGCCATCGGGCGTGGAGAGCGACCATTCCACCTGGGCAGCCCACGGCACCCCGGTAACCGTGGTGGCCTGAATGTTGAATACGCTCGGCATTCCGACTTGCAACTGTCCTGCTCCGGCGACCACTAGGCGCAGGTGCTTGGCCGCAATCGAGTCCATCTGTCGGCGATGATAGAAATAACTTCCCACCGAGACGGCAATCAGCATAAAGGACGCCAAGGCAACGAACCAGCTTGCGCCGCGGGCAATAGGCGTCGAGGCAAGGCGGGCGCGAGGCACGGGCAATGCGGCTTTTGAAGGCATGGTCAACAGGTCTTGCAACGGAGCATTAGGAATCCACGACGACGATTAAGGGCTCTTCCGGTTCCAGGTGCGGAACGCGAATAATTGTAGGGTGGGGAGAGCGCAGCGAGCCCCACCAATTCTGTTGCGATCCGCTTTTGGTGGGGCTTGTTTCACTCTCCCCACCCTACTTCGGCACCTAAAAACCGGAAGATCCCCATTAAGGCTACCCCACGGCGATGGGAATCACAAGAGGGGGATAAATCGTTTCGGCGGGGTCGGGAGCCCCACGCCGAACTTGCCCCACGCCGAACTTACCCCACGCCGAACTTACCCCACGCCGAACCTGACCCTCGCCGAACCTGAACCGGAAAAGCCCAATTCTGGCGGGTGGTTGATTTCCGCCGGGTCGTTGACTTTGCGGTGTCGTTGTATCTACTGGGAAAGAATGAGAACAAGAGACGGGCCCAAACATCCTTGGCCGCATTTTCCTTTCTTTCGATTGTATCTAACCCCTCCTTCGTTGTAATGGAAATCCCGGTATGAACGGATACCGTTTCCTGATGTGAGTCTGGGGATTCCGAGGATACAACGGTTTCCTCAGCGTGCGAAGAATTACCACTAGTCATTCATTGTTTCAAGGCAACAGCGAGAATGTGGAGGTGTACATGAATCCCGTCGCCGATATGTCGACTGCGAAGTTCGGCGGCGGGCACCTTGCCGAGGGTGGGATTGTTGAACGCATCCGCTCGGCGCACAGTATTCGATTTTGCTTGCCTAAGGCCGGATAAAGTCACGATTGCGAGGCATTAGCTCTCGCGAGCGATCTTTTTTAGTGTTTGGCAGTTTTGTAACCATTTTATTAGAAAGGTGAGGAACACCACAATGTTTCCACAAATGAAATTTTGGGGCGCGCGCAAGCGACCCGTCGTTTCGTGTGACCGACACCACCGTAAATTGCGATTGGAGTCTCTTGAGACTCGACGGTTGCTGTCCGCCGTACCGCCCCTCGTGGCGACCCCCCCGATCGTTTTGGCCGGCATGGTGGGAAGCGATCTCGTCATCAGCGCTTCGGCCCCCGAGGTCAGGGTTCTCATCACCGAGTCGGCCGGCGTAATTACCGTCCAGGGCCTCACTCAGTCGTACATCGGAAGCAGTCCCTTTGCTGGTACCTGGGGGGTCCAGACGAACATCAACGCTACAGGGAACACGTCGGCGACCTTCTCGTCGCTCGTGCGCGACCTCAAGATCAAGCTCTCCGGCTACGATTCCAATCTGCAGATCGGCGATGGAACGGATGCGGTGACCATCACCCGCGATCTGATTATCTCCATGCCTGCCACCACGACTGCCGCCGAGCTGGCCAAGAACTATATTGCGAGCCCCAGCCATCTGTGCATCGACCTGAACGGGGACACGGTCGGACGCAACCTGACGATTACCGTGGGCGTCAACGGTTCCCAGACGGCCGGCGAGGCCGCCGTGATCGACGTTAACAATACCATCGTGGGCAGCCCGACGACGGGCAACTTGACCATCACGACCTACGGTGCTTTCCCCGACATGGTGGGCCTTGCCGGTGATACCGTGAACGGCAATGCCTCCGTGGCGACGGGCGCCAGTAACGACCTGATCGCGGTTGTCGGGACGACCATTGCCGGAGCGACCACTGCCGGTCGTCTGACCATCAGTGCCGGCGCGGGCAACAACACCGTCCTTCTCACCGACGCTTTCAATGATATGATCGACTCTTCGCTCCGTACTTTCGTGACCAGCGAGCCGGTTTTCGGCGACGGTGACGACGGCGAGTTGGTGGACGAGTGCGTGTCAACCCTCACCGACGACCTGGCAACCGCCTCCAGCCTCGGAGCCGGCAGCGTTGTCGCACATGGCGTCGCCATCTACACCCTTGGAGGCAACGACCTCATTGACGTCCACGATGCAACCCTTACCGGGGGTAATCTGACGATCACCGCGGGTAACGGGACCAACGACGGAACCCACGTCATCGCCGTCACCGACACGTATGTGGACAGCGTGACCGGCGCTTATTCGAGCGGTGCGGGCAACTGCTTTATCACGGGCGGCACAGCGGATGACCTGGTCGTCATCTCCGGCCTAGTCGTGGACAGCGAGTTGAGGGTCAAGACGGGCGCCGGCAACGACGTGGTCCTGGCCGATCCGGACGTCGCCGTGGTAGATGCAGCGATCCTCGACTTCGTCGCCAACCATCCGTCAGGCGTGTTCTTTGATCCGACCAGTGCGCCGCCGGCTGGCCTGGACATCGATAACTTGGAAACGGAAATCCTCGACCTCACGGATACCTGTGGATTCATGGCCTACAAGGCCGCATTCACAACCAGCGATACCGTCTCCAATATGTCTACGATCACCCTCTCCGAGTCTGCCGTCAAGACGACCCTGAGCGTCACCATGGGGCTCGGAAGTGACGGGCTGTTTATCAGCGAGGTCGGCGTGGGCACCACGGACGGGACCGGCACCGCGACCTTGTCGGTAGGCGCTCTCGGCAAGGCCGCCGATACGATCGTCGTTGTCGGGATGGGTGCACTTGGCGATGCCTTGTGCGGCCAACCACCGAAGGGCCAGATGAACAAGTTCAGTTTGACCACCGGCAACGGCGACAACACCGTAGTGGTCAGCCTGGATTGGGCCGGCCTTAATGTGATGGGCCTGGATCCCAATACCACGAATGGCATTGACTGGGCGTTGCAGAACTACATCTCCGCGAATCCCAGTATCCAGGCTTCGATGAACGCCATTGACCAGGAACTCGCCACGGAGGCCGAGGCGATGCTGGACAACACCGCCAATCCGTATTCGCTGAATACCGATTTTGCGTACTTCTATATCGGCACTGGAAGCGGCACCGGTGCGAATGTGGTCACGTTGTCGGATATCTGCATCTCGACCAGCACCACGAACAGCTTGAATGTCAGCATGGGCGGGGGCGATGACTACTTGTACTTCTACAATAACTGCTGGGACGGCTTTGCCAACCTGAACGGCGGCCGTGGGAACAACACCTTGGACGAGAACAACGGAGGCAATACGGGCAATAATGCCACCATCAAGAACTTCCAGACCGTCATCCCACCTAGCTTTTGAGGTTGGTTGAGAGGCGATTCGGCCCAACGGGAGGTAAGTTCCTTCTCGAAGGGAGGGTATTGATGGTTGATGACTGCTTGTCTGCGGGGGCTCGGTTATGCCGAGGCCCCCGCTCCGTGTCCGATATGAGAAAACTTTTCCATCGGCGCGGTAGCTGCCGTTGCGGTACGTCTCGGTGGTCCGGATGCCGTGTTTTTTTCGCCGCATGACTCTTGGGACACGTGGATCTCAACGTGTGGAGCGTTCAATGATTTTCCAACAACCCATGTCCCTTTGAGAAAGTTCGCTGCATCGCGAGCGGGTGGCATCATGTCCAAACGAGGTTCGAGTCGAGCATTTTCAGTCCCGGGATGGTTGGAAGGAGTGTTCTTCGGGACGGCTCCGTCTTGGGTGAGAGACAGGTTCCGCCGCCTCCATATCGAGCCGCTGGAAAATCGACGTTTGCTCACGAGCCTGTCAGGCTTCGTCTACAACGACGTCAACGGTGACGGGGTCATGGAGACGGGCGGAGCGGGGATCCGCAATGCGGCGATAACACTGACCGGCACCGATGATATCCTTGGCGGCGTGACGATGACTGCCCTTACCAGTTCAAGTGGGGCCTATTCGTTCAACCTCGGATCCGGCAACTACAAGCTCACGGTCCACGATCCAGCCGGCTATGTCGGCGGCGTGGCGGTGGTGGGTTCTCAAAACATCGGGTTCACAGGCTATGACACGTACTCACTGGCAAACGACCTGTACATCGACCAGATCATGTTGGAGCCAGGTGCCGACGGCACGGACAACAACTTTGGGGAGCTGTCGGCGGCGGTGGTCTCGGGCACGGTCTGGAACGATTCGGCCAACAACGATGGCGTCAAGCAAGCGGGCGAACCGGTCCTGTCCGGGGTGACCGTGCAACTGAGCGGCTCCGACGATCGCGCCAACGACGTCGAGACCAGTGCCAAGACCAACGCCCAGGGGGCTTACGCCTTTGCCAGCCTGCGCCCCGGAACGTACAAGTTGACGGTCGGTCAGCCGACCGGCTACATTCCAGGGAAGGTGATTGCCGGCAGCGAACCGACCGTCGTGGCCAGTCCGCCCACGCTAGTTGGCGGCCAGGGCCAGATCCAGTTTAGCGTTGATCCGGGCAACATCGGCACCGGCAATAACTTCGCGGAACTTCGGCCCGCGAGCCTTTCGGGCTACGTCTGGGATGATACGGCGAACAATAATGGAGTCAAGCAGACGGGTGAACCAGGGATCGCCGGGGTCAAGCTAACGCTCACGGGCATCAGCGACCTGGGAGCGATCACATCCGTCTCGGCCGTTACCGATACCAGTGGCGCCTACTGCTTTACCAACCTCCGGCCGGGCACCTATACGCTAACGGAGACTCAGCCACCTGGTTATACGGACGGCAAGGAGGGAATCGGAACGCCTGGCGGAACCATTGGCATCGGTCAATTCACCAACATCGTTCTCGCAGCGGGGGTGTCCGGCGCAAACAACAACTTTGGAGAAATCAAATCGGCAATTGCCAGCCAACTGGTCATTACCATGCAACCTTCACCGACGGCAAAGGCCGGGACGGCCTTTGCCGTTCAACCGGTGATTATCGAGGAGGACCAGTACGGCAATGTCATTAGCGGCGATAGCGAGCACACGGTGACCGTGACGCTCGGCTCGCTCGGCACAGCCAGCGTACGGGGAACAACGACCGTGACGTTCGTCAACGGCGTTGCCGCCTTCAGCGGCCTATCCTACAACAAGGCCGAGACGATGAACCTGAC
>JBAWVO010000181.1:0-12977 GCA_037147235.1 Planctomycetota bacterium | reverse complement strand
GGCTCGTTTCACTCTCCCCACCCTACTTCTGCACCTAAAACCGGAAGAGCCGAAATTATTTCCACTTGCACGTTTCCCCTCGAAAAATCAAAATAGAACTATGGCTAACAAGTACGAATTGCGCCGCCGCGCGTTAAAAGAAGCACAAGACCGATCCGACAACTCGTTCGACTCGCCGCACTATGGTGGTGGGACGCAGCCGGACGGCTATGCTCCCCCTCCGCCGATGGATCGTCGCCGGATCACGCTTGCGCTCAGTTTGGGGCTGGCCGTGCTGATCACGGCCCTCTATGTGCAAACGGCGGGGCACAAATTCACGGTCTGTGACGATAACGTCTACATTTACGAGAAACCTCAGATTATTAGCGGATTGACCTGGAAGAACGTCAAGTGGGCATTTTCCGATGCCCACGAGGGAAACTGGCATCCCCTCACTTGGATATCGCACATGTTCGATTTCCAAACTTTTGGCAAATGGCAGCCGGAAAACGAACGTTACGTCGATAGTTGGCCGGGCGGACATCATCTGGTCAGCATGGCCATCCATTGCGTCAACGCCGTGTTGCTGTTTCTTGCCTTGCGACTGATGACCGGCACGCTTTGGCCCAGTTTTGTTGTGGCGGTGCTGTTTGGCATCCATCCGCTGAGGGTCGAATCCGTAGCCTGGGCTGCCGAGCGAAAGGACGTGCTCTGTGGGCTGTTCTGGATGGCCTCAATGCTGACCTACGCCTGGTACGCGCGGCGGCGGCCGATTACGCAGTCTTTGCACCCCTCGGAAGTCGCCGGCACCCTTGGTATTTACGCACTGGTGACCCTGTTTTTTGCCTTGGGTCTGATGTCCAAATCGATGATCGTCACATTGCCATGCGTATTTATACTTTTGGACATTTGGCCCTTGGGCCGCTGGAAGAAGGCGTTGTGGCCGCTCGGCCGCAAAGATGCGGGACCGGCGAACATGACCGCCATGTTTTGGCTGCTTGCGGAAAAACTTCCTTGGTTTGCGATGGTGTTTGGCGACTCCTACATTACCGTCTACGGCCAGCACAAGGGCGTGGCCCTGAACAGTTTGGAAGGATTGCCGATGAGTGCCCGCCTTTTGAACGCCGTCGTCTCTTGCGGAGAGTATCTGCGACAAACGGTCTGGCCGACCGGCCTGGCCCCGTTTTACGCCCATCCGGCCATGGTGCCTAACAGTTGGACAAAGGACTTTTACGTCAGTTTCGGCATATATACCACGCTGCTTGTAGTGATTACAGGGGCTGCGGTCTGGTTCTTTCGGAAGCGGCCCTTTCTGGCCATCGGCTGGTTTTGGTATCTGGGCACGCTCATGCCCGTCATCGGCATTTTGCAAGTGGGCACGCAGGCACGGGCCGACCGCTATACCTATCTGCCGATGATCGGCGTCTACCTAATGATTGCCTGGCTACTGAAGGAAGTCGCCGACCGCTGGCCCCAAACGCGCGTTGCCCTGACGGCCGCTTCGGTCGTCGTACTCGTGGCGCTCAGCGTGGCGACCTTCCGCCAGGTGAGTTATTGGGTCGATAGTTACCAACTTTTTGAACATGCCGTGCAGGTGACGGAAAATAATTATTTTGCCTACAACCACATCGGCATCGCCTACGACAGCGATGCAAAAAAGATGTCGAGTATCGACGCGAAAGAAGCCGAGGAGTTATTCGACCACGTGGCCGAGAACTTCAAAGGGCCGCCCAAAAAACTCGATGACGCGCAAAAGCGGCCGTTGTTTTTCGACGAACCGCTCGATAGTTTCAAGACGGCAGCCAAAAAACTCGACCGCGCGCAAATGCAGCAGTTGTTGTTCGACTACTCGGCCGAGAACTTCAAGGCGACCATCGATATCAAACCCGACTACGATTTCGGCAATAACAACCTGGGCGTCTACTATGCCCGCCGGGATGGGCCGGAGGATCTCAAACTGGCCGAGAAGTATTTCAGCGATGCCTTGAAGTCCAACCGGCGCTATGCCGACGCCTACAATAATCTCGGCATTGTGCTGGCCCGACAACGTAAATTCGACGAGGCCATCCTCTGCCATAAGGCGGGACTGGAAGTCCGCTACGACAGGGCCTCGGATCATAACAATCTCTGCCGCGTCTACATGCAGAAGGGCGATCTCGATAACGCCATGGAACAAAATACCATTGCTCTGCAGCAATGCGATCCGAATTTTCTAGGTGCCTGGATGAGTCGGGCTGAAATCCACATCAAACAGAAAAATCTCGAGGAGGCCGTCAAGTGCGTCCAGCGCATGATCCGCATCGATGCCAAGGCACCGGAAACTCTCCCAGCCCAGTTTATGATAGCAACCAAGTACCTCGAACTCACTCCTCCGGACGCTGACAAAGCCATCGCTTGGCTTAGCCAAATCCTGGAAATCAACAAGTCCGCACCCGACGTTTATAATGTTCGGGGTCTTGCCTATTTGCTGAAAAACGATTTGAATCGAGCCAAGCAGGACTTCGAGCAGGTCGTGCGACTCTCTCCCCAGTTTCCCGGTGCCCAGGAGAACCTCAACACCATCCGAGCGAAGTTGGCCCATCCGTAAGGTCTACCATAGTGGTATGAATCCGATCCTCGACCAATCCGTCGAACAGCTTCAAACCTGGATGCTTGAGCATGACCAGCGGCCCTATCGGGTTGCGCAGATCCGGAAATGGCTCTTTGCAAAAAGGGCCAACTCCTGGGAGCAGATGACGGACCTACCACTTGGGTTGCGGGAGCAACTAGCGTCGGAGTTTACCATCGGGTCGACCGAAATCGCCGTCCACCGCAAGGACGATGACGGCACGGAAAAACTGCTGCTGACCTTGGCGGACGGCACACGGAGTGTGCCTGCTACTTTGCAAGCGGACGGCACACGAAACGTGCCTGCTACTTTGCAAATCGAATGTGTGCTGCTGCGAGACGACAAAGGCCATTGCAGTATATGCATCAGCACGCAGGTCGGTTGTGCGATGAAGTGTGCTTTCTGTGCGACCGGTTTGGGTGGTCTGACCCGCAACCTCACCACCGGCGAGATACTCGAGCAGATGCTGCAACTCCAGCGGTTGCTCAAACCCGAAGAGCGGTTGAGCCACATCGTTTGCATGGGCATGGGCGAACCGCTAGCCAATCTCGATCAGCTCATGCCGGCCCTGGCGGCGGCATCCGCGAAGGATGGCCTGGGGATCGGCGTCCGCAAGATCACGATTTCCACCGTCGGTCTGCCGGTAGGCATCCGCCGGTTGGCCGAGCAGAACTGCCAGTACCACCTGGCCGTATCGTTGCACGCCCCCAACGACGAGTTGCGGACGCAACTCATGCCGACCAACCGCAACCTCGGCATTGAGGCGGTGCTGGCCGCTGCCGATGCGTATTTTGAGAAGACGGGCCGCCGCGTGACCTATGAATACATTCTACTGGCCGGGGTGAACGATGGTCCGGTCGAGGCCAATCAACTGGTCTCGCTCCTCCGCGGTAGGCCATCGCTGATCAATCTGATTCCCTACAACCCAGTCCGAGGGCTGAAGTTCCGCACACCGCATCCCAGCACGGTGGCACGCTTCGTCGAGATCCTGGAGCAGGGAGGGCTAAACGTGGCAATTCGCCACCGCAAAGGCGCGCGGATCGACGCGGCTTGCGGGCAGTTGCGGCGCGCCGCAGCAGCCCCTCGGGAGGCGAATGCCGCGCCTATCGGGGGAATGACGAATCTCGAATGACGAAAAAAGCTATTCCGGTTTTAGGCGCAGAAGTAGGTTGGGGAGAGTGAAACGAGCCCCACCAAAAGCGGACCGCAACAGAATTGGTGGGGCTCCTGCGCTCTCCCCACCCTTCAATTATTTGCGTTCCGCACCTGGAACCGGAAGAGCCCAAAAAAGGCAGGTGAACAGGCCATGCTTTAATCGATCGTGAGGGTGCGAACTGCGACCACGGCTTAGGACCGGCGCACCAATAACTGTCATGTTTTGCGCACTCGCCGAGCGGGGGCGGACGGCACACGGAGTGTGCCTGCTACTTTTCTTGCGACACTTATTGATTCGCCGATCCTTAGCCCACAATTTTCACTTCAGGTTTACTTTACTTCAAACTCCGCGTCAATCGGCTCATCCTCGCCGCCAGCAGTGCCGGGGTGCCCCGCCGCAGCTTGCGGACCGCCTTCGGGACTAGCCCCCGGAGTACCACCGGATGCATCGGGCTGGGCACCGGTCTTCGCGTAGAGAGTCTTGCTCAAGGCATGTGAAGCCTGCTCCAATTCGTGCAGGGCCGCCTTCAATGCTTCGGTATCTTCGCCCTTCGCCGCCGTTCGGGTTCGCTCGATGGCCTTGCTGACCGCTTCCTTGTCGCCGGCCGCCAACTTGGCGTCGTGTTCTTGCAGCAACTTCTCAAGCTGCCAGGTCATCGTGTCGGCTTGGTTGCGCAGTTCGGCCAGCGTGCGCTTCAACTTGTCTTCTTCGGCGTGAGAATCAGCCTCGTTCCGGCGACGTTCGATTTCGTCGTCCGACAGTCCTGCGCTCTGCTCGATCCGCACCTTTTGCTCCTTGCCCGTGCCAAGATCCTTGGCCGAGACGTGGAGAATGCCGTTCTGGTCGATATCGAATTTGACCTCGACCTGCGGCACGCCACGTGGCGCGGGCGGGATGCCATCCAGGTTGAAATCCCCCAGCAGGCGGTTGTCGTTCGCCATGGCTCGTTCGCCCTGGAAGACTTTCACCGTGACCGCGTTCTGGTTGTCGGCGGCCGTGCTGAAGATGTTGGTTTTGGTGGTCGGAATCGTCGTGTTCCGTTCGACGAGCTTGGTCATGATGCCGCCCAAGGTCTCGATGCCCAGCGACAGCGGCGTGACGTCCAGGAGCAGAATATCTTTGACTTCGCCCGACAAGACGCCGCCTTGGATCGCTGCGCCGGCGGCCACAACCTCGTCCGGGTTGACGCCCTTATGCGGCTCTTTGCCGAACAACGTCTTGACGATTTCCTGCACCTTGGGAATACGGGTCGAACCGCCGACCAGCACCACTTCATCGATCTCGCTGTAGCTGAGGTGCGCGTCCTTCATCGCTTGCTGCACGGGGCCGCGGCAACGATCAAAGAGGCTATCGCAAAGCTGCTCAAACTTCGCTCGATTGATTGAAATTTGCAGATGCTTGGGGCCTGATGCGTCGGCCGTGATGAACGGCAGGTTGATGTCGGTGGTTTGCAGCGTGCTCAACTCTTTCTTGGCCTTTTCGCAGGCTTCTTGGAGACGCTGCAAGGCCATGGGATCCTTGCGCAGGTCAACGCCGTTGCCGTGCTTGAACTCATCGGCGCAGTAATCGACCAGCACTCGGTCGAAATCGTCGCCGCCGAGGTGGGTATCGCCGTTGGTGCTGATGACGCGGAAGACGCCATCGGCAACATCCAGGATCGAGACGTCGAACGTGCCGCCGCCGAGGTCGAAGACGCAAATCTTCTCCTGGGCCTTCCGCTCCAGTCCGTAGGCCAGCGAGGCGGCGGTCGGCTCGTTAATGATTCGCATCACTTCGAGACCCGCGACCTGGCCAGCGTCCTTGGTCGCCTGACGCTGGGCGTCGTTGAAGTAGGCCGGCACGGTGACCACGGCCTTATTTACCTTGTGCCCCAGATAGGCCTCGGCGGCCTCCTTGAGCTTGCGGAGGATCATCGCCGAGATTTCCGGTGGGGTGTACTGGCGATTGTCAATCTGGACCTTGACGTACTCTTCCGGGCTGCCGATGACCTTGTACGGCACGATCTTCTCTTCCGAGTCAACCTCGTTGTGCCGCCGGCCCATGAAGCGCTTGATGGAATAGACGGTGCGCCGCGAGTTGGTGATCGCCTGCCGCTTAGCCACCTCGCCGACGAGCGTTTCACCCTTGTCGTTGAAGGCAACGACGCTGGGAGTAAGCCGGTTTCCTTCTTGGTTGGGAATAACCTTTGCTTCTTTGCCTTCCATGACGGCAACGACGGAATTGGTCGTTCCCAAATCGATTCCGATGATTTTTTCACCTTGAGCCATGCTTCAATGCCCCTTTCGCCAATTCTGAATGAAAACCGACGCCCGCAATAAACTTAGATATTTTTATTTTACCGTTTGCCAAAGGCCGAGAGGCCCGGATTGTTGGTGGTAACGATGCAAAGGTCGTGCCGCACGGCATGTTGGGCCGTGGCGTTACCATAAACGACTATGGTATAGAGTCTTAGGATGATTCAATGCAGCCGCTTAGCGGTTTTTTTGCCTTAATAACTGCCATTCTCGGACACGCAGCGGAAGGGGAAGAATGGATCGACTGCCAGAATGGCAGGATGCAAAGTCCGGATCGTGGAACGGAATCCATTCCGCTGCCATGTCCGGCCTTGATCATAACCTTGCCAACTGCTAGCAGTGACGGCAGGCCGTAGGGTGCGTGGAGCGAACCAACACCCGGGAAATGGTGCGTTGCGCACGGACTCAATACTTCGAGAACGTCTACCCCGGAATAGACCGGTTCGCATAACGCACCATTTCGCGGGCCTCCGTGCTCCACGCACCCTACGTTTGCTACTTGGCTTCGACTAGGCTCCGGTCTTCCGCCATGGTCTCGGTCGTTTCCTCGTCGTCTTCCTCGTCAAGTAAGTGTTCCAGCGGACCGGCGGCACCTCGGCGACTTCCGGGATAGAACAACTCGATGGCGGCAAAGAACTGCTGTAAGTTGGGTTGAGAATCCATCCGTGTCGACTCGGATGTCAGCTTTTCGCGAAGCTCATACATCTGATGTCGGCCGTCGGGCCAGCGTACCGCCATGATGTCGTTGATCTCGTTGAGCAACTGATAGACTCGGGCACGCGTCAGGCCCATGCCCCGCGCTACTTGGCGAACGCTCGTGATCGGTGCGGAAATGCCAAGCCGATTCTCCGCGAGGCTGGCAATCTGTTGCGTGGAATCGGTGCGAACCTGCTCCAGCAGCGGCCGGATGACATTTTCAAACAGTTCCCGAGTGGTCGAAACACCCGCCGTCTGCAGGGTGTTGCCGATCCATCGCTCAACTTGATCGACCAGCTTGGGAAAGATTCGCACCACGAGATGATCCTGCGTTCCCATGTTGGCCACGAGCGAGTGGACACTATGGAAAACCTCAAGAATCGCATGCACTCGCTTCTCGCCGTGTGTCTTCATCGAGCGAATTTTGCCGAGGTTGAATTGGGTATAAGCCCCCAGAGGCGTATTCCAGATCACGCGGGTCATATTTCGCAAGGTAGGTGCCAAACGGCCAAGCTTCTCGTCACCCAAGCCGTGCTTGATCACGCTCGCTCGCCACTGTCCCCAGACAACCTCCGAGACAGAGTCCACATCAAACCCGCCAGCCAATTCGCCTTTGCCCTCGGCCTTGGTTTCCGCATCGGACAAGGAGACGCTGTCGGTCGGCAACTCCGAGGGATCCGTGTTTGCCACCCGGGCCAGCAACTTCACAAACGCGCAAATCTTTTTCTGACCGACTCCCGGCGTATTGGAGAGTTCCCTGAATGATATCTGGAAGAGATCCTCCAGGGTCCGTCCCAGGAACGCAAGGGGCAACCGACGATCGGTGGGCAAGGCCCAATAGGCCAAAGGCTTCTTCAGGTGGTCGGCGTATCGCTCGGAGAGCAGCAACTTTCGCAAGCTCTCGAAGCGGCCGATCACCTGCAACTCTTCGACGGATACGGATTTGGTAAACTTCATCGTTTCCTCAGATCAGGTTTATTATATGTGGGGGGGTTAGTTAGTATTTTGATTTTTAAGCAAAAGAGCCACCCGCGTCGTGGAAATCGTTTTCCGACGCAAAGTGAGGAGTCGCTCCTCTTATAAACGAATTTTCTCACTCCGGCACCTCAATAGTCAAGTGGGTTGACCAAAATTTTTCAGTATTCCGTGGATTTCTGAAAGATTGGGGCCTTATTGCCATCGCAGCATAGCTCCAACGGATATTTTGCTTCAATAAACAGTGGGGGTATTGCGAGAAAACGAAATTCTGGTGGAGCCGCAAGCGGTTTGTCGATTTAGTCGAAAAACCTTGTTGTGGCCGGTCTCCGACCGAGCCACGCCGCCGACCGAAGGTCTCCACTTTATACCGGGAGACCTTCGGTCCGACACTTCGGCGGGGTCAGGAGACCCTCGCCGAACTCGTTCCTTTGGAACTTTCTGCGACTCAAATTGCCGCTTTTCGTGGAATCGGGTACAATCTGGGTTTTATTCCTCCTGACTCTCCGCGATTCTGCAACATGCCACGCTATAATCCGGCCGCGATCGAACCAAAATGGCAACACTACTGGGAAACGAACCGTACGTTTGCCACTCCCCGGCTACCGAAGGGGCCCAAGATGTATGTCTTGGACATGTTCCCCTATCCCAGCGGCGCAGGCCTACACGTCGGCCACCCGGAAGGCTATACGGCCACCGATATCGTTTGCCGCTACCGCCGCAACCGGGGTTACAGCGTCATGCATCCCATGGGTTGGGATGCCTTTGGGCTGCCGGCTGAGCAACACGCAAAAAAGACAGGCACCCACCCGCGGACCACGACCGAGAGTAACATCAACAACTTCCGCCGTCAGTTGAAGATGCTGGGCTTCAGTTATGACTGGGACCGCGAGTTGGCCACAACGGATGTGACCTACTTTCGCTGGACGCAATTTATCTTCCTCGTACTCTTTGACACTTGGTTTGACGTCGAGCAGCAGAAAGGCCGGCCGATCGCTGATCTGCCGATTCCCGATGAGGTCGCCGAGCAAGGTCCCGAGGCCATTGATGGCTATCGCGACGAGCATCGCATGGCCTATCAGATCGAGGCCCCGGTTAATTGGTGCCCTGCCTTAGGCACAGTGTTGGCCAATGAGGAGGTGATCGGCGGCCTAAGCGAGCGCGGCGGCCATCCCGTGGTGCGAATGCCGCTGCGGCAATGGATGCTACAGATCACCGCCTATGCAGATCGGTTGGAAACGGACCTTGATGGGCTCGACTGGTCCGAGAGCATCAAAATGCTCCAGCGGAACTGGATCGGGCGGAGCACCGGCGCGGAAGTCGATTTCTTCATCGGCACGATCGTGGACGATGAAGCCGCGACCGTGGACGACCAAGGCACGACGATCAGTAATATAGGAAAACCTTCACGGCGGGAGTATGAGGGCTGGCAGCGCGATCGCGAACTGGCCGGCTACTCGACCAAGCCGGACGAGCAGGTGCTGCGGATCTATACCACGCGGCCGGATACGCTCTTCGGTGCCACGTACATGGTCATTGCGCCGGAACATCCGTTCGTCGAGCGGTTGACCACGCCCGAGCAGGCAGAGTCTGTGCAAGCCTATTGCGAAAAAGCCGCACGGAAGAGCGACATCGATCGCACCGACTTGGCCAAAGACAAGACCGGCGTGCCTACCGGCTCGTATGCCATCAATCCCGTCACCGGACGGACGATTCCCATCTGGGTCGCCGACTATGTACTGATCAGCTACGGCACAGGGGCGATCATGGCCGTGCCGGCGCACGATGAGCGAGATCTTGAGTTTGCCAAGAAGTTTGGTCTGCCGATCACCGCGGTGGTGATGCCGGACGAGGAGTGGTTGAAAGAGCACGAGAGACCGGGCTGCTTCCGCGAGGCGTTCACCGGCGACGGCCATGCCGTCAACAGCGGTGCCTACGACGGCCTGCCGACCGCCGAATTCAAACAACGGATCGCGGCCGATCTTTTGGCCAAGGGTTTGGGCCGTGCTGCGGTGAATTACAAGCTTCGTGACTGGCTTTTCAGCCGCCAGCATTTCTGGGGCGAGCCGTTTCCGATCCTTCGCGAACTCGACGAGCACGGCCAGCCCAACGGCCGGCTCCGCGCGCTGAAGCCGGAAAACCTCCCCCTGGACCTGCCGGAGATGATGAAGTTCGACGCAGCCCACGACCGTCCCGAGCCGCCGTTGGACAAGGCCCCCGACTCTTGGCTTTACGTCACGCTCGATGGCAAGCGTTACAAGCGGGAGACGAACACCATGCCGCAATGGGCCGGCTCCTGTTGGTATTATCTCCGCTTCCTCGACCCAGAGAACGCCAAGGCCCTAGTCGATCCTGAGTTGGAAAAAGCCTGGATGCCGGTCGATCTCTACGTTGGCGGGGCGGAGCATGCTGTCCTACACTTGCTCTACGCGCGTTTCTGGCACAAGGTACTCTACGACCGCGGTTACTTGAGCATGTCCGAGCCGTTCCACAAGCTCGTCAATCAGGGCATGATCCTTGGCGATACGGAATACACCGGCTATCACACCGAGGCCGGCACTTGGGTCAGCAGTGCCGAGGCAACCGCCGACACCGATGGCAAGCCGGTTGCCAAGAAAACCCGCGAGCCGCTCACGGCCGTGAGCCTGAAGCCGGAGGAAGTGACCAAGCAGGGTGAAGGTTTCGTGCTCAAGTCCGACGCCTCGATCCGCGTCGAGAGCCGTGCCTATAAAATGTCCAAAGCCCGGGGCAACGTGATCAATCCCGATCAGGTCGTCAAGGATTTCGGGGCCGATTCGCTACGGCTGTACGAGATGTTCATGGGCCCGCTGGAGGCCGTCAAGCCCTGGAGCATGGAAGGTGTCAGCGGCGTCTGTGGTTTTCTCGATCGCGTCTGGCGACTGGTCACGGATGAACGGGCTGAAGAAACGCAGCTCAACTCGGCGTTGGTCGAGATCGAGCCGACGGTCGAGCAGAACCGCATGTTGCATAAGACCATCCAAGCGGTGACGCGGGACATCGAGCATATGTCGTTCAATACGGCGATCGCGCGGATGATGGAGTTTACAAATTACTTTTTCAAAGTTCCGCAGCGGCCAAAGGTGGTGATGGAGCGGTTCGTGCAGTTGCTCTCGCCTTTTGCCCCACACCTAGCCGAAGAGCTTTGGCAGCAGTTGGGCCACGCCCAGACGCTGGCCTACGAGCCGTGGCCGGAGTTTGACGAGGCATTGCTCAAGGAAGAGACGATTGAGATCCCCGTCCAGATCAACGGCAAGCTCCGCGGGCGGATCGTGATTGCCACAGGTGCCGATCAGGCCGCCATGGAAGCCGCCGCCCGCGCCGATGAAAAAATTGCCGAACTGCTCACCGGCAAGACGATCGCGAAGACAATCCTCGTCCCGGGGAAGATGGTGAATTTCGTGGTGAAGTAGCAGGGAGGGAGTGCGGGGCGGGCACCCAGGAGCTTCACCCTTCCTTGATTTTTGCCAATTCGGCTTCGGCCGCGCCAAGTTGCTTCTCGAGGTTCTTCACTTCTTGAGGGTCGTCCATCTGCTTGCGGGCACCCGCCAACTGCTGCCGCAGGGTGGTGATCCGCGTGTTGAGAACGTCGATCCGCTTCTTTGCTTTCTTGTCCATGACATGGTTCCGGGGGTTGATGGATGTTGTTGATCTGTCTTGCGAGATTTTACTTTTCTAAATCATTTCCGTGGCCCGTCGCAGCGATTCTTCTTGCGTTTGGATCTCTCCATCGAGCTGCGCATCGCGAACGGCTTGCAGGATCTTCTTGAACTTGGGGCCGGGATGGAAACCATGCCTGCGCAGATCGTCGCCGGTCAGCAGCGGCAGCGGGTCGAGCTTCTCGCGCGGTTGAGCGAACCATTCGCGGCAATACGCCGCTTCGTCCGGCCCATGCGACGACGAAGCCTCATGCAAGGCCACCAAGGACTCGGCCCAGGGATGTACGAGCAGGGGCTGCAACTTTGACCAGCGCAGGAAGCGTGCTCCAGCCAAAGCATCACGATGCGCGGCCAGCCAAGCCGCTTCGTCGGTCTCTTGGTTTGATAGCTTCCAGCGTATCCCCACCTCGCGGACCGTCGCTACATCAGCCTGTTCAGCCAAAAGGACCGCCAAGGCCAAGGGGAAGTTTGGATTCCGCAGTCGCCCCAATACGCCCAGCGCGTGCTCGGCCTGGGCTTGCGTTGTCGCATCGCGCGCGACGATCTCCGGCAGCACGGCCGCGGCCAAACCTAGTTCGACCAACAGGCGAACCCCCTGCACTCGGCCGGTCTCGGTCAGTACGCGGCGCATTTCCATGGCAATCCGTTCAGGACTGACGACCGTGATCTCGTGGGCCATCTCGCGGACTGCGGCGGCCGTCTCCGCATCGATTGTAAAGCCAAACATGGCGGCAAAGCGGACCGCGCGGAGCATCCGCAGCTTGTCTTCGCCGAACCGCAATCGTGGCGAACCAATCGCCCGGATCAAGCGGCGATGCAAGTCTTCCTGCCCCGCGACGAAGTCGATCACCTGACCGTCAATCGGGTCGAAAAACATGCCGTTGATGGTGAAATCGCGTCGTGCGGCATCTTCGCGGGCGGAACTGAAGGTGACGCGATCGGGATGGCGGCCGTCGCTATATTCCGCGTCGTGGCGGAAAGTGGCAACTTCAATCATCCCCGCCGGCCGCGGCCCCAGCACGGTAATCACGCCAAAAGCGGCTCCCAACGGAAGGGTTCGTTTGTGGCCAAACAGCGCACGGACTTCCGGCGGCGTGGCTTTGGTGGCCACGTCGTAATCCTTGGGCTTGCGGCCCAGCAGTTCGTCGCGGACGCAGCCGCCCGCCCAATAAGCCTCAAAGCCGACCGCGCGGAGTTGGCGAACCACATCCAGGGCAAAGTCACGTTGTTGTTCCGGATCGATCATGGGTGTAACAAGGTTCCACGGTAATTCTTTCTCGCCATGCGCCGATCATCGGTTGCCTTTTTTGTTCAAGACCTACTGGAGTCGTCAGATTTTCACTCGGCCAACTCCATTTTACCCAAAAAAGCCACGGCATGGAACTACGGCTGTGTGGAAAAGGCTTGGCCACGGATGGAAACAGGGCTGGAAACACGGATAAGAGGGGGGGCGAAAAGTAGAAAGTAGGGTGGGACAACGGCACCGTGCGCAGTATGGTCGGCGAGCCCCACCATTTTCACTACGTATACTGTCCGCAGTTGAGATTGTCCCAATCCATACCAGCCCGAAGCGCAAGCGAGGCAACGACTTA
>JBAWVO010000180.1:0-12985 GCA_037147235.1 Planctomycetota bacterium | reverse complement strand
CCGCCTTCATCGAAATTGGCGACAAGATCGAGATCGACACCGAAACTGGCGAATTTCGAAAGCGATGCTCTTGACCGGAAAACGCCCCCTGGCTCACCGTCATCCGATTCGGGCGTGGCCGCAATGTCTCCAGTCGATGAGTTTCGCGTATTTTACGACGTGGACGAAACTGCTAGTCAGGCTACCGTGGGTGCCGCGGCATCAGCTTTGATCGAAAGGAAAGTCCGTTCTACCAGATTTCACGAAGCTCCAGTGCGAAACCCGGAAGCACCGGATCGCAGGCAACGGACTTCTGGTTTTCAAGAATTTGAACCTCTCGGTCTTGCCAGTATACGTGGACTCGCTTTTGTTCGGGATCGACCAAAAGCCCCATCGCTGCGCCATTGGCAAGATACTCTTGCATTTTCTCTTGAACGGCATTGAGGCTGTCCGTGGGAGATCGTAACTCGACAACGAAGTCTGGACACAACGGCACGAACTTCTTCCTCTGTTCCGCAGTCAATACGTTCCATCTCGACAGCAGCAACCAGGCCGCATCAGGAGATCGCATGGCACCGTTAGGAAGTCGAAAGCCCGTGGAGGAATCGAATGCCTTTCCCGTTCCGTCGCGTTTTGCCCAGGTCCGTAACTGCATGTTGATTTCCGAGTTGCGGTCACCCGTGTCACCTCCCGTTGGCGGCATAATGATCAATTCCCCGTATTCGTTGCGTTCAATTCGCAAATCGCGGTTGACTTGGCAGACATCGAAGAGTTGCTCATCGGACAAGCTCACAACGGGCTGTAATTGGACGACGATGGGCAAGCAAATTGTCCCCGCAAGGTATCTTTCTTGTGTGGAAACGCTCATCGTCGTGAAACCTCAAACGCAGGTGGAGCGAGCGTGAAGAATAGGGTGAGAATAATCCAATATCCTGTGCGCCCGCCAGGAGTACTATACCGGATTCGCTCCGCGCGGTCAAGTAACTAAATACCCTGTACGAACTTTGCAGTTCTCCGGGCAACACAACAAGGCCGGTAGTCATTGCCTCGGCGAAAATGGTATAATTAGTTTCTGATGCGAAAAGGGTTAAGGGCTAGTATGGCAGGAGGTGAGCATGAGCATCGTCGTAGAAGGTGTGATTCACGGGACCACAATCGAATTAAAGGAAAATCCCGGCGTTATCGATGGGCAGAAAGTCGAGGTGGTCGTGCGAGTTCTCAATCCGCAGCGAAAGTGGGGTGAAGGAATTCTTCGGTCTGCAGGGGCTGCCGCTGGAATACCGGGTATTGACGAGGCGTTTGAAGGGGTCCAACGCGAGAGAAAGGCTGCCAAGTTTCGAGACGAAGAAAAATGAGCTTTCTCCTCGACTCCAACATCTGCTCCGCACACACGCGAAGGCATTCCTCAACGCATCCCATGGTTCCTGCCTCCGATCTAAGCTATAGTGTGGAAGCAAGTTTCCGTTAGACTCATACGGAGAAGAGCTGAGCCGAGGCCATTTTTTGTGCGTAGTTGCCACAATTCAAAGAAATTCCATAAAATGCTGATCCTAGACGAAATCAGGGAACTCGCTCTGAAGTACGCGGATAACCTTAAGACGAACATCGACGCGCGGATACAAGATATGAAAAGGGACGATACCTCTCATTATCTTATCTATCGGGTACTCGGAGTCACCGATCAAGAAGGCGAGTTGATCGATGTTTATCATTAAAACGGTGACTGGCGTGGACCTGAAGGCTATTCTTGAAACTCTTGCCGATGAAAACGCAAAACGAAATGCGAACTGAAGTCTTTCAAGGGGATTGCCTTGATATTCTTCCCAAACTGCCTTCAGATAGTGTGGATCTTGTCTACATGGATCCGCCTTTCTGCACACAGCGCGAACAACGGCTTGCACCCCGAGATCGTTCGAGGACATTTTCCTTTTCTGACAGTTGGAAATCGCTCGATGAGTACGCTCGTTCTTTGGTCGAACGCCTTCGTGAAATCCACCGTGTCATTAAACCGAGTGGCTCCATTTTCTTTCACTGCGACAAGACGGCATCGCACGTCGCTCGAATCGTTCTGGACGAAGTGTTTACTCCATCGAACTTTCGATCCGAGATAATTTGGCATTACAAGCGGTGGTCCAACTCCGCCGACAATCTCTTGCCATCGCACCAAACCATTCTGTTCTACTCCAAGACAAAACGATATAAATTCAACAGTATTTTCACGGATTACTCTCCAACGACCAACATTGACCAGATCCTCCAAAAGCGTGGGAGAGATGCAGCGAATAAGTCAGTATACGCCAGAGATGACAATGGCGATATTATTACGAACGGCAGAAAGAAAGGCGTCCCCCTTAGCGATGTTTGGGATATACCTTTCTTAAACCCAAAGGCGAAGGAACGAACTGGCTATCCGACACAAAAGCCCATTCTGTTGCTTGAGCGCATTATCAATCTAGTTACTAGCCCTGGCGACATCGTACTAGACCCATTCTGCGGCAGTGGAACGACGCTGGTTGCCGCAAGTCTGCTTGCACGCGAAGCAATTGGAATCGATACATCCGAGGAAGCGGTGCAGATCACGAGGGCGCGGTTGGCAAGTCCAATCAAGACGGAATCAAGACTATTGCAGAGCGGCATTGATGCCTACAAGAACGCCGACGAGAATGCACTGCGCCTCCTGAACGGCGTGCCGCATCTGCCAGTCCAGCGGAACAATGGAATCGATGCTTTTTTGCAGGAGACATTTCATGGTGTCCCGATTCCAGTCCGCGTTCAGAAACGAGGGGAAGACTTGGCCAAAGCCGCAAATCCCCCTTTTTGGAGCAGGCAAGACCAAAAAGGCGGAGAAGATGATTCTCATCGTCACCGAAGACGTACCTTTTCTACATTTCAACATCGACATGCCGAACGAATTAATCGTAATCGACTCGACTGAGTTGAGCATTGTTCGAGCTCTCAAGCGATTAAAGAAAGAAGAAAAATTGCGGTAGTGTTCGTGTTGGTAACTCCCAGAAAAATGATGTCGAGTGGCCTCTTCAAATCACCACACCCCAGTCGTTTCGTACTTGCAATGCCACCCCGTTAGAATACCGACATGTTCCAACTCGCCTCCCCCTTCCAGCCCGCCGGCGACCAGCCGCAAGCCATCGCAGAACTCATCGAAGGTCTGCGCGATGGCAAAAAAGAACAGGTGCTCATGGGCGTGACCGGCTCGGGCAAGACGTTCACCATGGCCAATGTGGTCCAGGCCATGCAGCGGCCCACCCTGGTGATGTCGCACAACAAGACCCTGGCGGCCCAACTCTACTCGGAATTCAAAGAATTCTTCCCGCAGAATGCAGTCCATTATTTTGTCAGCTATTACGATTACTACCAGCCGGAAGCCTACATTCCGCAACGCGATATCTATATCGAGAAAGATGCGGCGATCAATCAGCAGATCGACCGGCTGCGACTGGCGGCCACCAGCGCGCTGGTCAGCCGTCGCGACGTGCTGGTCGTGGCCAGCGTGTCGAGCATTTACGGTCTAGGCTCGCCGGAAGACTATCGTGCGATGATGGTCGGCCTGAACGTGGGCAAGGTCGTTGATCGCGATTTTCTCCTCAGCAAGCTGGTCGATATTCAGTACGACCGGGCGGACTTTGAATTCCAGCCGGGCAAGTTCCGCGTCCGCGGCGATTGCGTCGAAATCTGGCCGAGCTACGAACAATTTGCCCTGCGCGTCGAGTTCTGGGGCGATGAGATCGAGCAGCTTTCGATCATCAACCCGACCAGCGGCGAGGTGATCGACCGCAAGGAGGAATTGTTCGTCTATCCGTGCAAGCACTTCGTCTTGCCGGAGGAGCGAATTAAAGGAGCCGTGGATGAAATCAAGCGCGAGTTGGAAGAACGGCTGGAACGCCTCCGCCTGGACGGCAAGCTCCTGGAGGCCCATCGACTCAACGCGCGGACGCGATTCGATATCGAGATGATGCAGGAGGTTGGCTACTGCCCGGGCATTGAGAACTACAGCCGTCCCTTGAGCGGGCGACCGCCCGGCTCGGCACCGGAAACGCTCTTTAGCTACTTTCCCGACGATTTCCTGCTGCTGGTCGATGAGTCGCACGTCAGCGTGCCACAGATCCGCGGCATGTATTTCGGCGACCACAATCGCAAGGTGACGCTCGTCGAGCACGGATTCCGTCTGCCCAGTGCCTTGGATAACCGGCCGCTACGGTTTGAAGAATGGGAAAATCGATTCAAACAGGTGATCTTCGTCTCGGCCACGCCGGGGGCGTATGAATTGGGCAAGACGGGCGGCGAGGTGGTCCAGCAAGTGATTCGGCCGACGGGCCTGCTGGACCCGGAAATCGAAATTGCCCCGGCTCGGACCCAGGTGCCGCACCTGTTGGAACTGATCCGCCAGCGCGCCAAGGCAGGCGAACGGGTGTTGGTGACCACGCTCACCAAGCGGCTGGCCGAGGATCTATCGGCCTATTTCAGCAAGCAGAACGTCCGCTGCAAGTGGCTGCATAGCGAACTGGACGCCTTCGAGCGGGTTGAACTCCTCCGCGATCTGCGGCTGGGACATTTTGACGTACTCGTGGGCGTGAACCTCCTGCGCGAAGGACTCGACCTGCCCGAGGTCTCGCTGGTGGCGATCCTCGACGCCGACAAGGAAGGCTTCTTGCGGAGTGAAACGTCGCTCATGCAGACGATCGGCCGATCGGCCCGCAACGTCAACGCCAAGGTACTCCTATATGCCGACAAGGTGACCGACTCCATGCAGCGGGCGATCGACGAAACCAGCCGCCGCCGCGAGTTGCAGCGGGCCTACAACCTCGAGCACGGCATCACGCCGGAGACGATCCGCAAGGCGATCCACGCGGGCATCGAATCCGAGGCGGCCGCGCATGCCAAGTCCTACGCAGCCGTGGGGCAGGGCGACGAGGCCCAATATATTACCGAAGAGTTTCTCGCCGAGTTGGAAGTCGAGATGATGGCCGCGGCCGAGGCATTGGAGTTTGAGCGGGCCGCCGCCCTGCGCGATCGAATCCAGCAAATGCAGTCTCAAATGGGCAAGTCCGTGGCCGAGGCCGAAGTTGAACACGCCACACGCAACCGCCGCGGCCGAAAGAAGTCGCAGGCACCAAGCGGGAGGATTCCGCGCCCCAATCGCGGGGTGTGAGGGCGAAAAAACAAAGGGAAGGACATTCCGTAGAACGCCCTTCCCCCTTGAATCTTAGGCAAACGCCCAATTCACAAGAACTATTTGGCGGTCGAGGCAGCAGCCGGGGCGGCCGAGCCAGATGTCTTGGCGGCCGGCTTCTTATCTTCGCCACAACCAACCATCACGCCAAAACTCAACAGCAAAGCCAATGCAAATAACTTCTTCATCTTTTCTTCCTCTAAATCTAGGGGTATCTATTTTTCCGACGGAACCTCTCCGCGGTTATATCTTAGATACCGGGATCTAGGCTTTTATTCCCCGCTAAGTTACAATTTCTTCTAAATTCGCCAATTGGCAGGGGTGCGAAGGTGAATATGGCACACTGCCCCCCCCGAAAAGGCTGTTTTCATGCAATTCCAGCAGATTTCCCCCATCTCTCCGGGAATAAATCTGCTTCTCGGCCTCTCTAACAGATAGGGCCAACGATGGCCAGTGATCGCAATAACTTAAATATTCAGCGATTGATCGACGATCATCTTGACGCCGTTTACCGGTATGCGTACCGTTTGACGGGCTCGGTTCACGATGCCGAAGATCTAACGCAGCAGGTTTTTCTGCTCGCTCAGCAGTGGCTGGATCAGTTGCGCGAGGTTGATCGTGCTCGGGGATGGCTCTTCACCATTTTGCGGAACGCGTTTCTGAAAATGGTGAAGCAGACTCAGCCGGATCTTGCCACCAGCGTGGGCGTGAACTTGGAGACTGTGCCAGCCGACAGCGAAAGTGGCCAAGCCGTGGATACCGCCGAGTTGCAGGCCGCGATTGACGAACTGCCCGCGGAGTTTCGCGTGGTGGTGGCGATGTTTTACTTTGAGGAATGTTCCTACCGCGAAATTGCAGAAAAGCTTGATTTGCCCATTGGGACCGTGATGAGCCGGTTGGCGAGGGCCAAGGGCCATTTGCGGGCGAAGTTGATTGAGACCGAGCCGGTGCGGAAGAAGCCGATGCCGACGAGATAGTAGTATAAACGTAAGGAAAGTTCGATGGATCATCTGTCAGCGCGCCGACAGCGGCTCTGGGAAGCGATGGAATCGTGCCGTAACGGCAGCGACCTGAGCGATCCACTGTTCGCGGACTTGGCGGCTCAGTTGGCGGAAGATTCAGAACTTCGCGTGCAGTTCCGGCGTTTGCAACAGGCTGATGGGGCGATCAAGGCAGCTTTTGCCAATGTGCCCGTTCCCGCAGGGCTAGCCGATCGAGTTTCGCGTCGCCTTGCCGAATTAGTTCCAACAACGGCTTCAGACTGCCCATCCGCGGATTGCTTTGAGGCACCTACGGTGACGATGCATACCGTGACGGTGCCTGCCGCAGTGACGACCGACTGGCCTACACCGCTTCAAAAATCAACGGAGCGGTTTTCGCGACGCCGGCTGCTGGTCGGTTTCACCGCGATTTCGGCTGCAGCCGTTCTGTTGGCCGCCGTTTGGATCCAGACACACCCACCCCGGCACGATACGCCAAATGTACTCGAAGAGGCATTGGACTTCTTTGGCAAGGACAATCAACCTTTCGGCGAGTTCGTCTCACGGGTGGCACCGCCGGTCGGCTATCCCATCAGCCGTGATATCGTGCGGTTGCAAGACATTCGCTGGCGGCATGTCGAAGAGTTTTTGGGCGGCCCAGCGGTGGCCTACGATTTGCCCACAATCGGCGGCCGAGCCACTCTCTATGTACTCCAAAGAAACATCCCTGGATTGCCGTCGATTCCGCCGTCCATGCCTAGCTTGAGTACCGGCGGCATGTCGGCCGCCGCTTGGCAGGCGGGAGATACGCTCTACGTCCTGGTCGTGGAAGGTGATGCCGGGATGTACTCCAGGTGTCTCGAACCGCATGGGCCTGTGGCGTAGTCCGTAGGTTCCTCTAACTACTTGTACCCCGGCCAGCGGATTTGTTCTTCCCAAACGGTTTGGTCGCCACGAAAGAACCACACGAAGAGTACGCCTGACTTGGCGAACTCATCCCGAGCCAAGTCCAACGACAACGTCTCCTGGCCGACTGCCCAGGTATCCAATTGCAAGTAGGCAGCCGCCGGATTTGCGTCCTGGTCGCTCTCTTCCGGATGAACTTGGACATGGACACCCTGTTTGCCTAACGAATTGCGGCGGCCGATCATCTTGTAGACGATCTTGTCTTTCGTGAAACTATGGGTATGGCCACCCTCGCCCGTATGGTCGAGACAGGTATACAATGCCTCACGAACCGTGCCTTTCAGATGCTCCGAGAAGTAAATCGGAGTCACCGTGGCCCCTTCTTTCGGTTCTCCAGGCACGAGGCGCACTTCGATCGAGGCATTCGGAAACAACGACCAGCGAAAGTGAATAGTCACTGTTTTCAGTCCGCCCGGCACGGAAGTGACGGCTATCGAGGTCGGCCTCGCCCCCGTCTTAGGCCGCTTTGGTTTGTCGAAATCAACCTTTTCAGCGTCAGCGTTGTCTGTGTCTGCGTTCGGCTCGGCCTGGGCCTGATCGGTGGCAGGCTGCTGGAATTTATCCCCACCTGCGGCCTGACTGGTTTCCCCCGCCTTTGGTTTTGCGTCGGCTCCCAATACCACGACGGGGGCGAGAAAAATGGGTAAAATCAGTAGCAGCGGGAAGAACGAATGTCTCATTGGCCTGTTTTCCACTTCGTAAAACGGAATTTATTCCGTTGCTTGTTTTTCGGGTGAACGGAATGGAATTCCGTTCTACTTAATTATACCCTCGTCCCCCTTGCATTACGACCGAAGTTGGTTGTACAATGATAAGTCTATAGATTGCCAGTTGCCACAAAGCCAGAGGGAGAGATTGAATGGCACAATCCTGTGAAGTATGCGGACGCAAGCCGGTCACCGGCAACCAGATCACCATACGCGGTAAAGCAAAATATCTCGGTGGAGTGGGAACCAAGGTGACGGGCATTTCCCGTCGGACATTCCGGCCTAACCTACAGAATGTTCATATTACGACGGCCAACGGCACAAATTGTACCGCTAGGGTTTGCACCCGTTGCATTCGCAGCGGTGCGATAAAGAAGCGCGTCCGTGCCGTGCCATTTCGCCTGCCGAAGGCGGCCAAGACATAATGGCCTGACCATGTCGTTATCCCGCCCCGAGGTCGAAAAAATCGCCCTGCTCGGTCGGCTACTGCTTTCCGAAGAGGAAATCAAGCGGATGACCGTGCAGTTGGGTGACGTTTTGGGCTACATGGACCTACTAGGCGAAGTCGACACCACGAACGTCGAGCCGATGGTTCACGCGCAGGACATGACCAACGTGTTCCGCGACGATGTCGCGCACCCAAGCCTTGATCGCGGGCAAGCTCTAGCCAACGCCCCACACCGGGACGAGGAATGCTATCTCGTGCCGGCTGTGTTGTAGTAATAAACCATGACGCTGATCGACCGCACCGCCACGGATCACTTGGCCGATTTGATCGCTGGACGAATCTCGTCCGTGGAGCTAACACGGGCCTATCTCGATCAGATTGATCGCCACGACAGTCGCGTCCGGGCTTTTTTGCGAGTCGATCCTCAAGCGGCACTCGATCGAGCGGAAGATATCGATCGACGCCGGGCGGCCGGTCAATCCCTGGGCCGCTTGGCTGGGTTGCCGGTTGCAATTAAAGACGTGCTTTGCACGCAAGGCGAACCGACAACCTGCGCCTCGCGAATTCTGGAGAACTTCCGCCCCCCTTACGATGCAACCGTGATCGCCCGGCTAAAAGCGGCCGATGCCGTGCTGATCGGCAAGACCAACATGGACGAGTTCGCCATGGGCGGGTCGAATGAGAACTCGGCCTTTCACCCGACGCATAACCCCTGGGATTTATCCCGGATTCCCGGCGGCTCCAGCGGCGGAGCAGCCGCCTGCGTGGCCGCGAGGATGGCTCCGCTTGCCGTCGGCTCCGACACCGGCGGTTCGATCCGCTCCCCCGCGGGGCTGTGCGGTGTCTCCGGCCTGAAACCAACCTACGGCCGCGTGAGCCGCTATGGGCTGGTCGCCTTTGCCAGCAGTCTCGATCAGATCGGCCCTCTAGCCCAGACGGCCGAAGATATGGCTTTGCTCCTGGAGGTTCTCGCCGGTCACGACGCGGCCGACTCGACTTCCGTGAATCTGCCCGTGCCACAATACACGAAGACCGTGCGGCAACCGCTGGCCGGCCTGAGATTAGGCATGGTTCGCGAGCATTTTGGCGACGGTCTGGATGTGGAGGTCGAAGCGGCAGTTCGCGAGGCGGTTCGCGTCTACGAATCGCTTGGCGCGAAGGTCACGTGGCTATCAATGCCGCACAGCAAATACGCCGTCGCAACTTACTATGTCATCGCACCCTGCGAGGCATCGAGCAACCTAGCCAGATACGACGGCGTGCATTACGGCCATCGCACCGATGAAAAACAAATGCTGGCCGATTTGCAAGCCGAACATGCCCGATTGCAAAAAGCCGGCGACAAACGCGCGCTGGAAAACACCGAGAATCCACTCATCCGCATGTATCGCCGCAGCCGAGCGGAAGGTTTTGGGCCGGAGGTAAAGCGGCGGATCATGCTCGGCACCTACGCGCTGAGTGCCGGCTACTACGATGCCTATTACAAAAAGGCCCTCCAGGTCCGTCGCTTGATTCGGCAAGATTTCGATCGCGCCTTCGAGGAGGTCGATCTGCTTATTGGTCCGGTAACGCCCACCCCGGCATTCAAGATTGGCGAGAAGATCGACGACCCGCTGGCCATGTATCTCTTTGATCTTTACACGGTGAGTACGAACCTCGCCGGCATCGGGGCCTTGTCGATCCCCTGCGGCTTCAGTTCCGCCGGGCTGCCGATCGGCCTGCACCTCCAGGCCCCCCCCTTTGAAGAAGAGCGGTTGCTCCGTGGGGCACGCATGTTCCAGCAGGCGACGGATTGGCATGGACGGAAACCTGCAATGCTGGGGGGCAGCGCGGATTGCTAGCTCGACAGGCGGTAATTGTAGCACTAGAATGAATTGTGGCCATGGACAATTGGCGTCAAATCGAGAAACCAGAGAGACTACCAAATAATGGCCGGATCAACATTTAAAACCAACCCTTTCGCCTTGATAGAACTTCTCGAAGCCTGTCAACGCGGTGCTCTTCAGTTACCGGATTTTCAACGTAGTTGGGTTTGGGATGAGGATCGCATTAAGAGCTTAGTTGCTTCGGTGTCGCGGGCTTTTCCTGTTGGGGCACTAATGTCGCTTGATACTGGGGGGCCGGTGAATTTCAAACCTCGGCCTATTGAAGGCGCACCAGTCGCGGCGAAACAGGTCGCTCCTCAGTCGCTGCTACTGGACGGCCAGCAGCGAATGACTTCGCTTTATCAGGTCACCATTCGAGGCGAGGTCGTCGAGACGGTTACGCCGAAAAAGAAGAAAGTAAAGCGATGGTTCTATCTCGACATTCGGAAAGCGATGGACCCTTCCGCAGACCGTGAAGAAGCCATTGTCGGTGTGCCGGAGGATAAAATCGTCCGAAGTGACTTTGGGCGAAAAGTGGATTTCGATGTTTCACTCCCCGAGCGGGAATACGCTTCGCTCATGTATCCAGTTTGCCAGGTTTTTGATTGGGATAAGTGGCAAGACGGTTTCGACAAACACTGGCGCGGTGACCAACATGAGAGCGTTCGCGAAGAATTCCGAGCGTTCAAACGTCAGGTGCTGGAGAACTTCAAGAGCTATCATGTGCCAGTTATTACCCTTGACCGATCGACTTCCAAGGAAGCCGTGTGCGTTGTCTTCGAGAAGGTGAACACTGGGGGCAAGGCATTAGACGCATTTGAACTTGTGACTGCGATGTATGCCGCCTCAGGCCACGAATTGCGAAAAGACTGGTATGGCGACGATGGAACGAAAGGACGGCATCGACGTTTCGCCGAGACACTCCGGCCTGCCGACGCAGAAACTGGCGACGCAGACACTGGCATCATCGCTGGGGTTTCCAATACTGATTTCCTTCAGGCAATTTCGCTTTTCCATACTCGTGATCGGCGGCGCGCGGCAGAAGCTGCCGGGAAACAAGGCAAGGAATTACCCGCCGTCACAGGTAATCGGCAGGCGCAATTGAACCTGCCCCTTGAGGAATATAAGCGATATGAGGCGCAGGTGGAGCGAGGCTTCATACTGGCAGCTAAATTCCTCCATATGCTACATATCTACCGTATCTTTGATCTCCCTTATCAGTCCCAAATCGTACCGTTGGCCGCTATTCTTGCCGACATAGGCGAGGCTTGGGAGTATGACGCCAATCGAACGATGTTGGTACGGTGGTATTGGAATGGCGTTTTTGGCGAGCTTTATGGTTCGGCGGTCGAGACACGCATCGCTCGTGATTTCATGGAAGTGCCGGTTTGGTTGAAGGGTGGTCCCGAACCATCCACGGTCAGCGAGACCATGTTTCGCGCCGATAGACTGAAGACCATGCGCATGCGTTTATCTGCTGCTTACAAGGGTGTAAACGCCCTTTTGATGAAGGAAGGCGCGCAGGATTTTCGTTCGGGCCAAAAATTCGACCACACGGTCTTCTTTGGCGAGAATGTAGACATCCATCACATTTTCCCGCAAGACTGGTGCAAGAAGCACGGCACCAAACCGAATGTCTTCGATTCGATTATCAATAAGACTCCACTTTCCTATCGTACGAACCGTATCATTGGTGGTGTTGCGCCATCCGAGTACATTGCAAAACTGGAATGCGGCGATGAGACAACGCCGCCAATTGATCGCACAAAGCTCGATGCGTATCTCGCCTCTCACCTGATTGACCCAACAATTCTGCGAGCCGATGATTTTGCTGCATTCATGACGGATCGACAGAAACGACTTCTGGCACTCATCGAACGAGCGACTGGAAAGGTAGCCTATAGTGGCACCGTTCAGGAAGAAGGTGAAGATATTGAGGCTGATGAAGACACGGTTGAAGCCACATTAACAATTGCGGCAGCATGAGCTTTGTATGAAATTTAGGAGCTAGATGTATGTTGAAATCAGTACAAGGCGTATTTACAAACGGAAAAGTTGAATTGACAGAACTGGTTCCAGAGGGCGTTTCCGGACCAGTTATTGTGACTTTTCTACCGAAAACAAGATCAGGAATGCTTAGTGAACTCGGCATCGATCAGGAGCAGGCTGTGGATCTGCTTTTGCACGGTCGAACCAACGAGAGTCAACCCGCAGCGGATGCGTGGCGACAAACCGTCGGCATGTTTCGAGATGATCCGATCGTCGGGGAAATGATCGAGGAGGCCGAACGGATCCGTGAAGAAGACCGACGTCGAACTCGAGATACAACGGAGCTGGCTGTGGAATGATCTTGCTAGATACGGATCATATTTCGATACTACAGCATGCGGAATCCCAGGCTGCGGAAGAGCTCGACGGACGGCTCAATCTATCGCCGGATCAATATGTCGCAACGACGTCAATTACCTTAGAGGAGCAGTCTCGCAGTTGGCTCAACCTGATCCGTCGTTACACCGACGTTCACCAGCAGGTCACGTACTACGCAAAATTTACGGCAGCTTTCCGTTTCTTCGCGGAGTGGCGTGTTGTCGCGTTTGACCACGCTGCGGCTGATCGGTTTCGAGAATTGCGGTCCGCGCGTATCCGCATCGGAACGAGCGACCTAAAGATCGCGTCAATCTGCTTGGTCAACAACGCGACTCTGTTGTCGCGGAACCTTGCGGACTTCATACAGATTCCCGAACTCCGCGTGGAAAACTGGCTGGGGCCGGAGAGACAATAGGAACAGGAGACAACACCCGACCGAAGGTCTCCCGGTAAATTGGAGACCTTCGGTCGGCGGTGTGGCTCGG
>JBAWVO010000179.1:0-13187 GCA_037147235.1 Planctomycetota bacterium | reverse complement strand
ATTCCCCCCCGCGTCCCGACCGCCGTAGGCGGTCGGGACGCGGGGGCGGTCGATCGCGGTCATTCCAAAACCCGTGCTAAAGCACGGGCCGAATACCGGCTGCGCCGGGAATGACCATAAATGGCCATGAAGACACTCGACTGGCCGAAAGATGGGGGTAAGGACAAGGCGTCGATGGCAGCAGCCCATCGGGCTTTGTGATCGCTTAGGATCGGCGCATCAGTAAAAAGTAGCAGGCACACTCCGTGTGCCGTCCGCCCCCGCTCGGCGAGTGGGCAAAACACGACAGTTATTTATGCGCCGATCGCTTACCGGCAATCGATCCGGACTTGGCGGAAGTGGCAAGGGCTTGGCCAGCGTTGCCAAAGTCGCTTTGAATGGCTATCCTTGTAATGATCCCTGGTTCCGATGGTGCATCATCCATTTATGAAGATGGGTAAGGTTTCCGGTTTTGCGGACACGGTGTCCGCAAGAGAAGGGCGGTACGACGGATGGCGGACTTGGTTAATACGAGTACCTAGCCCGTCAGATCTTTCAGTGCCCTGCGCAACTCGGGAAACTCATAGGCAAATCCTTGCTGCATCAGCCTCCGCGGGGCGCAGCGTTGGCCGGTTAGTGCTAGGTTGGCATTGATGCCGGTTAGCCAGCCGCCGAGGCGAACGGCGAAGGCGGGGACGGGTGGACTCCAGGGGCGGTGGAGTGCGGCACGCAGCTCGCGCATGAATTGGGCGTTGGTCGCCGGTTGCGGCGAGGTAGCCACATAGACACCGTGAAAATCCTCGCGGTCGATGGCATCGCGGTAGATCCGCACGGCGTCGGCAAGGTGCAACCAACTGAGATACTGCCGCCCATTGCCGACGGACCCGCCGAGAAACCAGCGGGCTAGGCTCGCCAGCGGCGGGAATGCGCCACCCTCACGGCCGAGTATGACACCCAGACGCAACACCACGCGGCGGACGCTCGGCATGGGACTCTCGTCAAATGCCTTTTCCCACTGCTGGCAGGTCTCGCCGAGGAAATCACCGCCCGGTGGGGTCGATTCGTCGCAAACTCTTTCGCCCGTGTCGCCGTAGATTCCAACCGCAGCCGTTTGCACAAAGACCCGCGGCGGCCGGCGGCAGCGACGAATGGCCTCGCCAATCACCTCGACGGACGCCACGCGGGAGCGGACGATCTTGCGGCGATTGGATTGCGTCAGCCGGCAGTTGATGTTCTTGCCGGTCAGGTTGACGACGGCCAAGGCGTCTTCCAGCGATTTTGCCCAATCGCCAAGCGTCGAACCGTCCCATGGGACGATCGTTCCGAGAGCGTTTCGTGGTTTACCCCGGGAAAGAACGATCACTTCATAACCGTCGGCAAGCAGGCGGCCGGCAAGGGCTTGGCCCACGAACCCGCTGCCGCCAGCCAGAACGATCCGTTTGGGAGCCATGTGGTTTGCCCCTTCCTAAGGACTTGGTGCAGAATAACTTGGTAGGATGGACCTCCGAGTCCGTCCCTATTCTTCGTGGACGGACCTGGAGGTCCATCCTACTTATGCCGCACCAAGTCCCGAGCGACTGCGCAAGGGAAAACCGCGGCCATAAGACCGCGGTTTTTTGAAATACATTTACGAAGCCGTCAAGCGGCTCCAATGATTACCGCTTGGAGAACTGCGTTCCACGGCGAGCACCGCGGAGACCATACTTCTTGCGTTCCTTCATGCGGCTGTCGCGAGTCAAGAGGGCATTCTCGCGGAGCTTTTCCATATCCTCGCCCGACTTCTTCAGTGCCCGGGCGATCCCCAGTTTGCAGGCATCGGCCTGACCGGTGATACCGCCACCGTCGACGCGGATCATAACATCAACCTGATCGCGTTTGCCGGTCTGAAGCAGCGCGGCAAGCACCGCGTTCTGGTGCGAGATGTTGCGGAAATACTCGTCGAAGGGACGGCTATTGATGATGATTGTTCCCTGTCCCGGACGCAGACGAACGCGCGCACAGGAGGTCTTCCGCCGTCCCGTTCCCAAAATGTCGTCTGCTCGTCCTTTGAGTGTGGTCACTGCCTCTGCCATTTTTAACCTATTTCCTGGGCAACCTGTGTTTTGTGCAATTCAATTCCACAAATTTGCGTGTGCGATAAAACTACTTGAACGAAACTATTTGATGGCAACCTCGAGCGGTTCAGGCTGCTGTGCCTGATGAGGATGCTCGCTGCCGACATAAATCTTCAACTTCAAGATCATTTTGAAGGCGAGCTTGTTCTTGGGCAACATTCGCCGCACGGCCTCGGAGAGGATCTTCTCCGGCTTGCGCTTGCGGCGCGTGGCGGCCGTCTCGCGGTGCTGGCCCGGATAGCCGGTGTACCAAGAGTACTCTTTCTCTTCCCACTTGTTGGGATCGCTAAAGATGATCTTCTCGGCGTTGATCACGACCACAAAGTCGCCCGTATCAATATGGGGCGTGTACGTGGGACGATGCTTGCCCATGAGAATCATCGCGATATCGCTAGCCGCTCGGCCAACCACTTTGTCCGTAGCGTCCACCAACCACCATTTGGCCTTAAGCTCGCCCGGCTTGGCCATGTACGTCTTCGCTATCTTAAGCATTGTTACAATCCTGACAAAATGGCCACAAACACGACAATATCGGTTGTGATCCGGATAATAAAATTCCTTCCACTCAGCCTGAAGCCGGGAAACATGCATTCTAGCTATATATCGGCCGCATGACAAGGGTGTCCGCCACTCGGAAATAGAGAAATTTTGTCCGCCACCAGCAATTCACCCAGTCGAGGGGATTCCCAAGCACCTATATAACCATCATAATACTTTTTGTAAGCTAGACTGTAGTTTGTGGTATCACCGTATCCATGCCCCACCGATTGGGTAGAATTATGATCGTTGGCATTCCTCGAGAAACATTTCCTGGCGAAACCCGTGTTGCCCTCAACCCGGCGAGTATTCCAGTTTTGGCAAAAGCGGGAATCGAAGTCCGCGTGCAATCAGGGGCGGGTGTGGCCGCCGGATTTCCGGATTCCCAATACGTCGAAAAGGGGGCCAAGGTGGTTCCCACGCGCGATGAGGTCTTCACCGCCGACGTGATTTTACAGGTCCGCGCTGCGGGAGCCAATCCCCAGGCGGGCAAGGCCGACCTACCCAAGCTCTCCCCAGGCAAGATTGTCATCGGATTATGCGATCCCTTGGGGCAGCCAAAGGCGAACCAGGAGTTTGCCGCCACCGGAGCGATGCTCTTTGGTCTGGAGCTTTTGCCCCGCATTACGCGGGCGCAGAGCATGGATGTACTCTCGTCGCAAGCGACGATTGCCGGCTATCGGGCTGTGCTCCTGGCCGCACAAGAGTTGCCCAGGATCTTCCCAATGCTCATTACGGCGGCAGGAACTCTGAACTCCGCGAAGGTGTTCATCGTCGGTGCCGGTGTGGCCGGTTTGCAGGCGATTGCCACCGCCCGGCGACTTGGTGCGGCCGTGTCGGCCTATGATGTCCGCCCTGCGGCCAAGGAGCAGATCACCAGCCTGGGTGGCAAAGTGGTCGAAATGCCGCTGGACACTGCGGCCAGCGAAGGTAAGGGCGGCTACGCCCAGGCGCAGGACGAGGCCGCGAACAAAAAACAGCAGGAGTTCATGGTCAAGCCGGTGGCCGGCAGCGACGTAGTCATCACCACTGCGGCGGTTCCAGGGCAGAAATCGCCCGTGATCGTCACCAAGCAGGCAGTGGAAGGCATGGTTCCTGGTTCAGTGATCATTGACCTAGCCGCAGAGCGAGGCGGCAACTGCGAATTGACTCAGGCCGGCCAGCGGATCGTCCACAACGGGGTCACCATCCTCGGGCCGCTCAATCTGTCGGCGGAAATTCCCCAGCACGCCAGCCAGATGTATGCGAAAAACATTTCCACGTTCCTGCTCAACCTGGTGAAGGACAAGCAGGTGCAGATCAATATGGAAGACGAGATCATCCGCGACACACTGGTCGCCCGCGACGGCAAAATTGTCTGTGCGAGGATTCAGCAGTTGCTTTAGATACCGTAGGATGGACTTCCAAGTCCGTCCGTGAAAGTAAAATAAGAAATAAGGACGGACCCGGAGGTCCATCCTACCAACCCAAAAAATGGATTTCGACGTAGAAAGGACAAGCTAAACGATGTCATTTACCCCCTGGATACTCTTGGCACTGTCGGCACCGGAAACTGGCGCAAAAGGCCCTTTGACGATAGCGCACTTCCTGACCCTGTTGTTCGTGCTGATGTTGGCGACGTTCATCGGGCTGGAAGTGGTCAAAAATGTTTCGCGATTGCTCCACACGCCCCTGATGTCGCTGACCAATGCCATTTCCGCCATCGCGGTCGTGGGATCGATCCTTCTTGCTGGTAAGGCGTCGGGCGGTGAGAATCAGCCAATGATCATTACGATCATGGGGACCGTCGCTCTGGCCGCTTCAATGACCAATATCGTAAGTGGGTTTCTCCTCACGGATCGCATGCTCAAGATGTTCAAGAAGCGGGAGCCAAGCAAGTCATGAATAAAGAGTACGTGGATATCATCACGCAACTGATTTACCTGGTTTCGACCGGGTTGTTTATCTTTTCGTTGAAGTGGATGAGCCACCCCGGCACGGCCCGCCGGGGCATCGTTTCCGGCGTGGTGGCGATGGTGGCTGCGATCGGCGGAACGATGCTGGATCCGGGCATTCTCACCTACAACTGGATCGCGGCTGCCGTCGTGATCGGCTGCTTGGTCGGTGTGCCGTTGTCGTGGGTTCCGTTGACGGCCGTTCCCCAGCGAACCGCGCTATCGCACGCATTCGGCGGTCTGGCCGCAGGGCTGGTAGGCGTCGCGGAATTTTACTTGAGATACAAGCATGACTTGGTTCTTGTCGATCTCAACCAATCTCGCGAACTTACCGGCTTCACCACCGGTGCCCTGGTCGCCGAAGTGATCCTTGGCTTCTTAACCTTTACTGGCAGCCTCATGGCGGCAGGCAAACTCCAGGAGTTAATCCCAACGCGGCCCATCACCTACAAGGGACAGAATGCGATCAACTTCACGCTCATGGGGGTCGCATTGCTCTCCGGCGCGTTGCTGGTCTATAACCCGACGTGGTGGTTCTTATTCCCCGTCATCGTCCTGCTCTCGCTCGCCTTCGGCGTCTTGCTCATCATCCCCATCGGTGGTGCCGACATGCCGACCGTGATTGCATTGCTGAACTCCTATGCGGGCCTGTCGGCCGTGGCCATGGGATTTGTGCTGGATAACAAACTATTGATTGCGGCGGGTGCGCTCGATGGTTCATCGGGCCTGATCCTCTCGATCATCATGTGCAAGGCGATGAATCGCTCGTTTACCAACGTGTTGTTTGGGGCTTTCGGCCAAGTTCAAGCCGCCAGCGGCGCGATCGAGCAGCGGACGGCCAAGAGCGCCACGGCCGAAGATGCGGCCCAAATTTTGGATGCTGCGCGGACTGTCGTCATCGTACCAGGCTATGGCATGGCCGTGGCCCAGGCCCAGCACCGCGTCCGTGAGTTGTATGATGCCCTGACCAAGCGCGGCGTGACCGTGAAGTTTGCCGTGCATCCGGTTGCCGGCCGCATGCCGGGCCACATGAACGTCTTGCTGGCCGAGGCCGAGATTCCCTACGACCGCCTCATCGAAATGGAGGAGATCAACCCCGAAATGCCGGAGGCCGATGTCACCCTGGTGGTGGGGGCAAACGATGTAGTGAATCCGGCCGCTCGGCACGACAAGTCAAGCCCAATCTACGGCATGCCAATCATCGACGCCGACAAGGCCAAGACGGTGTTCGTCATCAAACGGAGCATGAACCCTGGGTTTGCCGGCATTGAAAACGAGCTTTTCTTTGCCGACAACACGCTCATGCTTTTCGGTGATGCCAAGGCAGTGCTCACAAACCTGGTTCATGCGTTGAAGGAGTGAGTGCGGAAAATAATTGACAGCGAGGGAAAAGGTCGATTATAATTCGGTGTCGGAACAGAGGTCTCAATCGTGGCCGCCGGTCTGCGGTGGCTGGTCTTTTTCAGTGGAGGCACCAAGCCATGGCGGTTTCTCGTGAAAAAAATGCGGCATTTACGCTGGTAGAACTGCTCGTCGTGATCGCCATTCTCGGCATCTTAATGGGCCTGCTCATTCCGGCAGTCGGCGCAGTTCGCGAGTCGATGCGACGGACCCAGTGCAAAAACAACCTCTCGCAAATCGGGAAGGCGGCTCAAATGCACCTGGCAAAGTTTGGCCACTTTCCGTCCAGCGGTTGGGGTTATTTGTGGGTCGGAGATCCAGATCGGGGTGTCGGTGCCAGGCAACCGGGCGGTTGGATCTATAATCTACTCCCTTTTATGGGCTTGGATATGATTCACGATATTGGCAAGGGCAGTGGTACGGGTAAGGCATCGGCAGAGTTGCAATCCGCGGTCATCCCATCCCTGATCTGTCCGACGCGTCGCAGACCGGTTGCCTACCCTGCGAGTGGGGTCGCAACCAATGCAGCCCAACCCCAACCCTTGAAGCTCAGCAAGACCGATTACGCGGCTAACGGCGGCAGTGTGGTTTTGGTCACCGCCAATGGCGGCCCGCCTATAAGTGTCCTCGCAAATTCCTCCACTTACTCTTGGCCGACCAATCAATCGACCTTCAACGGTATCTCGGGAGAGCGGAGCGAAGTCCAATCAGGGCACGTCACTGATGGCCTGAGTAACGTCTTTCTGGCAGGCGAGAAGTTTCTTGATCCCAACTTCTATTACACGTCTTCCGCGGGTTCCGCAGGAACACCTGGTGCCGAGAACTATTGTGCGCTGCAAGGCAATGGCTATGACACCAACCGCTGGGTTCCCACGCTGTCAACGCCGCTGCCGTCTCCGCTGCCGACGCAGACGCTCGCGCCACTGCGAGACTACTCGCCCCTCAGCTACTCGGATTCGACGTGTCCAATCACGAATCCCAGCAAGATTTTCGGTAGCGCGCACTCCCAAGGCTTCCAGATGGTCTTTTGCGATGGTTCGGTGAAGCTGTTGAATTTCAAGATCGATCTTCTTACCTACCAGAGCCTCGGGGTTCGCAACGACGGCACGGTCTCCGAGAACTACTAAACGGACATCATGAAGGCTGCATACATTGAAAAAACCGGGACGATCGATCAGATCCGGTATGGCGATTTGCCCAAGCCAAAAGCGACGGGTATTCAGGTGCTTGTGCGGGTAAAGGCTGTCTCGGTTAATCCCGTCGACACGTATATTCGTGCGGGCACCCTTTCGATGGAATTGCCCAAGCCGTTCATTCTTGGATGTGATTTGGCGGGCATTGTCGATGCAGTTGGTCCCGAAGTCAAGCGGCTCAAGATAGGGGACCGCGTTTGGGGAAGCAATCAGGGCCTCCTGGGCCGCCAGGGTACTTTTGCCCAGTTCGCAGCCGTTGAAGAACAATGGCTCTATCCCATTCCCGAAGAAGTCTCCTTCCAGGATGCCGCGGCAATTGCCCTGGTGGGAATCACGGCCCACCTCGGTCTTTTCCGCGATGCCCAACTGAAGGCGGACGAGAAGGTTTTCATCCATGGCGGCTCGGGCGGGGTCGCATCGTGCGTGGTACAAATGGCGAAAACCATCGGTGCCGGCGTAATGACGACCGCCGGGAATGATGATAAAGTCCAGATTTGCCGCACGTTGGGTGCCAGCGTGGTGGTGAACTACAAGACGGGCAATGTCGAAGACGCGCTGAACCGTTTCGGCGCGGTCGATGTGTGGTGGGAAAACCTCCGTGAACCGAATCTCGAACGTGCCATTAGCCACCTGGCTCTCCGCGGACGGATCATCGTCATGGCCGGTCGCGAGGCCAAGTCCGCGTTGCCGATCGGACCATTTTACGCCCGCGATGCCAAGCTGTATGGATTTGCCATGTTCAACTCCCCCGCCACGGAGCAGCGCAAGGCGGCCGCCGAAATCAATCGCTGGCTGGCCCGTGGCAAGTTGCGCCCGCGGATCGATCGCGTCATGAAGCTTTCCGAAACGGCCGAGGCCCACAAGCTTCAGGAAGCGAGCACTTTGCTGAAGAAGGGTACTCTGGCTGGAAAAATAGTGTTGGTGCCGTAAGGCAGAGCGAAGAAATAACTCTTACAATTTTTCTGTAGGACGGGCCTTGGAAACTATCTCAAAGGGTCTTTTTCACCGCGGAGGACTCGAAGGTACGCAGAGGATGAATCCTAATTGAGGGCCTCTGCGATTCTCTGCGTCCTCTGCGGTGAATTCTGAGATAGATTCTTAGCCCGCCTGTCGAGATTTGGCGTGGAAGGGCTAAAGCCCGCCTTTGCAGGCTTTTGTAGGATGGACTTCCAAGTCCGTCCTTGGTTTTTCGTGGACGGACTTGGAAGTCCATCCTACGGGGGCGCGTCGTGCCCTGTTAAAAGAGATTGAACTACAGTTTGGCCCTGGTTCAGTGCGAATTGATATTTGTAGGGTAGGCTTTAGCCCGCCTTTGCAGGCTTTTTTGGCGTGGGCGGGCTAAAGCCCATCCTACGACTTGTCAAGGTTATTTTTTCGCTCGGCCGAGGCGTTCAGGTGCGAAGGCCGAGGCGGCTCTTCCTCGGCGATCATCATGAGATAGGCATCGCGGATGTTCTCCTCCAATTCGACAAGCGATTCACCCTGGCTAAAGACGCCCGGTACACCTTTCAGCCGGCCCACGTACCAACCTTCGTCGACCCAATATTCCAGTGTACAGGACATAATTATCTACTCCACGGGTTCATTCACTAAGAGCTAAATGGGTTTTGCTCCATTTGCTTCTTCGCCTTGCTCAGTCGAGCCAAATGCCGTCCTTGAGCCGTTGCGGCGTGTACTCTTCGGTCACGTAGCTGATGTCCTTGCTGATCAGGGCTTCGACTTCCAGTTTGAAACCGTTATCGAGAAGCTTCTGGATTTCCTTTTGCCACGGCTTCTTGTTGGCGAACCAGGGATAGTTGGCGATCTGCTTGGCCCGCTTGCGGTCGATATCGTTCAGGGCGATTTGGACGCTTTCCGACAGGGCGCAACGTTCGTAATCGATTGATCGCAGGCCAAGAAAGCGGGCGTCGGGAATGGCCATTCGCTGCGACTCGTAGGCCAGGTTGATCGAGCCTTGCTTGATCACACTGTAGATATAGTACCCCCAAGGATCGTTATCCAGGAGACAATAGACCGGCAGCTTGAGTTCGTTGTGCAGGCGGTAGAGCATCCGCCGCACGCCGCGGGGTGGCTGCCCACCGCCGTGGGTCAGAATGCAATCGTTGTTGCGCCAAAATCTGTCTTCGTTGAACCGCTGCCAGACCGTGTCCTTTTCGACATGCAGGATGAATTTGGCCGAGGTCTTCTTGAACTGGATCACCTCGGGTTCCACGATCGACGGGATGCCGTAGCCCCCGGAACCCATACGCGCGCAATTGATTTCGTCGCCGCTATCGACGAGTGTGATGTCGCCGACCATTTCCCCGGCCTTCTTGGCGTAGAGGTGCAGTTCCTCGCGAAGGCTATTGAGCAATACTTCAACGTCCTCAATCACCGGGTCGGATTCGCCCTGGTTGTCGAACGTCTCTTCCTTGGTGCCGTGGATGGTGTGCTTCATCAGGTAGAAGAGACCTCGGATGCTGGTCGTCTTGCCCTGCTCGATGAGCTGCGTCACGCCGCTGGCCACGAGCATGGTCTGCATGAAGCTCTTGGCCTGGGAGAGGTTGAAGAGCTGGCGGCGATTCGTGTTGCGGCCCATCTCGATGAACCGCTTGGCCTTGTTGTAGCGAACATTCGACAAGGTTCTGGCCGGAATATCGACGTGCGGATCCTTGCAGCGATCCGCCGCGGCGACCACCACATCGGCCAGTTCAGTGAGCCGCTTGAGGGTTTTCGTGTCGCGAGGAGCGAGTGTGACTTTGGTTTTGGATGCCATAAGTGTTATCGTATCGAGGAATACTCGGCTCATGAACCTCGTCGTCCGAATCGGTAGTCGTCAAAATGTTCCGCTAGGTCTCCGAGACCGGTAGCGATGCGCATGCCCGCCAGCGGATCCTCGTTGCTGGCGGGGCGGGGCGCGGCCCCGCCGGGTGCCGTTACCTCCAAGATGACCCTCACTTGCTGGTGTTCAGCAAGATCGAGACCGCCGAGCGGCCGAAGCACGCCGTTTTCGTAAATCGCGTCGATGATCATAGGCATAGAATTGTTCCTCATTACGCGGTCAGAACCTCGACCGAAAGCACTTCCTTCACGACATGGTCGTCTTCGATCAGATTAAATCATGGGTCAATTCAATTGTATCACAACACGAGTCTCGGTCTATGCACCGTCCGGCACGCCGGCACTTGCCGGAGTTTCCGCGTCCGGATCGACAATAATCACATTTTTGCCGAAATCGATTTCTTCCTCACCAATGGGCCGGCCGCGATCATCCAGCCGGACGTCGGCGTCAAGGGTTCGCTTCTTTGCCACTTCCAGTAATTGCTCGTAAAGCTTCTTTTCGTCGGTGCTATTGATACGGCTGACGGCCCTGGCGACCTCGCCCAGGTAGCGAAGGAATATCTGCCGCCGCTGGCCTTCATGCTTGACGCGCAGCCGCTTTCTCAGGAACATTGCCAGCTTGCGGCCGACGGACTGCAAGGCCAGTCGCAGCTCCTTCTGGATCTCCGGGTAGCTGGCCACGGCCTCCTTGGATTCGCTCGTGAACGGCACCCACACGCTGGCCATGTGAACCATGAGCGTGACCGGGCCGCTGGGCAGCGAGCCACGCGACTGACTCAGCCCATAGGACCGCCAGTTCGTACTCAGCACGGTTTGCGTGATCGCGCAAGCCGCGGCTTGAAATTGCAGCGGCACGCGATTGGCATAGCGAAGGACGCTCATCGACTGGCCGTCGTTGAGATTCACGTTCCGCATTGCCTCGTGCAGTTTAGTGATCTCCTCGGGTTCGAGCTTTCCGGGTGAAACCCGCGGCCGCATGCCGGCTTCGGCGATGATCTTGTCAGCCGCATTGGCCCCGATGCCGTCGAACGACGACGAGAGGAACTGCCGCAAGGTACGGGCGTCGCTGGTGTCGAGCATTTCCTGCAAGCCCTCGCACGAGATCCGCTGGGCCGCTGAAGTGCCGCCGAAGGCAAGCCCAACCTCGATGACGAACGGGTTGCCGCGATAGACGGCCGGCGGTCGCGTGGCTGCGGCATAGAACTCGCCCGGCAACAACTGGTGCAGGCCCTTGAGGATTAGGTCTTCTCCGATGGGCACCAGGCAATCGGTCGCCGGGGCAGGAATCTTTGCCTGTTGGATCGCTTGGTAAATGGCGTCGGCCTCCTGCCGTCCGCACTTCTCGGGACTGCTCCGCTCGACAATTTTGGCCGCTTCGCAGATTTTGCGGGCAACCGTCGGGCTAACTCGCGAGAAGGACTGAATGAGGAACTGGCCAACCGTTGGTGCCTTGGTTTCCCTGAGCATGCCGACTAGGCGGCCCAACTCGACACCGTAGGGATGCGGCTTGATCTCGCGCGGTTCCGGCGGCAGTGTGTCGGTCACGTGCGGCCGGTCCCAGGGACCGGCGTCGGGATCAATATAGTGCAACGTGACGTGGGGATTGGCCATGGCCGTCTGTTCCAGGTAGTCGTCGACGCTACCGCGGCCACGCTGGTAACGGGCTTCCAGTTCAATCGTCACCCGGGTGCCGTGATCGATTTCGATCCATTCGATGCCATGTTTTTCAATATCGCGGCGGCCCTTGTCGTTAGGCTCAATGACGACGCCTTCGCCCTTGCCGTTGAGGATTTCCGGGCGGTTGCGTTTGGTGTCGATCTGCAACTCGTAGTAGTGTGCGTCCGATCGTTTGGAGACCTTGGACATGATCTTCACCGGCTTGCCGGTTGTCAGCAGGCCATACATACCGGCTGCGCTGATGCCGATGCCCTGCTGGCCGCGGCTCATCCGCATGCGATGGAACTTTGAACCGTACAGGAGCTTGCCGAAAATCAAGGGAATTTGCTGACGGAGGATGCCGGGGCCGTTGTCCTGCACGCCGACCTTGAAGCGATCGTTGCCGACACGCTGGATATGCACCCAGATCTCCGGCAGGATGCCGGCCTCTTCGCAGGCGTCCAGGGCATTGTCGACGGCCTCTTTGACGGTCGTCAGGAGGGCCTTGCGAGGATTATCGAACCCCAATAAATGGCGGTTCTTGGCAAAAAACTCACTTACCGAGATTTCTTTCTGACTGGCAGCCATCGACTGCGCGGTCGCCCGACGGCGGTTGGTGCGGACCTCGCCGTTACTGTCGGCGGCCGCCTCGCCGTTGGACTGGATCAATTCATCGCCCTCAGGGGGCGAAGTCGTGTCGGACATTTCAGACCTGTTGCTGATCGCGGATAAATAGGAAAGCGAGTCCAATTATACCGAATCTACAGGCGGTCTCTAGGGCGATTTTGGCCTAATTTTCTACGGAATTTGCCAACCTGTTTCGTTTGGCAAACAAAGATTCACCCCCGCAACGGCCCACGGCCGAGACTTAATCTATACGACCGAACCCCCCAGTACCCTTGAGGAGTCGATCATGGCTCATGGATTTTCACAGGCGGCGATTACTGCGGTCCTGGTAGCGGCCACGTGGTTTGCCGCGGCCGGGGATGTACGCGCCCAGGGCTACGGCACCCCAGGTTGGGCCAGCCCCGAACCGAACTACTATGCGATGCCGACAGGCTCCGAGGGCCTAGCTGCGGCACCCTATTATCCAAGCCCCCGGCCGACACCGCCGCTTGTCGGACAGACCTATATTACCTACGAACCGCTGGCACCGCACGAATTTCTCAATGTTCATCATCGCGGTTACAAAACCTATAGCGGCGATTGCCAGGGTACGGTCACACGAACTTCGGTCACCTGGAGGCATCGCCCTTCGCTCCACCCGTCGCTGACCCGCAGCGTCCCCGGCCTGCACACGCCGGCAAGTACATGCAAGTTTTAATTAGAGTAGGCGGATCGCGACTGAATCGCGTGGGTGCCCAATATCAGACGGAAGTCCCCGGGCCAGAGTCGGCCTATAACCGCCGCAACTATCTGCCCGCTCCGCCGCAACCGAGCGACACGTAACAATTTGGCGACAACTATACCGCTCTCGGTTGAGACTGACACTAACCCAAAGCGCGAGCGAGGTTGCTAAGCGACCGCGCAAAAATAACTTGAACAAATTCCTA
>JBAWVO010000178.1:0-13248 GCA_037147235.1 Planctomycetota bacterium | reverse complement strand
GGCCTCCCGCTCCCCGCTCCCCGCTCCCCGCCCCCTTCGGCCGCAACCAAATCGAAAATAAACAGAAATCCTAACCGAAAGTTATTCCCCCACTCATAATCTCCTCACACGCATCCCCGATAATTGATTCCGTTCCAACCCAATGGGGACCGGTGATTCGGACACGGCAGTCCCAAAGCGAGATTCTGAAAGCAGGAAACAAATGCAAAAGTTACAAGAGGGAAAAAAGACGATTCCTGGGTCAAATTCGCCCCAACGCGGCGCATTTTCCCTCGTTGAATTGCTGGTGGTCATCAGCATTATCGGCGTTCTCGTTGCCATGTTGCTTCCAGCTATCAACTCGGCGCGTGAAGCAGGTCGCCAGGTAGCGTGCAAGAATAACCTCCGGCAATTCGGCGTGGGAATGACTGCCCATAGCAACAAATCGGGAACTTACTGCTCCGGTGCGTTTGACTGGCAGCATGATGGAGCGGTGACCGAGGTCGGATGGGTCGCCGACATGGTGAACGACGGCATCCCTGTAGGGAAGATGCTTTGCAATTCCAACCCATCCCAGATCAGCGCGGCCTACGCGGATCTTCTTAGTTTGGATGCCTCATCCGTACCCGCCTTCAACCAGACGGCGATGCTTGGCACTCCCGCCAGGATGGCACCCGACGGCAGCCCCATCACCAATCCTTGTCGTCTGATCATGGAACAATCGCTGGGGAGCGGGAGTGACCAGCGGGTGCAGTTGGTGCAGAGCCAGATTTTCAACAAGTTCTACAATACGAACTACACCGCCAGTTGGTGGCTGGTACGATCCGGCGTGTTACTGGACGGCAATGGTAATCTGCAAAGTACCGTCGCCGGTGTCCCCGCGTCGCTCGCCTCGCGACAATCGACCTCGGGGCCTTTGAGTGTAACCAGCGCAAGCTTGGGCACCGTATCTGCTAGCTTCCTGCCCCTTTTGGCCTGCGGGGCATCGAGTGGTTCCCTGCCCGCGGGGATGGGGTCCAATCAGGCCGGGTCACCCATGGTCATGTCGTTCACACCAGGACCGGTCGTCAACCCAACCATGAAACCGCTAAGACGATTTTCTGCCCGCACTCCGCGAGAAGGGGTGTCCGGTTGGTGGGCGGCCTGGAACAACACGACGAAGCAAGACTATCGCGGCTTTGCTCCCGTTCACAAGGGAACCTGCAATATCCTAATGTCCGACGGTAGCGTACAGAGCTACTTCGACACCAATAACGACCATCTAATGAATAACGGCTTCTTGGCGACTACAACCAACGGCTTTGCTGACAGCACGCCCGAACTTCCGCCCGAAGAAGTCTACAGTAGTTGGTCTCTGCGGCCGTAACCCATTTATTCACATCAAACAGAAAGAAGGATGGACATCAAACAGAAAGAGGGATGAACAGATTGAAACACTGGCACAGCCAGTCTCATTCCATTAGTGAATGGGAAAAAAGAAGTGTTCTGACAGAATCTTTACTGAGAATCTCAATTTTTAGAAACACATTGGAGAAATTATGAAAAAACGTGGTTTTACCCTGGTTGAACTTTTGGTCGTCATTGCCATCATTGGCACTTTGGCCGCCCTGCTGTTACCTGCCGTGCAGAAAGCACGCGAGGCGGGCCGCCGCACGACTTGCACCAACAACATGAAGCAAATCGGTTTGGCAATCTTGAACTTCGAGTCGATCCATAAGGCCCTGCCCACCGGTGGCGAAGGCACGGTCTTCACTTCCGGGGGGTCAGGCACGACCGTATTCTCGAGGCACTCCCTGTTCACCTACCTCTTGCCGTTCGTCGAAAAGAGTGAAGTGTACGACCAGATGGATCTGTCGAAAGGATACCGCGACTCGTTTCAGAATGTTTCGGCGTCTTCCAACTGGATTCAAACTTACATTTGCCCGTCGAATCCCTTCCAGTCGTACAAAGATACGGCTGGCCTTAAAGATCCGGCATTGCTGGCCGATACCACCTGGGGCAATAAGCTCGGATCGGCCTGGGGTGGTCTGGACTACTTCGCCACGGTCTACACGGACATCAGCGATGGAACCATGCCCGATGGCACACCGAACACAGTGTTGGCCGGGAACCGTGACGCGGCACACTCCCGGGCTGACGGTGCTCTGACGGTTATCGATGGTAAGATTGGATCCGCGGCTTCAGACGCTGGCCCTTCTTGTGTTTCCGTGCCAATTTCCGCGATTCTTGACGGCACAAGCAACACCATTGCTGTGATTGAAGACGCGGGCCGTATCGCGCCGAGTGCCGCTGCGGCGATGAGCGCGCCCTACGCGGGCACCACTTCTAGCCGTACATATTTGGGCACCCCCATTTGTACTGAAGACGCGACCAATACAAAGGACTGCGTGTGGCGTTGGGCAGATGCCGATGGCGGCGGCAGCGGCGTTTCTGGTCCTACCAAGGATGGGTCGGGCACCGCCACTGCATACACTGGCAAAGTGGTCAACCAAAACGCATACCCGATCGGTGGTCCCGGTGGGGCCCCAGTTGTGGGCGTCGTGCCGTCATGGACAAACAATAACATCGGCTTGAACGATGAGCCGTTCTCTTTCCACGGTGGCGGATGCAATTCCGTCTTCGTGGACGGCAGCGTTCACTTCATCGCCGACGGGATCGCTCCGGTGACGCTGCGTTATTTGGTCACCCGCGCCGAAGGCAAGGCGATTCGCAGCGACGAAGAGACTGCGATGTTCAAGTAAATTCCTAATGCTGGAAATCAGCAACAGAACTTTTGTGAAATCGGCCAAGCCGGCACCGGGTTTTCCCGGTGCCGGCCGGTGCCGTTTACTATTGTCAAATGCCCCTCCGGGGCAGAAACACCCAGGAATGATTAAATGTTCGGGAATATTCTCAACTGGATCGTTGACCGATCGTATCAACTGTACGACCGTTTTGGCGCATGGTGGTTGCTGGCAACCGGATCACTCTTGGCCTTGTCATTCGTGCTCGTGATGTACCTCTGCGGCATGTTGTTCGGCTCAGGGGATGCCTTGGGGAACGCCTTGGCGGCCCAATCGCAGCAAGATGACAACGTGGACCCGGATTGTGGACGGCCCAAACCGGCGGCCCAGAAAGCGGTCCAAGCCAAACAGGATGCTCCACTGCCCTTAGTAGTGGCCGCCAAGCCCGCCGAATCCGTGATCAAGATCGCGGTCCCACCTCCCAAACCGGCGCGGCCCGAGAAACTTGCAGACTGGAAAAAGGAAGATTATCTCGCAGCCCGCCGAGAAGGTGATCCGCGACTGACCGAGGCGATCGATCAACTGGCCGGTCGATTCAAAGGGAGCGACCCCGCGGCGCGACTGCTGGTCGGCCTGCTTCAGACAGCACCGGGCGGCAATGCCAGACCCGGTTTGGTGCCCGGCAGCCGCGACTCGACCACGGCGATCGCCGACGCGCTTGTGGCCAACGGCTCAACCACCGCCCGAGAAAGTCTCGCCGGTCTGCTCGGCGGTTCTATCCAGGTGCCGAACGACCGCGGGGTCGTGACAGCTACGCTTCGGGCATTGGCTGGCAGGGCGGAACCCGCCGACGAAGATTTACTTCTGGCAACGGCTGTTGAGAAAAGCTCGCGTTCCAATTCGGTCAGCTTGGCGACTTCGGTCAACTTGGCGACTGGAGGAGACGATGATTTTCCTTCCGTCCCAGTCAGCGGGGCGTCGTCGGCCATGTCGGCGACCGAATTGCAGAAGGCGGCCGGAGCTGTAATTCAGGCGACGGCCTCGGAGAATCTCCGAATCCGCCTGGTAAAGCGAATCCTCCAGCCCAACTTGCCGGCGGCCGACCGGGCAAGGCTGATCGACTGCCTGAAGGAGCCGCGGCCAGAAAACCTAGTTGCTCAATCCCTACTGTTTGTGGGCACCGAATTGGAACCGGAGGTGCTGGAGAAGTTTGAGCAACACTTCGCGCAAACCAGTGGGGCGGCATTGGCCAAACTGGCGGGCATTCCTCAGGCTGCCAATTCACTCCATCCGTCAGACGTCGATCCGGCACGGGTGGCTCGCGTGCTTTGGACCCAACCGTTCTGCGAGGCACTCAACCAGCGTCTGGCACAGATTCATCTGCTGAGCGATTCGCGCGGATTGGTGATGTTGGCCGCAACGATTCCCCTGCCGGCCACACGCGACGCATTGCAGCGCACCCTGGAGCGTCATTGGTACGAGAGTCCTGCCTCGCTTTGGGGAACTGCGTGGCCCCAGAGTTTTTTGCCTGATCCTGGATTGCTCTTCGTGTTGAAATCGCTCCCAAACCGCAGAAATACCACCAACCTATCGAATTCCACGTCCGGCAAGGGCGGCAGGTCGGGCAAGGGCGCACCGCTCCGCACGGCACCCCAACACCGCGACGTGCGAGAGAAGCAAGACCAAATCGCCCTGGCATGGTTGCAAACGAGCGGCATCATGATCCGGGCCACGATCGAGCGACTCCATGCGGCCGCACTGGCGCGTAATATCGACCGCAGCCACCTCGCCGACGAGGCGGCGGATACGCCCGTGAGTTTTGATCGCCAAGCGGAAATTGTGGCTGCGATTGTTGTGGATCTGCCTGGGTCGGCCGAGGCCACCGCCAATCTTCCGGCGGAGCCGTTACGGATTCGCTACGTGCGAGCCGAGAAAAAGTCAACGGCTTCGTTGGTTGTCGCCCTGTACAAGCGGCAACTCAAGAACTGTGAGCAACGGACCGTACCTTTTGGTGTATGGTTCGATGGCTATCAGACCGATCCGGAGTCCGCTCGCAAGGTTTCCTTGGACGTGGTCATTCGCAAGGCCGTGCCGAATGCACCCGTCCCCGCCAATCAAGAACAATACCTGGTTATCGAGATGCTTTCCGTGGAAACCGTTCCAGATCCATCCCAATCACAAAATGCCCAAGTTGTCCCGGATCCTGCGGAACCAACTGAGCACCCACCAGGGTCCTAACCTGCCAATCTCCCACGAATACCCGATGGAATCCACCAAGACAGACAACGCGACCAGCCAAGATTCGCGGACGGTGGTGCATTGCGCCTGCGGGACAGAAAACCCCTCGGGGCGAAAGTTCTGCACGCATTGCGGTGCGAGCCTCGCGGAGCAATGTTTTTATTGTGGCGGAATGACCATGGCCGACGAATCCTTTTGCGGCGGTTGCGGGGCCGAACTGGCTGGTATGGTACAGCAGCAGACCGAGCAGTTCAAAATGGATCTGCTTAAGGCCGACCAGTTGCAGGTTGAGGGGCACCTCGATGAGGCAGCAACCTTGCTCGTACCGATTGCAAAATTGACCCATACCCGCCTGCTACGACATGCCGCCGAGGCGAAGCGGAAGATCCATCAAATCACTCTGCTCCGCGGGCGCGCAATGGCAGAGACCGGCCCCGCTCTCGAAGAGGGGCGCAAGCGCATGGCCGCGCAGGATTATGCCGGCGCGGTCAAGGTAATTCAGGATATCCCGGTGTCGCTTCGCGGTGTCGAAATCACAGCTCTGTTCGATCAGGCGTTCGCCCGCCATGGTGAGATGACCACTCTGGGCAGTACGTTGCGCGAGGCCATCGCCAAAAAACAATACGCCGGACTGCTCAAGGTCGTATCGCGATTGTTGGAACTGCAACCGTGGCATGCCGATGCCTTGACGGTAGGCTCGCAGTTGCAGAAGAAGTACTGCCGCGCCGCGGAAGAGATGTTGGGCCAACACCAGTACGAGCAGGCCCTCAAGGTCACCGAACAAATCCCGCGCCCGCTTTGGACCGCCGACACCGCGGAACTCCTCCAGCGAGTGAGCGACCGGGCGTGGCTGGCCACAACCTTACGAACTGCCGCGGTGATCGATCCGGTGCTCGTGGCCGCCGGTCGCCGTGCGGCCGAACTCATGCCGGACGATCCTGGAATCGCCAAACTGACCAAGGAGCTTCAGAAGCGAGTCAAGATTAGCGAGAAGGACGGCGGCATCGCTCTGCGGTCGTGGGCCGCCCTGCCGGCCGAATCACCTTTAGGCATCCCCCTGGAATGGAAAGCCGATTTTCAACGGATTGACTTGTCGGAACAGTGCGACCGCCAGACGCTCGTGGAGGGGCGCGGCTGTTACGGCGTGGCCTGCGGCCTGGCCCTGCAAGGGTTGGGGCTGGCGGCCCTTGAAATGGACCTGCGGCCCAAGGCGACGGGCGGCGTGGTCGATTTCGTCTCCAACATCGTCCGTCGTCGCAGAGCACGCGTCACTTGGGGAATCGACGTCGGTTCCAGCAGTCTCAAGGCCGTAAAACTGGTGCCGGGCGAAAAGGGCGGAAAACCGCGTCTGGAAGTCGCGATGCGCATCGAACACCAGAAATCTCTCGGACAGGCCAACAACGATGAGGAAGAACAGGCATTGTTAGGGGAGACACTCACAACTCTGCTGGCCAGGCACGATCTCAAAGGGGACTATGTCGTGGTCGGACTTCCGGGCAAGATCGTTATCACTCGCTTGTTCAAGCTTCCTCCGAGCGATAAGAAAAAGCTCGAAGCCATGGTCCAGCATGAAGTTCAACGACACATCCCCGTGAGTATCGACAAACTGGTATGGGACTACGCAACCCTCGATCCTGAAGGAGCAGGAGAGGGTGTTCCCTCGACGAAGCAAACGAAAGCGACGAACGGGATGGCGATTCCCGAAGGAAAAACGATCAATCGGTCCAAGAATCTTACAGGACACAAAAAATCCTGGAGTGTTCTTGTCACGGCGGCTCGTCGTTCGCTTGTCGAGCGGCGATTGGCGGTTCTGGAAAAATTGGGGTTGAAGCCCAATGGGGTACAGAGCGAAGAAACCGCCCTGTACAACCTGTTTGCCTACGAGTTGGGTGCCGAGGGGCCGGAGCCTGTGCCCCAAGCCGCATCCATCAAGAACGGATCGGTCCAGAAAGATCCACCTGCGGGAGCTGGAACGGCCAACACTAAAAGATGGGGTAATCCGCTGGCCACACCCATTGCCGTGGTCGATCTTGGGCACGAGGGCAGCCGTCTGCTCCTCTGCTCGCCAAACGAGTTGTCGGTGCGAAACCTTGGGTTCGGTGGCCAACTCTTGACCCGGGCCTTGGTCAAAGAACTGAATCTCACGATGACCCAGGCCGAGCGTTATAAGCGAGATCCCCTGTCTGCTCCCAGCGTGGCGCACATCTATCGAACCGCAGGCCCGGTCATGGAAGACTTGCTGCGCGAACTACAACTCGCGTTGAATACTGCCGCCAATACGGAAGGGATTCCGCCCGTTCAGCAGATTTACCTATTGGGCGGTGCCGTACAGTTCCACGGCCTCCTGCGGTTCCTCCAATCGGGCAAGTAGGATAAGGCTCTAGCCCGTCGATCCCTACGCCGAAGGCGTTGTGTCGGCAGTGGATCAATTCTCACCGTGAGAACGCACCTTTAGCCCGTCGATTCCTACGCCAACGGTGTTGTGTCCCCTAGCCCTGACTTTAATACGATCGGCTGAACTACTCTGCCGACCACCATCAGCCAACTGCCCGAGTAAAATACTGCGAGTCCATTCTAGCCGGGGATTATTGAGAGCATGATGAGGATATCGTTAGAAATTCATGAGCGGAGATGGGCATGGGCGTACAAATCGCCGGCGGCTAACAGTAGACCAGGAACTTTTTCTTCAGGTCCGACACGACCTTCGATGTCCATGTGGCTAGAAATGCGGCTCGCAGATCCATGCTCGCCCTTTCTTCCGCCAGCAACAGCCCCTCAAAAAAAGCCTTCTGCTCCGTATCTTCGGACTTGGATAGCCAGTCTTGAAACAGCATCTTCGCCGTGGCGTGGTCGTTCACGGTACCCAACAGGTCTTGAAATAGAGTGACCTGGGGATAGAGCTTCTTGCGAAAGGCGGAATCAAAGGCGAAAGCCACTATTTCCATCGTGTATCGCAACTTCTTCGTGCGGATACGGAGGCGATGGAAAGATTCATCCGCGGTAAGGTCGGACTCGGCGGCACGGAAGAACTTCTTGACGACGGGACGGAGGAAGCGATAAGCCTCTCTTCCAAATTTTTCTCCACCTCGGCAATGGGATTCAAATTCCTGGACCAACTTCTCGATCTTTGTTTCAAAAGCCCCGTCGACGATCTCATGGTAGACTGCAACAATTGGCCCCTGGGCTTCTTTGCGACGGGCTTTGATCTGCTCCACGATCTTGGAGGTGATGCAACTGCCCTGCGAGAACCGCTCGCACAGCACATCCCAATTACGAGCCTCGTCGGCAGCGAGACGGATTCTCCGTAAACGATCCTGTAAAGCAATGACCTCGGCCTCTTCCATAAGACCTGAGAAAATCCTTATCGCTTCAACGGACCGCCGAACCGAGATCCGAAGTTGATGGACATGCTCGACATCTTCGTCGCTTTTCTCCGCCGCGAGTGGCAAAAAACGGCAAACGGCCTTGAGGCGGGCACCAAGAACCCGGCCTGCGACGGCACACACCGGTTCACCCGGAGAGATTCCGGCAATCCACTTACTACCCGTTGGGACTGCGGTTGGATCTGCTTCGGGAAGGTTTTGTTCGGTCACGACGGCTTTTCTCCCGCACTTGGCAATGGGGAAAGTTCCATCTTTGTTCATGGGCCGGTTCCTCCGGCCCGCACTATTAGGAAGTCATTAGTTTTTCATAGGCTATTGTAGGGATTCCCGCACCTCTCGCATAGCTCCCCCCGAAAAGCCACAAGATACCCGCCGGTCAGGGGAAGGCATCTCAATTATGGCTCTTCGCCAAGTTTGCAATCCATAGAGCCAAGGAATCCGCGGGTCGACGTTCTCGGCCTTCAGCTTGTCGAGCAGACTCTCATACCGGCCCCGCACGCAGCAGGTTCGCATTCGGGGCGTTGTGGTACGTGACCACGATCCGATTCATGGTCGAAGGGATTGTGGGTGCCTGCGATTAAAGGGGGTGTTGGACATGCCCTGTCTCCATAACTGGCGGCGGCCCGACTACGAACAACGAAGTCCAGACCAACTGTTGTAAGTTGTTGCGAGACCTTGACTTGCGAAGTGGGGCCGATGGGACTCGAACCCATGACCAACGGATTAAAAGTCCGTTGCTCTACCAACTGAGCTACAGCCCCTAATGTGTATTTCTGTAAGGCCTTATTGACTTTCTTTGACTGGGCCTGAAATTACTTGACACCCGATCCGACACCTTCTTACCCATTTTAACAGCGATTTCCTTGCTCAAAGAAAACCACCAATGTTCAAGCCTACCAAAAAACCTGCGGCTGACAAGCCCGCCAAGTTCTACTCAGACTTCCCGCCCTTTCCGCACACGACTCAACGCTGGGTCAGGAAAATCTGCGGAAAGCTCCCTTTCGGCCGTTGGGATAGTTGGAAGATGCTTAGCAAAAAAATCCTCAACCCCGTGCGCTGTGACAGGACGTAAAGATTGTCGAGCGGATGCCATTCCGGCAAGGTCTTAATCCAGTTCAATTGCGGCCTGCGGGCACTGGTCGGCAGCATCCTTGCAGGCTGCCTGTAGTTCTTCGGGAACCGGGTCCACTTTGGTGTGAGCCTTATCGTCGGTTCCCATCTCAAAGACCGCAGGAGCCACATCGGGACAAATCCCGCAACCAATGCAAAGGTCTGGGTCGACTCGCACTTTCATCGCCTATTTCTCCCCTGAATTATATGAAGGGTCGTCTTTTCTCGCAATGCAGGCCATCAAGATTTCTGCGCACATGAATGTTCGTATCATAACAATCATATCGGTTTTTTCACCTCATGCTACCCTAATTTTGGCGCATTTCCATGTTATAAATCCTTGGACTGGGCGGGGGAGAGTCGCGAAGTCGTTCCGAGTCTCGATTTTGACAGGTTTCGACATGATGATTTCCACCTAAAGGGATCATACTCGCTCGTCGGCGACTTTCGTCAAGAAAATGTCCTATATTGTTAGAGAAGCGTTAGCTGAACGTGTTTGAGGAAAGGAGGAGTGCCAAACGTGGGTGGTTCCTGCATGGAAAACGGCGCAATTAGCACCGAGGCGCAAATCGCGTTGATCGTGGACGACGAGTTTCGCGTGCGATCGCTCGTTTCCCAATGGCTGGCCGACGTGGGCTTCAAGTGCCTCCAGGCCGAGAACGCCACCGTTGCCTTCGATTATCTAGGTAACGGCCCCGTGCATTTGGTCATCCTCGACATCGCCTTGCCGGGCCGGGCCGGCACCGAATTGCTGGAAGAGATTCTCGCCATCAGCCCCGACGTTGTGGTACTGATGGTCGCCGCAGTGCAGGAAGCTCGCGCAGCGATCAATGTTTTGCGACGTGGGGCTTCCGGTTATCTCGTCAAACCGGTCTCGCGCGAGCAGTTGCTTTTGCAAGCCCGCAAGGCGATCACCCAGCGGAAGGTGTTGACGGATCGCCGACAATATACCGAGCGGTTGGAGCAGCAGATCTCGCGGCAGACGGTGGTCATTCGCCAGGCCCATGAAGAGACGATCCATCGACTGGTGGCAGCCTCTTCGTGCCGCGATGTGGAGACGAGCATGCATATCCTCCGCACGGGATTGCTTGCCGAGCTGCTTGCCAGGGCGAAGGGGTGGTCATCGGCCGAGGCCGAAAAGATTCGCCTTGCAGCTCCGATGCATGATGTAGGCAAGATCGGCATTCCCGACGCGATTCTCCGCAAGCCATCGAAGCTGACTCGCGAAGAGTTCGAGATCATGAAGTCGCACGCGACGATCGGAGCCACGATGCTGGAGGGGTCAAGCGTGCCGATGCTGCAGATGGCGCAGCAGATCGCCTTGAGCCATCACGAGCGTTGGAACGGCGGTGGCTATCCTTGCTGGCTGGCTGGGGATGCCATTCCCGAGGCTGCTCGCATCATGGCCATTGTCGATGTCTACGATTCGCTCACGCATGCCCGCGTTTACCGCCCGGCGATGTCCGAGAAGGCGGCACTAGAGATCATGCGTCATGGCGAGGGCAAGGACTTTGACCCGGCTCTGCTGGCCATCTTCTTTCAGAACCTACCCATCATCCGCAGCATCGCGGATCAGTATCCTGACGAGCCATGCGGGATCGCGAAGTTCGGCTTGAACTACCTGCCCGGCGCGTTGGCTGCATTGGCCGAACCCGCGACGATGGGAATCTGAGTTTTAATAAACTATCTCAAAAAGTCTTTTTCACCGCGGAGGACGCGGAGATACGCAGAGGATGAATCCTAATTGAGGGCCTCGGCGATTCTCTGCGCCCTCTGCGGTGAGTTCTGAGATAAGTTCTAATAGCTCACCCGCCGAGCCACGACGGCAACTCGCCGGCAGGCGGGAGCTTTACGGTCCAGGCCCGCGTGATTTGCGGCATAGCCAGGATGTCGGCCAGGGCTGCCGCCGGCGGGACCGAGTCAAGCGAGAGCACGCCGACGGCCTCGCCGCCCGGCTTGTTCGACGGACGACCGACGGCCATCTGAGCGATGTTGACCTGATGCCGGCCGAAGATATTGCCGACGCTGCCGATCACGCCGGGCAAGTCGCGGTGGATGAAGATCATCAGGGTTCCGTCGAGGAAACTCTCCAGGCGACAGCCATTCTTTTGCACCAGTCGCGGCATGTTGTTTCCGAATAACGTGCCGGCAGCCGACGAGGTATTCTCGTCGCGGACAACTTCCGCCGTAATCAGCGAGCTGAAGTCGCCGATGTCCGTCGACCGCTGCTCGACCAGCTCGATACCCCGTTCGCGGAGCAGAACCTCGGCGTTGACAATGTTCACGCCCTGCACGGCATGAGCCAACAAACCGGCCGCAAAAGCCTGCGACAGTAGCCGTGTGTCTTTCTTCGCTACTTCGCCTTTGTAGCTCATGCGGCAACTGGTCGGCGAGCCATGGTCGCCCTGGGCCAAGAGCAGCCCGAGCCGGTAAGCCACGTTCAGGTATCCGCGGAGGCTCTCGAGGGTTTTGGGATCGAGCGGCGACATGTTCACGGACTGTTTGATCGCGCCCGTGGTGAAGAAGTCGATCAAAAGCTCGGCCGCCTCGACGGCCACGTTGGTCTGGGCTTCTTCCGTACTCGCGCCCAGGTGCGGCGTACAGAGTACATTGGGCATACCGAACAAGGGGCTGTTGGTGCAAGGCTCTTCGCCATAAACATCCATGGCCACGCCGCCAAGATGCCCACTCTTCAGGCCCTCGACCAGGGCCGCCTCGTCGTAGATGCCCCCCCGGGCGCAGTTGATCAGCCGCGCCCCCTTCTTCATCATGAGGATTTCCTTCGTGCCAATGAGATTCTTGGTCTGCTCGTTCAGCGGCGTATGGACCGTGAGGATATCGACCAGCGGCAACAGTTCCTGCGGCGAACTCACCAACTGGACGCCCAACTCCTTGGCCCGAGCGGCCGAGACGAACGGGTCGTAGCCGATCACCCGCATCTCCATGGCTACGGCCCGGCTGGCCACTGCCTGGCCGATCCGCCCCAGGCCGACGATGCCCAGTGTCTTACCGGCCAACTGCGTACCCATGAACTTCTTGCGGTCCCAGCGGCCTTCGACCAGGCTCTGATGGGCGGGGGCGATGTTCCGCACCAAACCGTACATCAGGGCCAAGGTTTGCTCGGCGGTCGAGATTGTGTTGCCACCAGGCGTGTTCATCACCACGATGCCCTGCCGGGTAGCAGCCTTCGTGTCGATGTTATCGACGCCCACGCCCGCCCGGGCGATCGCCTTGAGCCGATGGTTCCCCTGGAGCGACTCGGCTGTGATTTTCACGCCGCTGCGGCATATCGCGCCATCGGATTCCGCCAGGGCTGATTTCAAGGCATCGCCCTTCAGTCCCGTGCGGATTTCAACTTCAATATTGGCGGCCGATCGCAATAGATTCAGGCCGTCTTCGGAAAGGTCGTCCAGAACGATGATTTTTTTGCTGACTTCCATTTTGTTGCCTTTTTCTAACTTGTTTTCCTATTTATACTTACGACCATTTTCTTCACTGCGATTGCTTATGCCTTTTTACTCTATTTTATACCATTTCCAATTCCACCACCGCCCCGATAGGTGAAACAATGGCAAAAGACACAACACTCGTTCGCAACGCACCTCTATGCCAAAAATCCATCGCTGGCGTAAGAAGTGCCACGGCAAAATTCATTATGTCGCCGTAGGTTATTGTAACTAGATTTGACAGGGAGGGATACACCCTCCCTTGCCGTATCAGGGGCAACCGGACAGGGGCATCCAGAAGAACTGCCCTACGTGTACTGTCCGCGGTTGAGATTGTCCCAATCCATACCAGCCCGAAGCGCAAGCGAG
>JBAWVO010000177.1:0-13263 GCA_037147235.1 Planctomycetota bacterium | reverse complement strand
ACAACACACCTTAACTTTACCCAAAAACTGTCCAGCGCGCCGGGTCCGCCGCACAGAACTCTAACAAACGGCTCGCATTCTTCTAACACTCTTCCTTTATATTGGAGACTTCGGTGCCCTGTTGATCGGATTCCGCGCATCGCGGCGTCGAAAAAGCTACAGTTGAAAAGTTTCTGTAGGGTGGTCGAGGTCTCGCAAACTTAAGGTGCGGCTCAAAACGGTCCGTTGGTAAGCGACCAAAGCCCCACCAAAATCACGACTTGCTCGACTTCACCCTACAACTTTATCAATGATCCGGAATTAAAACGGATTATTTGTTTTCCCGAGCTTGGGAAAGAGAAGCCCCGTGACCGTTCCACGGGGCTTTCTTTTTATACTGTCCGCGTTCGCACTTCGTCGCTTCTCGTGAGGATTCCGATCGTCAGGGCATTGCACTGCATGCACTCCAGGCAACGGATGCATCGCGGGTCGCTCGCTCGCCCTTCGGAACGCTTGCTGTATTGGCATGTCTTGTGGCAGAGGTCGCAATCGGTGCAATGCGCCGGCTGGAACCGCACGAACAGCAAGGAGACATGGTTGAACAGGCCGTAAATCGCCCCGAGCGGACAAAACAGAGTACACCACGGCCGCCGCGTGAAGAGGCTGCTCGCCAAGAAGGTCGCGAGAATGGCGACCTTCACCATGCTTGGCCAAAGGATCGGCTGCCCGGTCACGGCCTGCTGGACCCCATTGGGAACCGCGGCCTCGATGGCTCCCGCGGGACAGAGGCGGCAGAAGAAGAACGGGGAGTCCTCGCCGAAAAAGAAGGGGATCCCCGCGACGAGTCCGAGAAGCACGGCAAAACGAAACCAACCGGCCCAGGCGGGCAGTTCAAACTTGGGCGTGGGAATTTTCCCCAACAGATCCTGCAAGAAGCCGAAGGGACAGGCCCAGCCGCAGATAAGGCTGCCAAACAGGGCACCGAAGAAGACGATGGCCCCCAAGGCGATGAAGGGGAATGTGTGGATTGCGCTACCGTTGGCAAGGATGCCGATGGGACAAGCCAGCGTGGCCAGCGGGCACGAATGGCAATGGAACACCGGCGAGCAGAATCCGTGCATGCGCAGCAGGAAGGGATCGAGCCACGCGAGCAGAAACCCGCTTTGAACTCCGATGCGCCAGCGGCTGAGTCGCGAATGCTTCACGATCGGTTGTTCCTGGCCATGGCCACCATGACCTCTAGTTACTTCACTCAGGTAGGGCAGAGCGCGGGGGTATCACCTTGATAGGTCCGCCGCAACTCGCCCGCATGAAATGTGACGCCTCCCACGGTCAACTCCCGCAGAAGCGACGGCTCAAACTCCATCTTCGGGACATCCGCGATCCGCTTGATCTTCTGAACGACGAAGGCCGGCTCGCTTTGCGAAACCGTTGCTTTGCCCGGGGCGCCTTCCCCGGAAGAGGAGTCGTCGCCCCAGGCCGATGAACTGTGCAGGTCGCTCGCCAGCAGGTTCGTGGGCGTGGGTTTTACTGGAATTTGCTTGGTCTCTTCGATCTCTTTCTCGTTGATAACCTGCACAGAATGAAACCACACGCCATGGATTGTCGCGGCAATACCCGCGCAAGCGAGAAACAGAGGCGTTATCAGCCGTCTGAAAATTTGCTGCCGCATGGGTTGCTCCGTAGGATCGGCGAATCAAAACTCTCGTGTTTCGCACACACGCCGAGTGTGGGCGGACGGCACACGGAGTGTGCCTGCTACTTTTCCTTCTTCAGCTCATTATACCACATCATCGTGGGCGATCCGCCGAAGGCGATGGCCATCCAGACCGCCTCGTCGATTTCCTCCGAGGAGAACCCCATGTTGCGGGCCTTCTTGATATGGATTTTGGCGCACGGCGCACACTTAGCCGACACCGACAGGGCGATGGCGACGGCCTGCTTGGTCCGTGCGTCCAACGCGCCCGGTACGGCGGCGGACTTCAAGAAGTCCATGAACTTCCTCTGGGTCTCCGCGACGGCACCGGTTGGGTTGGCGTCCGGTTTGTCCGATGCCTGATGATCAGAACAGCAACTCATTGTGGGTATCTCCTGGGGTTTGTCGTCGATTACGGAGGGCTGATGCAATTGCGAGACCTGGGACAGCCTTACGCGGCTTTCGTAGCGCACGAAGACTCGGCCGGTGCCCGGGGAAAGAACCTTGCCGATCAGGGCCGCCTCGACCATCCCCTCGCCATGCAGTCGCGCGAGGAGAGTAGACGCCGCGGCTTCGGAGACCGCGATCAGCAGCCCGCCGGAAGTCTGAGGATCAAAACAGATTTCCAGCATGGCCCGCGGAACGTCGCCTTCGACGACGATGGCGTGCTCCGACGATTCCCGATTTCGCTCCACGGCACCGGGCACGATGTCTTCTGCCAGACACGCAAGGACTCCCGGCAGCAGGGGCAGGTCGTCCAAGACGATTTCCATGTTCACACCGCTGGCAGTGCCCATGGCGGACAAATGCCCTGCCAGGCCGAAGCCCGTCACATCGGTGCAGGCATGGGCGGCCAGTTCGATCATCAGTTCCGACGCTCGGCCGTTCAATCGGGCCATGGAATTCCCCGCAGCCTCCTCCGATCCCGGCGGCGCACGACCAATCTGGGCGGCGAAGGCCAGGATGCCCGTGCCGAGGGGTTTCGTGAGGATCAACCGGTCCCCCGGCCGAGCACCTGCATTCGTAACAATCTTTTCGGGGTGGACAATTCCTGTTACGGCAAATCCGGCTTTGATCTCCTTGTCCTGGATGCTGTGGCCACCAAGTACGGCGACGCCAGCCTCGGCCATGACATCGATACCGCCTCGCAGAATCTGGTGCAGCACACTTTCCGGCAGTGTGTGACTTGGAAAACCGACAATCGAGAGGGCGGTCAACGGGCGCGCGCCCATTGCATAGATATCGCTAAGTGAATTGGCCGCGGCAATCCGGCCGAACTGATAGGGATCATCCACGCAGGGGGAGAATACGTCGACCGTCTGCACCAGTGCCGTGGAATCGTCCATCCGGTAGACACCGGCATCGTCGCCGGCCGGTGCGCCGACCAAAACGCGGGGATCGTCCGAGAAGGGCAGTCCAGCCAACACGCGTCGCAGCGTTACCGCGTTGATCTTCGACGCGCATCCTGCGCTCTCAACCAGTTGAGTGAGACGGATCGGCCCAACCGGTTCCGCCAGCCGCTCTCCGGCGCAGGGGCAAACATCTTGATCGCGAAATAGATCACAAGGGCAAGGCTTGTGCGGGTCGCAGATGCAGTGCCCCAACTGCATCGATCGCCGCATTACCCGTCGCCGCTTTTCCATGTTTTTCATCTGATACTCCGACATTCGACTTAGGTGCGGAATGCGAATAATTGTATTTGCGGTCCACTTTTGGTGGGGCTCGTTTCACTCTCCCCACCCTACTTCTGCACCCAAAACCGGAAGAGCCATTCTTTCTTATCCGCCCAAGGCACGCCGCATGTCCTGAAACTCATTTTCGACGCGGCGAAGACCTGCGGTAATCTCGTTAATTTCCTGCTGCTGTTGCTTTACTTGGGATCGCAATTCCTCGACCGTCTGCTGCAGCAATTCCAGATCCCCCGAACTGCCGGCCAGCGGGGCAGGGCGTGAGGCACCATGTGTGACGGGTAGTCGCTGTGGAGTGGATGGATGAGGCTCAAGGTGAGCTTCATGTTGAACAGGCGATGGCGCGATCGACTGCTGTGAATATTGGGTTTTCTGATGGTCCAACTCGCGTTGCAGAAACAGCCCATGCGTGAAGACCTGGCCACGTCCTTCCGGGGTAAGGGGAATTACCAAACCTTTGGTACTTAGCGAGGTCAACAACTCGCGCAGGGCGTTGAGATCGTCGATCGGATCCATTCGGGAGACACGGCCGCGGAGGTCGCCTTCGGTTTGTGGACCGCGAAGCAGCAGTTCGATCATTACCGAAAGCTCAACCTTGCTTACCCCCAGCCAGTCGTAGAGGTAATGCCGGTACTTTTGCACGCGGCTGAAACCCTCGACCAGGGCAACGGCACCAAGTTGCCGCAACCGGTCGAGCGATTCCTCGACATTGTCGGGTTCGAGTTGCATGACCGGGGATCGGTTGCTCTTCTGGTTGCAGCCGGCGACCACCCCGTTGAGGGACATCGGGTAAGTGTCCGGCGTGGTTTTTGCTTTTTCGCCCAAAACCCCCAGGATGCGGCGATCGATGGAGTTCAAGGGGCGCCAACTGGGTGCTGGTGTAGTGGGGGCTGAGGTGGGGTCGGTCATGGTAATTGGAGTTAAAAAGAGGAATTTGGCTTGTCTGGATCGTTTGCACTATAAAGGCTTGGAATTCCGCGGTCAATACGGTCGGCAGCTTTCTTTTTACAGTTTGGATGTATAGGATTCACAGTGGTGGGGTAGGTTCTCCTTGTTTCTCTTCTCTTTTCTTCTCTATGGGGGATGTCATGAATAGTTCAGTGCATCAGGATACCCGGATCGCAGCCTTCATCGAAGGAAAGATGCGTAACTGGGCGCGGTTGCAAGAAACGGCCGCCGGCGAAGTTAGCCGCCAAGAGCTTGGCCGATCGACGGCTCAAGAGGTATGTTTTGTCGCAATTTCCCGCGAGGCCGGTGCGGGGGGCACCACGGTGGCCCGGCTCGTGGGCGAACTCCTCGACTGGGAGGTGTACGACGGGAACTTGTTGGATCAGGTTGCGAATCGCTACCAAGAATCGCGATTGATGCTCGATCTAGTCGATGAGACCGAGAGCAACTGGGTTTACGACGTATTGGGCACGTGGATGGATCGTCAGATCATTCCGCATGAGAAGTACGCGGTCCAAGTCAGTCGCATGATCCAAATTCTGGCTCGGGCCGGCAATGCGGTGTTCGTCGGGCGTGGGGCACAGTTCCTTTTGCCGCGGTCGAAGACTTTTGCCGTGCGAATCGTGGCTCCGGAGGCATTTCGCGCCCAGCGAGTGCGGCAACGGCACAACGTCGAGTTGCCGGAAGCCCTGGATTCGATTCGCCGCACCGACCGCGGTCGCCGCGAGTCCATCCAGCGGATCTTTCGCCAGGACGTCAACGACCCGCACCTTTATGACCTCGTTGTCAATGTCGAACGATTTGGGCCGGATAGAGCTGCTGAACAGATTGTCCGCGCCGTGCGTCGTGCGGCAGTCCAAGGATCGGCGAATCAATAATTGTCGTGTTTCGCGCACTTGTCGAGCGGGGGCGGACGGCACACGGAGTGTGCCTGCTACTTTTGATTTGCCGATCCTAATGCCCCAAACTCATCGGGACGGGGGTGAAGCCGAGGAGCAGGAAGGCCAGCGTTAGGATTCCCAGCACGTAGCGCGGGGTGCCCAACGGAACGGAGTCGTCGGCCGTAGGCGGATGGCGCGTTCCCAGGATGGCGATTAGGCCCAGCATCAGCCACCAGTTCGTCAGTTTCAGGGCGATCGACGCCGAGATTGCCAGCACCAGCACCACGATGGATGCCACATGGGCTTTCTCACGGAACATGCCATAAAGGATGTGACCGCCGTCCAACTGGCCGATCGGTATCAAGTTGATTGAGGTGATCAACAGACCCACCCAACCGGCGAAGGCCAACGGGTGCAACATGAGGTTGGAGCCGTCAGGAATCGGTCCCTTGAGTACGTGGGTGAAGTACTGCATTAACAGCGGCTCACCCAGGACCAGTTGCTCCCCAGGCAAAGTTTGCACCGACTGGCTCCAGTGAAGTCCAATCATGAGAAAGAGGAACGTCGGCACCAACCCAGCCAGTGGGCCGCTGATGCCGATGTCGAAGACGACCTTGCGGTTTCCTTGTCGCGGCTCCATGCCGATCACCGCGCCGAAGGTTCCGATGGGTGTCAGCGGCATGGGAATGAAATAAGGCAACGAGGCGTAGACGCCGTATCGCCATGCTTGTACGAAGTGCCCCATCTCATGGCAAAGCAGAATCGTCATCACCGCCCCGGAATACATTAGCCCGTCGGCAATCGCCGGCCACCAGCCCTCGGGAAAGTGGGTAATTGCCGGCCACCAGCCCACGGGAATGTGGTCCGAGTAGATGACCCCGGCGACGAAGGTACTTATGCAGGTGATGAGAAAGAGGAACACCGGCAACCCTACGCGGCGGCTTCGCGGGGGGGGCGACGGGTAGTCGGCAAACTCCGGAATCGCGTCGACTAGGGTTAATTGTGGTGATTCAAACGAATTGTACAGAGGCAGCGGGTTCAGTTCGTTGAAATCCATCGCGCTTTTTAGGATCCCTAACCGAATCTCTGGTTTTCCGGAGCCATGACTCAGGAAAATTGACTGTTTTAGTAGGGAATCTTTTGGGAACCACCAAATTGGGTAGCTCGGAAAATTGGGCAGGAAACTTCTTGTTTGGTGAATTTTAGCCTTTTCTGTGGGTACGGACAAGAGAGGACAAGGGAGGCCCCTCCGTTGTGGGATTGAGCATCCAGGATTGAGTATCCAAGGCTTTGACAATAAGCATCGAACAGACGAAAATTGTGCAGGAAAGGTTTGTTCGACGTACCTTGTTCGAGAATCGGAGGTTTTGTGATGAGTACGGTTCAACTTTTGGAACATCTTAGACAGTTGACTGATGTGGAGCGATTGGAGGTCATTGAAGTGGCAACGCGGTTAATCCGTAATAACCTCGGTGCCAGCCCGGCGGATGCCGCAATAGGGCAGGACCGGCGGATGCAGGCTGCCGCGGCCGGTGTGAAGGGGCTGTACGAAGCCGATAGCGAGTTTACCGAGTGGACCGAACTGGATGCCGAGAGACGGATTAAAAGCCGTGTTTGAGCTGTGAATCAATAATGCAACCCCGCGCGAACCATAAGGGTATTGCCAACGTCCACATCCTCGCCAATGCTGGCAAGATGGATGCGGCGATGAAAGACGTAGCCGACTTCGATGAAAAAAGAGCTGAGTGAGACAAGTGATTTTGTCTCCATGCCCAGAAAAATCCGCCAATCACTGTAGCTCATCAGATCGCTCGTACCGTCGCTGTGTCGGATCGCCCACGTTCCGCCACCAAGTTCCCCGGCGAGGTAAAGCCATGTTTCACTTGACCATGACCTCGGATAATTAGGATTATTCAGATACATGGAAATCGGAAATCGATACGCGATCTTCGGTGCCGGAAACACCAGGCGAAACTCGGTAAACATATCCGGCTTCCATATAAACCCGGCGATCGGCAGGACTTGAATGTCGGGGCGGTCGAGATACGCGGCCCCAAGGACAAGCTGAAACTTCGGTGTCCAGTCGAAGATGCCGGAAACGTGCCCGGTGAGTCGTAAAGCCCGGGTCGAACTGCCGTCCCAATCGCTATAGTAGCCCGGCTGCACGGCCACATCGGCCCGGAATCGCTCGCCTAGCTTCGGCAGCCAGCGGAACTCGGTATAGACATCGTGGAGCTGCGCGGGAATATCGAGACTGCTCGGCCCATCGAGCCAGTGCGTGGCAATACCCGGCGTGATAACCAGCGGGGCATCTTGGTTGGGAAAGGGCACTCCCCAAACGCTCGTCAATTCTGCATCATACAAGCCTAAGCCGTTGGAACCCATCCGCGGTAGATAGGTGTTTACGAAGGAGAGTTTTTGAAACGAACCGCAACGATAGTCGCTTGGCGTCTTGCGGCCATCGGCAAAAAACAGATCGCCGAGCGTTGTCGGCGGCTGGCATTGCGGCAGAGCCGGCTCGGTCGCGAATGTCTTGCCCATCGGGAGAGGGCAGGGGGCTTGTCCCGGCAGAACCTGCATGTCCGATTGTTGGTAGAATGTCGGGTTCTGCTCTGGAAACGGGTTGTCCATGGGCGAATCCTGCGTAGCGGGCATCTGCGCCATGGCCAGGGAGGAAAGCCAAAGTAGCAGGCACACTCCGTGTGCCGTCCGCCAAAAGCCTCTGGCTTCTGCAAGAACCTGCGGTTGGTGTCGCAGGGCGGACGGCACACGGAGTGTGCCTGCTACTCTCGAGGCCATCAGAACGACACTCCGGCATGGATGTAGAACGTGCCGTTGGGAGTGAAGGTCCCCGGCAGGCCGCTGGCATAGACGAGTTCTCGCTGGAACGCATAGCCGCCTTCAACGAAACCTGTCTGGCCGGTGCAGCGTTTGAAGTCGACTCCCAAGGCAATTCGCATATCGTCGTAGTCAACCTGGTCGATCGCATCGCCTTCTGGAGGAGTGGCGTTGACCGATCGCTTGACAGTCCATACCCCCCCGCCATATTCGCCGGCGAGATACCACCACCATTCCGTGCCGCCGCCGGTCGTGGCCAGTTGTTGGGTGAACTTGGGATTGGGGAAAAGGATGTCGAATCGCGTGACCGGGCTCGGTTTCCATACGAACCCGCCCGCCGGAAGCAGCTTGTACTTGACGCGGTTGATGTACCAGATGCCGAGCTTCATGGTCAGATTCGTGTCGGGAATGGCGATTACCGCCATGCCTTTGCCCTTGAGGCGAATGCTTTGGCTGGTGATCTTGCTGAAATCGGAGTAGATGCCCACGCTGGCGTCCAACTCGGCACTGAACGCGTTGGGCACGAAGACCGGATTCCAGGCGGCGTCGAGATAGGCATCGTAGGTCCGTGGCGGCAAATCGGGATTGCCGGGGGCACTGGAGGAAGGTCCATCCCAGAAGTGCCAAGCGAAACCCGGCGTGATCAGAAGCGGCGAATCCTGCTGCGGCTGCTGGGACAGCGGCATCGGCAGAGCGAAGGTGGCCTTGAAGTCGATATCGTTGATACCCAACTGATTCTGGGCACTGCCGTGGCCGGCAAACCAGTGATAGTCCATTGATTTGTCACGCAGGAAGCGGGAGGGCGTTGCAAGCATGGGCGGCACGGTGAACGGCCCAGGCTGCAGCATGTTATAGCCGGGATCTTGCGGAAGCACGGCCGCCTGAGCAGCGCCTGGCGGCGCAAAAGGATCCCAGTTGGGCGGTGGCGGCTGCACGTTGCCGTTGAGCGTGGCTACCGGAGCCGGTCCATACGTCAGACCACCTGGCGAGGCGGGAGCACCCCAGCCGCCTCCGGGAGCGGCGGGGGGAGCATATCCGCCCGGGGGCAACGTCGGTGCCGCCCCGGCTGCGGGGGTAGCACCGAACGGCGTCGTCGTCATTCCAGTGGGTGCGGACACCGCGTCCGTACTCGCCTGATAGCCGGGAGAGGCTACCGGAGCGGGGGTGACCACCGTCTGCGGGGAGGTGGGATCGGGCGTGGGAAACCGGATCTGCGCCTGCCCCGACGCGATCCCCGATCCGCATGCCCAAACGAGTACTAGCAGTGCAAGCAGGCCGCTGATTGACGGTCTGTGTATGAAAATTGCGCTATCTAGTTCCTGTCGCATTTTGCCACGACGTTATAATGGGGGTCTGTCCAACATCAACTCCGCGTTTTTGTGGTGCGGCCGTCCCGGCTGCGTGCGCAGGCGAGACGCTTGCACCACAAGTTGTTTTTGGACGGGTACTTAGGTTCTGTTGTGCGCGGAATAGTGGAGAACCGCAGGACAATCAGGGCAGGGAATACCAAGGTTCGGCCACGCAGTCAAGGCGAGAATGCAAAACTTGAGGAAAATTCTTGAAAAAACCTTTGTTATCGACGTGGAGCACCACGCTTCGATCGGTTCCACGAACGACCGTGCAATCCAGTGCGCAGCCCCCGAGCGAGTGAAACTCCCCCTTCTGATCATCACCGACTGTCAGACTGCGGGTCGCGGGCGAGGTTCCAACCGCTGGTGGACTGGCCCAGGGAGTTTGGCTTTCAGTCTGCTGATTGGGCCGGAGCCGCCTAGCACCGTTGGGATGCCCGCTACCGGCGGGTGCGTAGGATGGGCTTCCCAGCCCGTCCAAAAGGAGTCGCCCAGCACCGTTGGGATGCCCGCTACCGGCGGGCGCCGTTCGGGTTTGGTTGCGCTGGCGGCCGGAGTGGCGGTCGTCGAGGCATTGGCTCCGTGGGTGCCGGGCCATGAGATCGGCATTCACTGGCCTAATGACGTTATGCTCGACGGCCGCAAACTGGCCGGTATTCTCATTGAGGTCCTGTCGGATGGCAAGCTCGTTATCGGCATCGGCATCAACACGAACAACACGGCGACCGATGCGCCGGAGGAAGTGCGTCCCCGGGTTGTCACGCTTCGCGACGTGACGGGTCGTTCGCACGATCACGTGGAGCTTCTGATTTCAATCTTATGCCAGCTTCAGCGGCAGCTTGCCGCATTGTCCGTTTCACCAGAATCTGTTGCAGCACGGACGCACGAACTCTGCTTGCAGCGCGGCAAGCGATTGCAGATCGTCCAGGGCGAGAAGCCGATCGAAGGCCGCTGTCTCGGCATCGCTACGGACGGGGCGATGCTGCTTGAAATTGACGGGAAGCCGCAGATGGTCTATTCCGGCGTGGTAACTCTCGTCGAGGGGTAGTCCGCATTTCTCGCGCCAAGGCGCTAAGGCGCAAAGCTTACATCGGGATCCCGCCCCCGTTCTTTGCGGCTTTGCGCCTTGGCGCGAGACTCAACCGACAATGCAATCGTTTTCGCCGAGGGGGCGTCATTTCATCCAGTGAAGGGCGAGCAGCAGGCTAATCTTTGTCCTTGTATTCGACAGTTTCCTGATAGCTGGGATCGGTGGACGAGAGCATCCATCCCAAGTGTCGAGCCAGTCCGATCGTCGATAGGCCCGACACGAACGTCACGACAACGACGCCCAGGACCGCCAGCGTCCAACGGAATCGCCAGCGCGGAACGGCGGCCGATTTTGCCGCCACGGCCCGACCGTACGACCGACCACATCCATGAACCGCGGCAATCAACAGCGCGACGAAGATAGCACCGGTGATTAGACTGGCGGGATGCATGCTTACTTGGCCCAAGTTGCGAGCAAGAAAGCGGATCCAGCCAAATGCCAGCAGTGGGAGATCGATGAGGAAGCCGAGTGCCAGAATCACGGTGGCCGCCGCGAGCAGCTTCTTGATCATGGCGTCACCTGCTGAAGTTCCTCGCGGATCCTATCGGAAGAGATCCGTTCGATTCGGCCGTTGAGGCGGAGTATAAATCGCTCGTCGCCATGCACGGCCGGCTCAAACACGACAATACGAGCATCCTCGGACAACGCCAAGCCGGCGACGTAGCGATACCGCGCCCCGACGATTCCAGCGACTTCCCATAACCTGCCAGGGATCGCAGGATGATCGGCCGGGGGCAAGTCGCCTTTGTGTTGGGCGGCATATTTCCAGAGTGCGTCTTTCAGCTCTTCGATGCCTCTTCGGCGAACTTCGTTCAGGTCGGGTATTGCATCCTTGCGGGGTTCCTGCGCGATGGGCCGCGCGGCCTGAGAATTGGTAAGCGTGTAGAGAAGCCCCTGTTTTTTCCAACTGCCGGGCGTCATCAACTCGCGTGTCGCGGCAATCATGGTCAAGACCACCAATACGAGCAAGCCCCAGGTCATCACGACGCCCAGGGACTTCATGAAGGAAAGACGCGGGAGCGCGGGGAAACTGCGAGACAAGTAATTCCACAGCCAGCGGACCGTCAGTGCCGACAGAAGCAGCATGACGAGGAAAAAGGAAATGGCCTCGTAGCGGAGCCGGCCGACGTCGCTAAGCACGAGGTGGCGTGTCGACTCGTCGGGGGAAAACGAAGGCATGCCGGCGATTACGAAAACCGGCCAAGCACTGTAGTACAGAGACATCGCAAAAGCAAGGAAAGCCAAGCGGAAGAGGCTTCGCTGTGATCTCATCGTTCGGACATGGATTCGGAACACAGGGCACCTCATTGGTCGAAATCGTCGGGAACCGTCTCGCCGCCGTTGGGTGTAGCGAGGGCACGCAGTACGGCCGGATCGATGTCTTTGCTAATACGTCGTACGCATCCATCCATCATCGAGAACTGCGTGTCGCCAGCGGCCCAAGGCCCAGCGAATCCGTCGGGCGACTTCTGAACGCCCAGGGCCGGGTCGCGCCAATTGACCGGATCGCCCCAGGGCCGAAAATTCTCCTTCACTTCCCCGGCCATGATCGTTTGGCTCAGGCCGTCGGTGATCTCATCCGTCCGCATGGGGTGGTCCGCGCCGAATACCCGCGCGTTCGCGGCGTAATGGCTCAAAGCGTAGCCCTCCGAGTCGTGGTCGTTGATATCCATGATGCCTGAATTGAGAAACAGAGACAAAGGAACCTTGAAGTCCTGGGCATTCTGCGGATGGTTCCAGGGCAGGGCCATGTTGGGTTGGAGATGACTCGGGTCCAGGAACGGCAAGAGCATCGTTTCCCAACTATGGAGCGGATTGCCGTACTGATCAAAAGTGCCGCCCGGCGGAAAATGGTGTTGAGTTTGCTCGTAAGCCCAAACCGCAATGCCCATCTGGTGGAGATTGCTCGACGACTGCGGGCGACGAGCAGTACTACGCCCCCCGGATGCAAAGATAGGCTCATGCGTTGTCGCCAGCCAGGTGAATTGATGGATCACGACGATGAGGCAAATGCTTGTGGCGAACAAGAGGACGACTATTGGAACGATTGCCAGGGTCCAGCGCAACCGCCAAGCGGGCCGCGGAGTTTGGTCGCGGTGTGCATGCGCATGGAGCCAGCCGGCGAGGCCATGCGAGACGGCCACCAAAAGCATCAGCGAGACGCAGCCGACCACCACCGCTGCCGGCTCTACGGTCATTTTCGGTATCGTGACCAAGGGAAGGTGCAGCCAGCCGAAAGCAAGGTGCGCCAACGGTGCTAGCACCTCAATAATACCACAGCCGCACAAGAGTACGAAAAAACCGAATCCCGCCGCAATCCACCAACCGATTCTTTTCATGGTTTCGGCTCGCTTAGACGGTAAATGTGGCCTTGCTTCTGCCATGCGCCGGGCGTGAGTAATTCGCGGGCACCGGCGATCATGGTCAACACGACCGCAAGCAGCAAGCTCAGCAGCAATACCGCCGCCAAGGCCCGTTTGAAAGTCAGGACCGGCAAGGCGGGGAAGTCGCGGGCAAGGAAATTCCAAAGCAGACGCAGGACGACCGCCAGAATGAGGAAGAGCGCGGCGAAAAAGGAAATGGTATCGATGCGGGTTGCAGCCCAGTCGGAGAGATCCATCGACGGCATTCCCGCCAACGCCACCGCAGGGCCAAAGTCGCTACAACGATGATTGCCAATAGCCGTCGCACGAGCACAGTAGCCTTTCGGGCAAGGGTATTCCCATCGAACCAGCATTCATTCTAAATAGCCTTGCGCGATTTCAGGAGGTTGTGTAAAACAAGGACTTACAAA
>JBAWVO010000176.1:0-13327 GCA_037147235.1 Planctomycetota bacterium | reverse complement strand
CAGGGCAACGCCCTGGGTAGGGGTGGAAAACGGATCCCAGCCCTGAAGGGGCGGTTCATCGGCGAATGGTTGGAACGCCCCTTCAGGGCTTGAATTACGGCGGCGGACGGTTTCCCAGGGCGTTGCCCTGGGCTGGTATGGAACCGGGCCTTTGGCCCTCCCGGCACGAACGCGGATAGGTTCTTTCTGGGAAAGACTTCGGGATTACCTTCAAAGACGCCATCTCTCAAGGTAGGAACCGAGTTCGTTGGACTACTGCGAACAGGGGGAATCTCAAGGGGATTCTGTTCAGTAGACCCTTCGGGTCCATCCCGAAGAGGGATGCCACCAAACCGCGAAGCGGTTGAACAGCAAAGCCCAGGGTCGCGCAGCGCACCCTGGGTTGGCAACCCACGAAAAGGTTTCCGTACCCCGAAGGGGTACCACCAAACCGCGAAGCGGTTCAACGCGTGGAATCCGTGTGGCTCGGTCGGAGACCGGCCACAACGCGCTCCCCGCCCCCCGCCCCACGCCCCCCGGGTACTTCCCAACTCCCGTCGGGCATGTTATCGTAGGGCTAGTAGTGCGTTGCGCGAACCGATCTCAACCAGGGTAAAATATCATGACAAATGCTTCACGTTGGACTCGTCGAGACTTTCTGCGTACAGGTGCCGCTGCTGCGGCTATACCGGCTTTCATCCCGGGGAGTGTCCTGGGTTTGGACGGGGGCAGCCCGGCCAGCGAGGCCGTTCGTGTGGGCGTGATCGGCTGCGGCGGCCGTTCGCGGTTGATTCGTGACGGGGCCGACGTCAAGGGATTCCAGGTTGTGGCGGCATGCGATTGCCAGGTCGAAAGGGCCAAGCAGTACGTGAAGGAGCTTTCCGGCGGCAAGCCGTGGGGCGTATACGCCGACTTCCGCAAGATGATCGAGAACGAGAAGCTCGATGCCGTGATGATCGAAACCACCACGCACGCCCGTGCTTGGATCGCAATCCAGGCGATGCAGGCGGGCATGCATGCCTACATCGAAAAGCCGATGTGCCTGACCATTGCCGAGGGTAGGGCCATGATCAAGGCGGCGCGAAAATTCAACCGCGTTACTCAGGTCGGCACGCAGCAGCGCTCGATGCCCATCAATAATTGGGCAAGCGATCTCGTGAAGAACGGTGCGATCGGCAAGATACTGACCGTGATCGCCCCGAACTTCGTCGGCCCGGAGCGATGGACAAAGACCTCCTCGAAGGATGTCAAGCCGCCGGTCGATCCGTGGTGGGATATTTGGACCAATCAGGCCGAGTTGCGGCCCTACGACGGCGATCTTCATCACGGCTGGGATCGTTGGTGGGACTACGACGGCGGCGGCCGTTGCTTCGGCGTGACCGGCTGGGGCACTCACTCCTACGACCAAATCAACCGCGCCCTGGGCACCGACGCCACCGGCCCGGTCGAGGTTTTGCTGGAGGAACCGGTCAAGGTGATGGGCACCGGCAAGTTCGCCCCGAAGCTGCGGTTGGGCGGAATCGTTGCCGACGAAGACACGGGCAAGGATTTTCACGGCATGGCGCGGCTCAGCGGCCCACGAGCCAAAGTCACGATGAAATTCGCCAACGGCACGGAACTCAAACTCCATCTCGATGGCGATCGCGGTCCCGGCCTTGGGGCGATCTTCGTCGGCGAGAAAGGCAAGATCGAGATCAACCGCAACAAGATTGCCGGCAATCCCAAGGAACTGGTTCGCGGTTCGGACAACCCCGGTCCCAACCGGCGGTCTGAAACGGCCTACCATATCCAGAACTGGATTGAGTGCATCAAGAGCCGCAAGCCGTGCAACGCCGACATCGAGATCGGACAGCGGGCAACCACCCTCTGTTACTTGGTCAACATCGTGCGCGACATCGGCCGGGTGGGCGAATCCCTAAAATGGGATCCGGTTGCCGAACGCTTCACCAACTGCGACGACGCCAACAAGCTCCTCTCCCGACCACGGCGCAAAGGTTACGAGCTTCCGGAGATAGGATGAAGATTCCGAAATTTTGGGCCCGTGCTACTGCGGAAGCGACGCCGCCGCGGGGAGGGCCGGTGCGATTTTCCTGTTGGCGGTCCTCGGACACGAGCGAGGCCGTCGCCCATCAGTCGGCCTTGGCCGCCGCGCGGCGAATCCTGGATGCTTTCCTTCACGGCAAGCGGCTTGATCGCTATGAATATGGCTGCGTTGCGCTCCGGGAAGAGGTCTTGAACCGGGTCGAAGGGGCCGACGGCCAGCTTCTGGCCGTGGTGACGCGAAACGGCTACGGTTCAGTCGTACTCAACACCGAGCGGGTGATGTTCGTCGATATCGACTTTCCCGACGGCGCAGGCGACGGCAACAAGTCGCTCTTCAAGAGCCTCTTCGGCCGCAAGCAGAAATCACCGGAGGAAGAAAAGGAAGAGCGGGCACGCGTGGCCGTCGATCAGTTCATTGCGGCCAACCCGTCCTGGGGCATGAGGCTCTATCGCACGTTTGCCGGTTTGCGAGCGATTGTCACGCACGACGTAATGGACTCACAGAGCGCGGCCACGCTTGACGTTCTCAAGCAACTCGGCAGCGACCCGCTGTACATCAAGTTGTGCAGGGCCCAGGAGTGCTTTCGTGCTCGGCTGACGCCCAAGCCGTGGCGTTGCGGCTGCATCCCCAGCCCGTTGCGACATCCGATCACCGATGCAAAGCTTTTGGTCTGGCATGAGCGTTGGAAAGAAGATTACGAATCGCGGCAGGCCCAGTTTGCCACTTGCCGGTTGGTGGACCTGTTGGGCAATCCGTTCGTTCATCCCGAAATAGCGCGGATTGTGGAGTTGCACGATTTCACCACGCGCTCGAACGAGGCACTGCCGCTGGCATGACGAAGAACCGGCCCTTTTAGGTGCAGAAGTAGGGTGGGGAGAGTGAAGCGAGCCACCCTGGGAACTCGTGCCCATTCATTCCCTACGCCAAAGGCGTTGTGTCCCATTCCTGGATTTGTTTGTACCGTATTCAACCGCTTCGCGGTTTGGTGGCATCCCTCTTCGGGATGGACCCGAAGCCCCACTAAAAGCGGACCGCAACAGAATTGGTGGGGATCGCTACGCTCTCCCCACCTTACAATTATTCGCGTTCCGCTCCTGGACCAGAGGGGCCGAACCTATTTTAATCCCCCCTATACTGGTGATGTCGGCCGTGCCTCCTGGAAGAATGGGCCATTTGTCCGACCCTTGGGGGCCATTGGCGCAGGGTTCGGTTCATGGTAGGCTGGGACTTTTTGAATTGAAACCACCTTCGAGAACTCCCACGCGAGTGCGAGTTGCTCATGGAGTATTGCTATGACCGACGCGCCGGCTCCCGCCATGATTGAAGCCAAGGGACTGTCGAAATATTACGGCAGTTTTGCGGCCATCCAGGATGTCAGCTTCCAAGTACGCAAGGGCGAAGTGGTGGCGTTCTTGGGGCCGAATGGCGCCGGCAAGAGCACAACCATGAAGTTGCTGACCGGCTACCTGGCACCGTCGGCCGGACATGCCTTTGTCGCCGGCCACGACATGGCGACCGATCGCTTGGAAGGCGCGACCAAACTGGGCTACCTGCCGGAAAACGGCCCGCTCTACCCCGATATGTCGCCCCGCGACCTTTTGAATTTCTTCGCCGATGCCCGCGGCCTGACCGGCAAGCGGAAGCGCGAGCGGATTGATGCCGTGATCGAACTTTGTGCATTGGGCGCGGTGATCGGCAAGCCGATTGGCAAGCTCTCACGCGGCTATCGGCAGCGGGTTGGCATGGCCCACGTGCTGCTGCACGAACCCGACGTACTGATCATGGACGAACCGACGGCCGGCCTCGATCCCAACCAGATCCACGAAGTACGAGAAACCATCCGCAAGCTCGGCCAGAACAAGACCATCCTGCTTTCGACGCACATCCTACAGGAAGTCCATGCCATGGCCAGCCGCGTACTGTTCATCGACGAAGGCCGGTTGATTTATGACGGTACGATCACCGATCTGACCAAGGACGGCCGCCCTTTGGATGAACATTTCCGGCAGTTGACCAGTACGACCTGACGCTCCGGAAAAACCGTGAAGCCGCGAGCGGCTTGCGGATATTTGATTTCCCCTACAATACAATACGCACCAAGCAACTTTCCTTTCGGTAATCCCTATGAACACCAGCGTGTTGACGGCAGTATTCAAGCGGAACTTTTTCAGCTATTTCGCCAATCCCACGGGCTACGTATTTATTTGCGTGTTCGTGTTTTTAAGCGCGATTGCGGCGTTTTGGCCAGACGACTTCTTCAACGCCAACCTGGCGAACCTGGACCAACTGAACAAGTTCTTTTCGTTCATCATGCTGTTTTTTGTGCCGGCCATTACGATGAGCATCTGGGCGGACGAGACCCGGCAGGGGACCGACGAACTGCTGCTCACGATTCCTGCGACCGACTTCGACATCGTGCTGGGCAAGTATTTTGCCGCCGTGGCGATTTACACCGTTGCATTGCTGATTTCGTTGGTAAGCAACTTCGTGGTGCTCAGCCAGTTGGGCAATCCCGATGTTGGTATGTATCTCTGCACCCACTTCGGCTACTGGCTGCTGGGTCTGGCGATGTTGGCGATCGGCATGGTGGCCTCGTTCATGACGCGGAACCTGACCGTGGCCTACATCCTCGGTGCTTTGTTCAATGCTCCTCTGGTGCTCATGGCCCGTGTCGATATTATTCCGGTGATGAGCCACAGGCTGGCCGCGGCAGTACGGCAGTGGAGCCTGGGCGGCCAGTGCCAGGAGTTTGGCCGGGGAATTCTCGGTCTTTCCGGAATTGTCTACTTCCTGTCGATCACCGCGATCATGCTTTACTTGTGCATGGTGCTGATCGGCCGGCGGAATTGGGCACGCGGCGATGACTCCACGGCACAAAGCGGCCACTTTCTCGTCCGCATCCTGGCCCTCGCGGCGATCGCCGTGGCCGCAGTGTTCTTCGTTCAAAACCACAATCTGCGATCCGATGTCACAAGCGAGCAACTTAGTTCCTTGTCGCCCTATACGATGAAACTGGTTAAGGAACTCAATGCCGACTATGTCGAGGCCGGCAAACTCCAACCCCAGATTGCCAAGCTGGAAGAGGTCGTAAAGAAACAAGAAGATTCGCAAAAGAAGAAGGAAGCCGAGAAGAAGAGCGGAGACGGCAAGCCGATCGAGGCAAAAGCCGATGACGCCAAGGCGGCCGTGAAGTCCGAAGAGAAGAAAGCTGACGAGAAGAAGCCGGAGATCAAAGCGGCTGACGCGCCGGCGGTTTCGCTTTCCGAAGAGGCCAAAAAACTCGCCTCGCTGCGAGAAACCTTCGACAAGCTCAAGGTGCAAGGGCCGGTTCGGATCGACGCCTTCATCAGTGCCGAGGTGCCGGAATTGTACGTCCAGACTCGCCTTAACCTATTGACGGTTTTGCGAGAATTCAAGGTTATGGGCGGCGACATGGTGGAATTGGAAATCAATGAGATGACGCGCGCCGACCCGTTGGCCGAAGTGGCCAAGACACGCTTCAAGATCGTTCCCAAGGAAGTGATGGACAATCACGGCGGCACCTACAAGCGAGACCATATCTTCCTGGGCGTGGCCTTCACCTGTGGACTGGAAAAGGTGGTCCTCCCCTTTGTTGAGCGCGGCCTGCCCGCCGAATATGAGTTGGTCCGATCGCTCTGCACGGTCACGCGGCAGAAGCGGAAACGGATTGGCGTGCTGGAGACCGACGCCCACGTCTTCGGCAACTTCAGCCAGATGGGAATGTCGCCCTCGTGGCAACTCATTCAAGAACTACAGAAACAATACGAGGTCGTGCAGGTCAGTCCGGCCGATCTTGGCTCGCCGCGCAAACCAGGCGAAACGGAGAAGCGTTACGACGTCTTGCTGGCGATCCAGCCTTCCGCTATGGGACCGAAGGAGATGGACAGTTTTATCGCAGCCGTCCGTGCGGGCCAGCCGACGGTGATCTTTGAAGACCCATTCTTCCTCATGATGCAAGGAATACCCGGTACCTACCAGCCGCGGATGCAGCAGCAGCAGAACCCGATGATGGGTTTTGGTCGCGAAAACCAGGAAAAGGGCGACATTCGTGCTCTTTGGCGATTGCTGGGGATCGATTTCAGCAACGGCGGCGACGGCGATGAATTCAATCCCATGGCCGGTCGCCAGCCCTCGCGCGGGACGGAGAAAGTCGTTTGGCAGCGATACAACCCGTTCCCCAAGTATGGCGACCTCCCCCCCGAGTTGGTTTTTATTGACCACGGTTATGGGGCCAAGGAGCCGTTCTGCGAGAGCGATCCGATCAGTTCTAAATTGCAGAACCTCTTTTTTCCAGGCCCCGGCCTCATCGAGAATACTCCGGAGGTGGTCAAGCGGTTGATTGCCAAGTGGCATAATCGCCAGTACGCTAAGCAACTTGAACAGGAGTTGAGAAAACTCACCGGCGAATTCGACAATGCCGAGGCGCAGGGTAACAACGAAAAGATCGCCGAATTGGCCAGCCGCGGAGCGAAGGTCCAGGAAGAGTACAGCCGGGTCTCCAGCGGTGGCGAGGGCGAAAAGACCATCCAGCCCGATCAGATCAACGATGACAGACCGTTAAATTCGTTGCTTAAAGGCCAAGCCGTCGTTCCTGGTGCTTATGCCTTGAGCGAGTTGCGCCGCGACCTGCAGAACCGTTTTCCCATCCGCGCCTCCGGGGAGGGGAACTCCGAAGAGGAGTCTGCCCGGTTGGCCAATGAGGGGCCGGCCAGCCTACAGGCGGAGGCAAAGCTCAACGAAGCGTTATCCCAGGCCGCCACGGTTGCCGACGCAATCAAATACGCTGAGGGAGTGATGGCTTTGCAGATCAAGGACCGCACCTTTGTGCCCCTGGTTCAAACCGGCAGCGAGGCCGCCGGCACGATTCCCGTGGGTCGGATATCGCAACCCTTTGAAGACCCCGAAGGGCATCGCGAGGAACTCAGCCCCTTCCGCTCCTTGTTCTATCTGCCCAGCAACAATCAACAATACGTTTTGGCCGCCCACATCCAGGGCAAGCCGCGCGGAGCCAAGGGAGCTTCGGCCCCCATGAACGTCGTGCTGGTTGCCGACGTCGAGATGGTCAGCGACGTATTCTTCCGCTGGCGCGAACAGGGGAGCGTCCCTGGCCAGGACATCAACTTTGATTTTGATAACGTCACCTTCGTCCTCAATGCATTGGATTCTCTGGTCGGAGACGACCGTTTTCTGGAACTCCGCAAGCGCAGACCGCAGCACCGCACGCTGGAACGATTTGACGCGCACACCCTTGCGGCCCGCAAGCAGAGTGCTCAGGCGCGCAAGGAGAAGAGTACGGAGCACGACGAGAATATCAAAAATGCGGTTCAGGAGGTTCAGGCCACGCTGAAAACGATTGGCGTGGAAGCGAAGAAGCAGAAGCTCGACGCGACCGCCATCCTCCAGAAGATTACCAATGAATCGCGCAATCTCAATCGCAAGCTGGATGAGCAAAAGAATGAAAACCATCAAAAGTACAACGAAGAGATCCGCAAGATCGATGATGCCCAAGAGGCTACGATTCTTGGCATGCAGGGCACCTATAAGCTCTGGGCGGTGATTATTCCCCCGATTCCCCCGTTGTTGGTTGCGGCTTTCGTTTTCTTTAACCGCCGGTCCAAGGAGCGCGAAGGCGTTTCCAAGAAACGCCTGCGCTAAGGAGCGGAAATATTTTCGTCGGATTTGTAGGATGGACCTCCGGGTCCGTCCTTACTTTCGCGGACGGACTCGGAGATCCATCCTACATTATCTTGAATTCAAGCTCGGAGAGATAAACATGAACTGCAACGAAAATTCAAAAACCCTTTGGTTCCTGACCGCAGCCGCGTTGATTATCGCGGTGGCTTGGTTTACCCGTCCTGTCGCGGCCATCAAGGGCGAGGCGGCCGTGCTGGGCAAGAATCTGTTTCCCGAGTTCAAGGAACCGGGTGCCGTCGACAGTCTACAGATCCTTCAATTCGATCAGGCCAAAGGTAATTCGGTTGCCCTGGAAGTCTCCAAGATCAATGGTCTGTGGGTGATTCCTTCGCACAGCAAATACCCAGCCGACTCCAAGGATCATCTGGCCGCGGCGGCCAATTCGTTGATCGATCTGAAGATTATCGGCCTAGCCCCCGGCTTCCAGGCTGGGGCATTGAAGGGAGATCCGGCGGCTGCGGATCATGAGACGGCCCTGCGCAAGGCCTATAATCGCTTTGGGGTCGTCGATCCCGATCCGAAGAACGTCAAGTCCAGCGACGACGGAGTCGGCACGCGCGTGACGATGAAAGATGCCGCCGGGCGTCAACTCGCCTCCGCGATCATCGGCAAGCCGGTATCCGACCAAACCGATCAGTGCTACATTCGGATCGCTGATAAGGAACCGGTCTATATCGTTAAACTGGACACCGGCAAGCTCTCGGTGCGGTTCGAGGATTGGATCGAGCCGAATCTGCTGAAACTCAACACGATGGACCTGAAGAAGGTTGAAATCAAGGATTACAGTCTTACGCCCATGGCGAACAACAGCGGCCAACTCGTGCTGGCATCTTCGCAAAAAGGGGAGTTCGTGCTGGACACGCCCGCTGGGGATCAGCCCTGGAAACTCGTCCAGGATCTGACTTTTGATCCAGCGAAGAAAAGCATGATCCCCCGGCCGATGGCGGCCGACGAGGAATTGAACGTCACGAATCTCGACGCACTAAAGTCGGCACTGGAAGACCTCAAGATTGTCGATGTCGAGCGAAAGCCCGGCGCGGTGCCTGCCGACTTGCGTGTTCGCAAACTCGATGACGCGACCATGGAGACGTTGATCGAAAGGGGGTTCTTTGTAGTCCCCAATCGCAAAGACCCGGATGGTCCGGCGGAGATCCTCTCGAATTCCGGCGACATCACCCTGCAATTGGCCGATGGTGCCCGCTACATTCTCCGCTTCGGCGTGACGACCGGCGAATCCTCCGCCGCTGTGAAGGCGAAGAAGAAAGGCGACGCGAAGTCCGAGAAGGTAGACAAGGCGAAGGACGATTCTTCACCTGGCATGGACCGCTACCTGTTCGTGGCGGCCGACTTCAACAAGGACGCCATTCCCAAGCCCGTCTTGGAAAAGTTGCCCGAGGAAAAACCCGTCGAGAAGACCCCGGAGAAGAAAGCCCCTGACACAAAAGCAGACGGCAAGGAAGTCAAGCCGGCCGATGGCGACAAGAAGGGTGATGCCAAGAAAGATGAACTGAAGAAAGACGACTCGGCCAAGAAGGACGAGCCAAAGAAGGACGAGCCAAAGAAGGATGAGCCAAAGAAGGATGAAGTGAAGAAGGATGAAGTGAAGAAGGATGAAGTGAAGAAGGACGATGTGAAGAAGGACGATGTGAAGAAGGAAGTGAAGACTCCCGAAGCACTTGCCGCGCAGCGGGCAGAGATTGAAAAGGAGAACAAGCGGCGGCAGGAGGAATATGACGCCAAAGTTGTCGCCGGCAAGAAGCACGCCAAAGAGCTTAGCGACCGCTTTGCCCAGTGGTACTACGTGATTCCCGGCCAGACCTACGCCAAAATCCACCTCGATCGCAAGGAGATCGTCAAGAAGAAAGAGCCTCCCAAGGGTGCCGTCGGCAACGACCATGATCACAATCACGGCGATTCCGATTCACTGCCCGCCAGTCCAGCCACCACGCTGGAACAGTTGCAGAAGGACTCGCCCAAATAGTCATTGAGGATCGGCGCAGAAATAAGTGTCGCAAGAAAAGTAACAGGCACACTCCGTGTGCCGTCTGCCCCCCGCTTGGCGAGTGGGCAAAACACGACAGTTATTGGTGCGACAGTCCTAAGGAGGAACATCGCATGCCGTTTCGCGATCATTTTCTTCCGCCTTTCAGCGAGGTGTGTCACTCGTGTTGGTGGACGTGGTGACCTCGCGCAACGTCAATCTGTACGCTGATCTGTTGGCTTTGATTGGCCGGTCGGATCGTTTGTTGGGTACGCAGCCTCTTGCGACCTACGCGGTTGCCTGCCGCTGGCGGGAGCGAGGGGGAAGCCGATGGCTGGAAACCTGGTATCATGAGGTGAAACCGGGACTGCAGTTGCCTTGTCTCCCGCTCTGGTTGACGGAGGACTTAGCGATACCGCTGGACCTAGAAGTAAGCTACGGGCAGACTTGCCGTGACCTGTGGATTGCCCGATCGATCCCTCTCACTCACCCGCTTCCTGTGGAATGTGCGGGGGCGTGACGACACATACTGCACAGCTTGCTTCGCGAGCGATCGCCTCGGTGTCCAGGGGCGTTTGCAGGTCAGAGAGTTCCGGCTTGCCGACCATGATCAGGTCGCAATGAAGCTGGCTCGCCAGCGCAGCCACTTGAACGGCCAATTCGCCCGGCGGCAGGTCATTGCACGATACTTCGCGACGCAACCGCTTGGCACGAAGCAAGTCCTGTTCGAGCCAATCGGTCTCCACAACGCCCTCGGGCAATACAGCCGCTGTTTGAGACAGGGGAACGACAGTCAGCGACACCAATGGGTCGAGCATCGTCAAGACGTCCGAGAAGAGGTCGCTACCGACCGCAGTCCTGTCGTGCAACAGCAGCACGTGACTGATACCGATACCCGCCCCGCGAAGGTCTGTCACCGATCGGGCGCGGCGTTCGCCGAGCTTGGGAATGCGGTTACCGCCGGCCAGATCGAAATAGAGGTCGCGGTTGGGGCCGAGGATGCGAATGGTCAGCGGTTGCGGCGTTCCATCGTGAAGGTTGAACCAGTAGAAGGCAATCTGCTCGATCTGTTCGTCGGCCGAATAAACATTCGACGCCCCCAGGATCAATTCCTGGGCATTCAAGTCGCGGGCTGCGTTGATCACGGCAAATAACGGATTGTTGGTTCGCACAATCATCGGCTGGACGTGCTTGCCCGCCTTCTCCGCGCGATCGACGACCGCCGACATCAGAGTGCGGGCGTAATCGTCCAGTTCCGGCCCTTCACCGGACGTGTCGCCGCGCTGGGCCACTTGGGCCGTCATCACGGCCACGTCGGTGGTATCGGGATCGGTTTCCGCAAGGGTCTTCTCGAGCATGAAGAGATTGTTGGTGGAACGGATCGCCACCAACTTGCGGAAGGGCTTGTCGAGATTCAATGCCTGGGGATTGATCGCTTCGGCCGTCTTCTGGTTGAATTGCTCGATGTGCTTGTGATGTCTTCCGCCCAGCCGCTTTTCGTGAATCCTTTCTGAAACTATGAAGACGACCAGGAACACCGCCGTGAAGGCCGAACCGCCGATCGTGGCCACCTCCTTGGTCAAGGTATTAAAGATGGCCGCCAATAGGAGAATTACGAAGATCAAGGTCAGCCCGATCGGCACCTCGACGCCGCGGATGCGGACATTCAGCGGCACCTTGAACTCTCTAGGGCTACGGTCCTTAAAGCGGAGTACGACCATGGCCATCGCCTTAAGGGCAAAGCTCCACACAATGCCAAAAGCGTATGCCTCGCCCAAAACATACATATTGCCACGACTGAGGATGATCACGGCAAGCTGCATGCCGACGATCAGGTACAGCACGCGGTGGGTTGTCCCATAGCGACGGTGCGGTTTGAGAAACCAGTCGGGCATCACGCCGTCCTCGGCTACGCGGTTCAGCACGCCGTTGGAGCCAATGATCGCTGTGTTGACACCGCCAGAAAGGATCAGGAAACCAACGATTACCACTGCCGCGTTGAGCACCAGTCGGGCAGTTGGCGGCCCGATCACGCTCATCGCCAATCCGCCAATGAGGTTATCTGAGTAGAACTTCATGCGGACTTCATTAGGAATCAACAGCACCGCCAGGAACGAAACCGTTGCCGTTAGCCCTAGGCTGTAAATAAACACGATGAATGCCGCCTTCTTGAAGTTCGGTAACTTGGGCGATTCAACTTCGCGGTAAACCTGGGCCAGCGTTTCCTCACCGCTCATGGCCAGGATCGAGTGTGCGAAAGCGATCAGCAACCCGACCACCCCGACGATACTCAACCAACTGCCTCGCTCGTGCAGTTGCCGTGCGAGGCCGGGCCACAGCCAGTTGATAAAGCCCAACGGATCTTCCTGTCGCCCGGTCGCCTCATTGATCCGCGGCACAGGCTGGCCGTTCTCGATTTTTGGAGCGGGCTGGCCGTCCGGCCCCAACTTCCACACCTCCTTGTCCGAAAAGCCAAGGTCAACCAAGCGCTGGCGCGCATCCGGAGCTGTCGTACCCGAATTGGAATCTTTTGCCGGGACGGTCTGGTATTCCACCTTCGGAGACAGGTCAGGCATCAGCGGTACGCGGTTGGCGGGACCCCATATCGCCAGGGTGACGAAACACCACACCAGCAGCACCACTGCCACAACGGTCGTGACGATCATTATCTTCACCGCCTTGCCGCTCGATTCATGGATACCCAGCAGGTTCTGTCGAAAGAAGTAGAGAGTGATCGCGCAGGCAATCACCACCGATCCCCAGCGACGAATATAGTCTGCCGTGTCGGGATCAACCCGCAATGCGGGATTCAGGAGGGCCAGCGAATCCAAAAGCAGTCCCATGATGTATTGGCCAGCCGAGGCAGCACTGGTGGGACCGGTCAAGACGTAATCGAACATCAATGCAGAGACTGAAAGCTTGGCCAGGAATCCGCCCATGGCCTCCTTGACCACCCGGTAGACACCGCCTCGAACAAACAACGAACAACTTTCGATGTAAACCGAACGCACGGCATAACTGAACAACATCACGGCGAGAATGCACCACGGTGCCGCAGGGCCGATGGAGTTCTCGACTATGCCGCCGATGTAATATGCGGTGCTGGCGAGGTCGCCAAGCACTACCGCAGCGATGCGCCAGTAGGAGATGAACGTAAACATCACGCTACTGACGACGATGACTTGGATCGGGCGGCGCAGGGGATTCACCGCCGGGGAGGTAGAAGAATTACCAGAAGACGCATCAGAAACGCGACCAGACATCAGATACAATGCCTCACAGCGCACAAAACAGGGAATCCCTCGTGTGCGCAGTCACGGAAGGTCCATTCAACTAGGTCCGAAATGCCGCGAGGTGCGGATTCAGTTGACTCGAACTGAATATCCACTTGCCGCGATTCGGCCTGCCGACGAGGTTAGCTGACGGGCTAGAGCTTGAAAGTACTCCGGCCTGGATGGACCACGCCTTCGCCCCGGAAGCGGCTTAATTTCTGCCGATTCTTTGGTTCCCCCGCTCTCCGGTTACTCTTCCGGAGATTTGGCTACCAATCATCCATATGGGGTATCCCCTTGACTGGCGTGACCACAACATGTAGTGTTTCAGGGTAT
>JBAWVO010000175.1:0-13631 GCA_037147235.1 Planctomycetota bacterium | reverse complement strand
GGCCCCATGAGGCCCGCGTCATGGAGTTGTTCCGCGAACTGGTCCCTCCTGCCCCTCCCGAATCCCAGAAAGCCAGGATAGCCCGCATACGATCCGAGCGGCAAAAGGTGCTTCACCGGGTTTGATGGCTAGGGTTCTTCCATGCCCACGGTCACATAGTAGCCAGGAATCCATTCGTGGCAGAGCAAAACTATTGCACGGCATTCCAATGGGAGAACACCAAAATCAACGCGGCTTGGGTTTTGGCGTCCGGTCAATGAATAGGCGGAATGGACATATTATTGTCGGATACCCAGCCGAAAGTGCAAGGGAGACAACCCCAAATTCCCATATGCGGGCCGGCCGGCGTTCGGCCCGGGGTGGACGGTATCGCGGCAACGGAAGCGAACCGAGGGGAGGCGGCTTTCGTAACATATTATGTTACAAGGGCTTATGGCAGTTGTCGTCGCGTCTCTTTCGGACCGTGCAAGTAATTGCTGTGCCAGGGTTTCGGTCGGATTCTCGGCAGATTACAATGGGTGTTTATGCTTATTCGCTGTTCGCTGGACACCTGAACTTCCTAAATCCTCGAAAGGCCGTGGAAATGCCCTTTACACCGGCAGAGTGGAATGTAATCGTACTCGGTCACTGGAATCGTGCGATTCTGACACCGTCCGGGATCGCGAAGAGACTTTTCGGTTTGGACGAGGGCACCCCCATTGAAGTCTTTGTAGCAATTGACGCCCTTGCACCCCCTCAAGTTAAGCATGGCGGAACCATTGTTATGGTTGGTGGGGACAGGTTGATTACGGTGCCGGAGACGCTGAATTTTCATGGGTTGGAAGGAGCAATGACAATTGCTCGGCGGGCGATGGAGAATCTGAGGGAGACGCCCGTAATTGCGGCGGGAATTAACCTGAAGTATTCTTCCAAAGAGCCGATCGAGGCCCTCCAGAACATTACTCGCAATTCATGGTGGGATGACCAGCTATCCGACAATCAGTATGAGATTCTTGGGCGAGCATTGTCGCGTGTGCTTAAATGGAACGAAGGGCAAATCAATTTTTCCGTCACGGAGGAGGCCGATTCCAGTTTTCAAATTCAGTTTAACTTCCACCGCGGTAGCAGTAACATGGATGAGTTGATCGATTGGCTACGCAAGCCGATCGCCGATTTGGAAAAGGAAATTACAAGGATTTTCTCCGACTGTATGCAAATTAGAACTGAGGATAACGCATATGCCGCAGCCGATACAACAGCCTAATACGGCCGCAATTGAGATCGCAAAGTACTCCCCCTCCCCGGCATCACAGGTAGTGAGTGCTCCGGTTACTGATACAATCGTGGTTACAACGGACATTCGGACCGTTGTGACTAGAGCTAAGCAAGGTACGCTTAAACTTCGGTATACCCCTCGCGATCCAAGCCCCAGCAGCTCAAGTACGTCCCCTTGAGGTAATGCATGGGGCAACCGTCGCACTGGACCTATCGCTCTTTCGTTGCGACTGATGATCTTCAACAAGGAGATATCGTCAGGCGATCACCTTCTCTTTTGGAGGTGCTCTCGGAAGTCTTATCGCATTTCTGCGATGAACGATATACGGCTTTTTTGGTGGTGACCCAGTCTTGCGATTTGGTGACTCGGAACGAAAACGTCTGCAAGGCAGATTACATCAATCTCTGTGTGATTCGGGAACTTGAACCATTATTACCGACTCTACTGGAGCCTTGCTGTGGGGCGGGAATCCCCGGAATATTCGACTCCGAGAGACGACTATATGCTGAGCAATTGCTGAAGAGAGTTGTCAATCAAAATGAACAGGCCCAGGGACTTTTCTACCTCCATCCGGATGCAGACGTAGGCATCCCCACTGCCTCCGTGGCGTTGCTGCGGGTTAGCATCGCTCTTCGCCGCGATCATTACAGAATGCTTCAAGAGTGCCGGTGCGGGCAACTTGAGCCGGAATATGCTGCAAAATTAGGCTGGCTGACAGGCAACCTTTATTCGCGGATTGCTACTCCAGATTGGGAGGAGCAAGAGAAGGACGAGTCTGCATCGGCCAAGCAAGCACAATCATTGTTGCGGCGAATTTCTCGTCCGAGTGATCAGAACTGGGTGCCTGCAAGATGGTTAAAGGCAGCCCGGGAAAAGAACGTGGATTTAAGCAACATCCCGGTAGAACTGTTTCGTTCCACCCTGGCCGAGCATGCACCGCCAGACCTGCATGATGTCGTGCTAGAGGCCATCCAAAGGGTTGGACGTGGGGTTGTTGCAAATGACCCTTGTGCAGCGGTCAGTGCCAAGCTGGCTGGGCACGGCGATTTCGTCCGGGAGGTTGCCAAGCACATGGTGGCATGTTTGGGCAATTCTCTGTCCACTGACGAACAAAAGACGCTAATGGAATCTTTGACCGCAGATGGCAACTTCAGTAAAGCGATTGGAGATCAGGTTGCAAGCCTGCTCAAAGTGCAGTCGGTCGCAATTGGAAAGGAAGCCGTGAATATGATTGCGAACTTCCTTACGGCGACCACCGGAGTCTTGATGCCTGCCAGTAACCGGCTTCGTACCGCACTGTCAAGTCTCCTGAAAGCCGAGCGGGTGGGCGAAGTTGACGAACTGGTAGAATCTGTTGCCAAAAAATGCGCGTTCTCTCCAGCCGCCGCTGCAATAGTCGCGGCCGAGGCACAGGCAATCTTTGGCCAAATCGACTTCGGGTTGCTCGATAAGCTGATATTTAGGCTCAAAAACGACCAGAAGCTTCGGGCAGCCTCACGGGAACAAGCGGGCGAATAGGTGCTCTCGTCTCTGATGGTCGATTGAGCGGTTATCCCGCCATTTCTTGTGTCACTCGCCGACCAGTGCCGCTAGTATTCTCGCTGCCTCAGTAGGCAGGATCTGGGCTCCGTGACGAATTGAATGGCAACGCTTGCAAAGCGAGATGAGGTCTTCGAGTTTCTCATGGCCGAGTCGCTCATAGGTGAGATGATGAACGTGTGACGCGGGTTCGCCGCAGTCCTGGCACGTCTGCTTATCCAAGGAAAGCCGCAGCATTCGTCTACACCCCCACTCCGGCGTATTTAGATACTGCGAATATTCTCTAAGCGTCTCAACCCGACAGGTAGCTGAGCAGAATGGGTAGTTGCCATGACCGTCAGGTTCGCGGAAACCTGAACCGCACGCTAGGCACAGGTGAACGTGCTGCAATTGCCCGCAGCCGCAGGCACCGCAGCCACAGAGAATCCAGCCACAGGATAAGCACTCGAATTCCTGGTAATTGTCTAGGAACCGTTGACAGTTCCAACACCTTGCCTGTCGGTGTCGCCGCACTCGCTCGTTCTCGTCTGGGCTGCGAACACCGCGATATATCATACCGTGAACTTGGAGGTGGACTCGATGTCGGTCCGCTACTGAATACCAGGGAATCGCTGCCATCAGCGTAGCGAGTGATTCCTTGTAGGCTTCGAGGTAGGCTTCGAGCTTCTCCCGCTCCTCCCGAGTCTCGGCGTCTCTTATCTCTCGCCATCTCTTGAAGACGCATAGGAACTCCGCCTCCAACGCCGGTCTCCATCGGCACTGCGATTTCCAGTTATAGGTAGCCACGGCATCGGACCACTTCGATTCCGGCCATTCCTCCGCCTGCCGCGTAGCGGCTGACCGGACGATTCGCCTACCCGCGGGATGGCGGACGCTCTCTTCGACAACTAACCACCCGGATTCTGGAACATGGCACCACGACTCCCGACGGTTGGTAATGATGCGATCAAGAAGACGTTCTGTTTTGGTGTCCATTTGGGCACATCTCCCGGTGGCTGTTCGGCCGTATCGTCCTCAATAACAGGTGGTCTATGCACTGAGCCAATCTCAGCACAACGGCTGGCAGTTCGGGCCGTGTTGCTTCTCCTGTTCCGCTTGCCATTCGGGCGACCATCGCCAATCCGCAGGATGTGGCGTGCGGTCGTTGCACTTGCTGCACAATTGAGATTCAAAGACCTGGAGTATGCCGTCGAAGCTAAGGCCGCCGACTGCATTGCCATGTTTGGTGCAATGCAGGGTCTTGCTTCCCGCCGTAGGCAACTGGACCATTATCGCGGGGATACCACTTGCTCCAAGTTGGACGAAACGGTGCTGGCAGTGCCTGAGCACCCGCTCGGGGTTCATGTCGTCGATGCCGACACGAACGATTTGGCCAGTCGGGTCGTTGGGATTGTCCAGGTCGATTCCCATTTGCCGCACTATCTCTTCCACGAGACGCGGCTGGTCCTCAAGAGAAACCACGCCCGTGTTCTGAAAAGTCTGCTCCTGGAGTGACTGCAATTCCTGCTTTGCCCTGGACCGTGCGGTTTCGTCCGGGATCGCATCGAGAATTTTGCTCGATTCCTCCACACGGCGGTGAACGTCCGCGGCGTCATTGGGGTTGGCCACGAATAAATGCAGGTGGGCACAAGTCGTGAGATCATCCCAAGCCTTCAATTGCACACACACGTACTGAGCGAATCCCCCGAGTGCCCCGAGTATTCTTAAGAGCAATTGCTTGTCGCTATTCTCCATGTGAAGCCGGGCGAGAAACGGCAGCACGTCTTGGGCCAGCGTGATCCACGCCTGCGGCACGAGGTGATACGCCTTCTGCTCGATGAGTGCGTCAAAGCGACTGACCGTGCGTGCAAACTCCCTGGCAAATTCAGCGGCAACCGCCTCCCGGTGAATCAAGGTGAGTTCCGATGTCAACTTGGCCATCGGCCCGTCGATGCCTTGCTGGCCGAGATAACTGGCTGTCAGGGCGAAAACCTGCTCAGCCGCTCGCCGAAGTCGAGCGGAACGAAGCAGGAACCGGGCGTAGACGCGAAGTTGCCGTTCCGTTCCAGGCGTTCGCGTCAACCGCAGGAGTTCAATCGCAACATTCGTGCGAATCTTAAGCACTCGTGCGTGTCTGTCGCCAGACTCGGTGCTGAATGCCAGTTCGCTGTCGATCCTCATTACGTACATGCCGGCGGCGAAACGCATTCTTGTCGTCTCTGACTGGCTGGCGAAAACGGTTTTAGCGACTTTAAGTGCTTCGGAAAAGTCAGCGGCCTCAATAAGTCGGTCGATTTGGTCGCATCGAAGTACGTCTGCGTGGAGTCGAAATGCGTTGAGTAGTTGCTCGGGGTCGGGATGTCGCTTGGCGACATCAAGCAGATTCAGGGGCAGCATCCGCTCAACGCTGCGGATGAACAGCCAATCCATACAACGCTTTACTTCTTCGAGAAGGCGGTCGGCGGTGGCGGGCAGAAGGTTGGTTACTGGGAGGCGGAGCGTGACGGTCTGCTGGTGGCCTGCTGCTTCCGCATCACGAAGGACTTTCTCTACGTCAGAATAGCCCTGGAGCAGCGTCCAGTACGCTTGCTTGGCCTGAACGCCGACAACCGCAAAGACTACCGGCACCTTCAGGTCATTCAAGTAGTAACGAAGCCTCTGCACCTTCAGTCCGTGGTACTTCACTGTCTTACCGTTGGAGTCGAAGTCCAGGCTCAGTTCACCCTTTTGCTGAACTTTGAAGATGAAACCGGTTGCTCGGTCGTGCTCGTCCGTCAATTCCATCTCATAGTCGATGCCGTAATCCTCCTGGTCCTCCTGGCTACGGATTGCCCAGGATGCTGGGATCAGACTTGCGAAAATACGGCCGGCAGAACGGTTAATTTCTTTTGGTGTCATATCACACGTGCTGGGAATCTTATGGACATTTACTCGGCTACACGCGTCTCTCGCCACTTCCGGGGGGCGATGAGGCATCCAGGTACTTCTGATCGACAGTGACGGCGGAACCAATGGTCATGCTGATCCCCTTGAACGCCATCGTTGTTGGAACGGCCATCGACGCGGGTAGTGCGGGGGCAGGCAGGACGGACGGCTGATGGTCTACCCATCCCCAAAGTCGCTGGTAGTCGGCAGTTTCGAGTAACGGGTCCATCACGCAAATGATCTTCTCGTACGCTCGATCGAGAAAGGTGATCGTGTCATCGACGATGCCGCGGCAAGCATCGAACAGGTCAATCCACTTGCTCGGGTCGCGATTATATTCCGCCTCGGCCTGTAGCCAGGTATAGGGAGTCTTTGTCTTGAAGGCATCCCGGCTGAGGACCATCCTTTCCCCGCTGCTCTGCCGGAGAACGGAGTAGATGTAGCCCTGGTGCGTCACGTAATTCCGGTAGTTCGACGCGGACTTACGGTCCGGTTCCCACGTTGTCTTCCAGTCGAGAAAGGGGTCGATCGGCATGCTCAGCCTTGTAGCCAGGTCGTCCATGCCGACGAGAGTGCCACACAACGCCCGCTTTAGTTCCATGAACACCTGTAGGGCATTCCCTGCGTACATCAGCGTTATATAGCAGTTGCGGTTCCTCGGACCGAGCCGACCCTCCGAGACCTCTCGAAGGTGATCTACTGCTTCGAGGGTGTAGACGAGAACGCTGTAACTCCGCTGTGCAATCACGCTGATAATGTCTGATACACCGGACCGAAGATTTATACCCCACGGACGGTCCGTTGCCGGGCAGACGTGGCGTTTCCAGAAGGATTCGTAGTGCGGAAACCGTTTGCCCAAGTCAAACTGCGTGACGGCCTGCTTCTCGATCGGGTCACCGTTCACAGCAAGTGTTAGTCCATCATAAAATGGTTGATCGGCGTTCCATTTGTTCGGTCCAAGAGGCATTGTTCGTTTCCTCCACGTGTGTCGGCTGGATTAAGGCAATGGCTGACTCGACCATTATCGCTGCCTTATTGCTGTTTCGCGGTGTCGTACGCCTCTTGCACCCAGGTCGCAAGTTCTGACGGCAGGGTGTCTCCCGGGTGAATGATAAGATATTTGGTCAGCCCCGCATATTTATGTTTGGGCGGTGCGGAGACCAGAAGCGGGGAAACTACCGTCTCAGGAAGCGAAAAGCCGACCACCAGTTCCGTTGACTTCTTCACCCAGACTACTGCGTATGGCCGCCCTTGCGTGCTGGGCCCACTATACTTGATGTATATCGTTGTTAGGTCGCCCTTGGTATCCTTGGATACCTGAAGAAGTGCGTCGTTGATTTCGTTGAACTGCGGTCGAATCGGCTCCCAGGCGGGGCCACTAACTCGGTCAGTTGCTTTCGGGTCCAATCGTTCCATGCCTAGTCTCTCCCTTTTGGTTGTGGACTTGTGTTTCTTTGATGGGCTGCGGCATCGGCCGGAGGTGGGCTGAGTTGGGTTAAAAAGTGTTGTGCGGTGTGCAATGCGTCGTGCATGTCGTCGTAGATTTGCAGGATACTACTCTTCGTCAGATAGACGGCGTGCTCATTCTCGTCTCTTCGTCGTAATGTCTGGAAGGAATCCATAATATACTCGACATCCTCACGACCGATGCCATAGAGGTGGAAGCATGCCGCGTCGATTTCGCACCGTAGCTGAAACCGTCGCGACACATCCCATCGGAATGGCGGACCGGAAAAACCACATTCTTTGGCGAATGGCTCTATGTCCCATGCGGTGTAGGTCAGCTCTACTGTTCGGCGTTCAAACCATTGTTCATCCCCGATCTGTTTCGCAAACTGGCGGATTGCGTCTCTGCTGGGGATGGGCAGGCTGGCGAGGATTCCTTGAGTCAGATGATTGCTGGAAACTTTCAAGCGTGCAAAAAAGTCGAGTGCGCAAGAAGAAAGCAGCGTGGCCAGCAGTGCGGCATCGCAGGCACTCGCGTTGTCTAAGTAAATTGCCGGTAAGTTCCGGGTCAATCCCGATAGCGGAATGATGCAGGCGAGAGCAGTCCGCTCGTTCGTTGCACTCGTAACATCGCAAAACACGAGTTCCCAATCGCCCTGCCTCTTGCCGTATCGACGATCACGGACGGCATTCTCCCGAAGCCAGTGTTGAGGGACAGCAAAACGATTAGGATCAGACTTCTCGGCGTCGGGAATTAGTCGTTCTTGGGCAAGCCGAGCGGCGTTCTTAAGGTTGACATAAATGTCCGCTTGGCGATGGTCAAGGATTCCAACCATTTTACCCTCGTAGACGGGCACTAGCACATCACCGTCTGCAGTGACTCGCCGGTTCTGACATGTTAGCCTCGAACCCGCCACAGTGTTTGCATCGAGAGGTTGGAAAACGGCATCAGACGAAGAGAACATCAATCGTGGCGTGTAGGACCAGTCGCTGTGGGCCGCGAGCTGACCATACTCCCTGGTCGCCTTCCGCAGGAGTTCCAAGTCCTGACGCGATCGAAACTGCGGCAGAGCCAACTCGTCCGGGCTGAACTGTTCAAGTTCGTCGATACTGAGCGTCACAATTCGGTCGAGATCGCGGGTTTCGCTCGCGTCGTGTAGCCAGCAACCGGTGTGAAAAGTGACATGAACTTCTCTGGACAATACAAGAAGTGAAAACTTCGCCATTCGATGCACGCCCGGGAACAATGCACTCTTGTTTTCAAAATCAATCACTGACACCACATAGCCAGGTTTCACCAGACTATGCCAGAGCGGTCTTTCATATGCATTTGTCGTCAACCCGCTGGGAACAACCATTCCGAGTTGGCCAGTTGGGCTCACCGCATGCCACGCACCCTCCAGGAACATCTTGTAATAGTTAAGCCGCCCTGAACCAGCCGTGGGATAGCGACCCGACAAGGAAAAGTAGGCCCGCTCGCCCTCGTACCGTCTCAAGTACGCCTGCCATGCTTGATAAAGGTCCGGATCGCTTTGCAATAGTCCATTGATCAATGTTCGACGACGCTGGGCTGACTGTTCGGATGAAATTTGGGGAGCACGCGATGCGAAGAACGGACGATCATCCACTTCGGGCATCTCCCAAGGTGGATTTCCCAGCATAAGATCGAATCCCCCTGACCATCCGGTTTGGTCGTTATCCGGCGACTCATCTTGTCCGGGCACACGGAACACCTGCGGGAAAGCTAGGTGCCAATGCAAGAAGTGATATTGCCGTGCCAACCGCTGGATCTCCGCTCGCATCCAAGGCGTGCAATCGTGCGGGTTCCGCTCGATACGGCGGAAGACGTCTTCAGTGATGGCATAGTCGAATTCCTTGGTCTTCTTCCACAGGAAAGCGGAACACCAGGCGTCGGCCCAGAAGCGACCAGATAAATAGTCGGCCGAGCCAACAAGTTGGGCATATCGTTCTTCCTTCGAGCGGACGGCCTCCAGCGAGTCATCCTCCATCGTCTCCAGGTTGGCTAGGCTGACGGCGAAATTACCCATCCGCTCCCACGGTTTCGCACCGGCGTAGTCGAATAGCTTCATTTGCTTAGCCCGCTCGTCACGGTTCAGTTTTTTGGACTCGGTGCAGACCTTCTTGTCGTCGCCTTCAATCGGGGTGAAAGCTTCGTCAGGAATGCCTTTGTTCAAGAGAGCCGGTGTGGCTCCCAGTAGGCTGTTGCCGCACTGAATGTGATGGTCGAGGAACGAGAGAGGCTTGCCTGGCTCCAAGGATTCAAGCCAGAGATTGATCTTGCAGAGTTCCACGGCCATCGGGTTGATGTCCACGCCGAAAATGCAATGGCCGATGACGTCGCGTAGGGCCTGGCGATAGGCTTCCGGGGCTGGTTCCTCGTCGCCCGTGCGGACGGCGGCCAATCGTTTTGCGATGCGGTGAGCTGCGGCGATAAGGATATGGCCGCTGCCACAAGCGGGGTCACAGACCTTCAATGCCAGTATGGCGGTCTCCGCTTCCTTGGGGGTCGGCTTCTTGGCTGCTTCCTCCAAGACAGGATCGAGGGCAGAATCCAGAAGGCAGGTGATGAGGCTCGTGGGTGTGTAGTAGCTGCCGGTCGTCTTGCGTTCGTGTCCGGTGGCCACGTCAAGCTCGAAGGTAGCGGCGTCAGCGTTGATCTTGGGGTGCAGTTCCAAGAGCGATTCATAGACGCTGCCAAGTTCTTCGGCCCCCAAATTCCGATAATCGACCGCCCGGAGCACTCGTTCATCAACTGTGAAAGCCAAGGCCCGGATGGCTGAGAGAAAATCGGCATTGGATATCCGACAGCCAATCAGGTCGGCGATAGCTTTTTCGGACCAGAGAAAACTGCCCAGTGCGGGCAGGCCCAACTCAGGGCATCCACCGCCAGAACCGAGCTTTTGCATCACCACAAGAAGGGCTTGGAAATGATCGCAATGCCGGGTGCCGCGATGCCGTTCGGCCAAGCGTCGCAATCGGGCAGTCGAATAGAATCGGGCAAAACGCTCGCGGGTCTTTTCGTCGGTCCCGGGCATTAGGAGCAAGTTGCGATCTTCGGCCACAAAGAGAAACAACAGCCGATAAACCATCCGTAAAAGCTGCCGGTAGTAGTCTTGGGCCGGAAGGTTGCCGGAATAGAGGCTATCGCGGAGTGTGCGATTTTCTGGATGAGCCAAGAAACCACGCCCAAGGGCTTTGATGGCGTCCTCGACGCCCTGCCGGAGCGAATCCAACGCCCGTGTGCCGGAAACTTGGGCCGTACGGGACCATTTTTCCAGCCAGCACTGTTCGGGCCGATCGCCTTCCACGCGGGACTGATGGCACAAGAGCCACAAGAGGGCGAAGTCGGCATAGACCTCGCCGTCCATCATGGCTTCTAAGTCGAATTCGACAAACGCCTGCCGGGTGAGGCTGATGTTATTGCGGAGAATTCGCAGTCGCTGGCCGTTGGAAAGGAAGGCCCAAAGGTGATCGTCCGACTGATTGAGGAATTCTTGAACCAGGCTGTGCGGGCTGGTGCGGGCCGCCCCGGCAACGCCAGCGGTGCGGCGGTCCATCTCGATCCGCCAGCCGACTAGGTGGATGGCCGTCTTCTGCCAGCCGTGGGAAACAGGATAGGATTTTCCGTTGACCTCGATGGCCGGAACCGTGGCAAGCCGGCCATAGTCGAGTTCCCGAAACAATGGCAGGAGCCAACGCTCGCGGGTGACCGACGTGGCAGGGTCGCTCTCCGGCAACTTGGCCAGAGCCACCTGGAACGTCTGCCATTGCCCCAACAGTCGGTTCCAAGACCCGTTGATTACCTCGTTGAGCCGCTCGCCAGCCCGGTGAAAGTCTTCGGGCTTGAGCCCTTCAAGGCCCGAACCGCCATCGGCGACACGCTGCAAAAGGTCGGCCGGCAGAATGGCCCCTTCCGTTCGGACCGTGGTGAACAGTTCTCGGCGTTTGGTTTGCATGGTACTTATTCTCGCGAAAGGATTTCACGCCAAGGCACAAAGACGCAAAGGAAATAGGCAACTATTTTGCAGGCAAATAAACGTAAATCCCTAGCAAGTCAGGGGGTAGTTTGGGCTCGACTTCGTGTCTCACGTCACGGGCCTTGGTTCCCGTTGCTTGCCGCACACGGCGGTGGGCATCGAGCAGTTCTTGGCCGTGGACAACGGCCACTTGGCTCAAGTGCGATTCCAGGTGCTCGTAGCCGGCCACAACGCGGGAAACAAAATCTCGGGACTGGTCGGGGCTGATGTTGGCACCTGGCGTGGCACCGAGCAACTTCTCGGCCGTCTCGTCGTCAATCCATTGGGCGTTTTCTGGGGAACCGGTGAAGCCGACCAGTTTGCAGTCTTCCGCCAGGAGCGGCTGCGGCGGGCTGTCGCCCCGGATGGTGTTGATGTGGTAACGGAAGCGGACCAAGAGCAATGTTGTCCGCACTTGAACCTCGTTCGTCCGGATTACCCCGCAACGCCGGGCGATTCCATCGGACTGCGGGTCGAGGGCGGTATCCATGACAAAGGATGCGAGCGACTCCACAATCGCGTGCGTGCGGCTGAGGTAGGTGATGCCTTCGCCCGCAGGGAGTTCAAATCGGGCCTTGAGCGAGGCCGAGGCGTCTATACGGTCTTTCAGTGCCCGTGGCAGTTCGCTAAGGCCAAATTCCACAGTGCCGTTCCGCTCGCTGAGAATGGCCCCGTGGGCTTTGAATGCCGTTTTCGTGAATTCGGCAACATCGGTACTGGAGCCAATGGCCGCCTGAACAGCCTGCAATTCCCGGGCAACCTCGTCGGTCTTGATGGTCTCCTGGGCGAACATGGTGCGGGAGCGTTTCTCGCGTTCGGAAACGGCATCCCAGTCGTCGTGGATCTTCTGTTTCTGTGGCTTGAAGTAGTCGTCAAACAACATTTTCTGCTGTTCAAACGAACCAGAACTATCCCGCAACAGCAATCCCTCAAAAACGGCTTGGATGACTTGCTCGGTGTTGACAGGGACCGGAACCGATATACCCAGTGAACTGCGGATTGTCTTGTGCTTTCGCAGAAGCACATCGAGCACGATGCCGTCGATCTGGTTATCGGTGCCGTAGTAGGTGAGCACGCGTACCTTGGACCGGGGCTGGCCGTAGCGATCCACGCGGCCTTCTCGTTGTTCGTGTCGGGTCGGATTCCAGGAAAGGTCGTAATGCAAGACCGCATCAAAGTCATTCTGGAGGTTGATACCTTCGCTGAGGCAATCGGTACAGACCAAAACTCGTTTTGCTGCCTTGGCAAGTTGTTGAACACGTTCTTCACGTTCGGCTGGCGGCAACGTGCCCGTAACGGCGGCGACTTCCACAGCCTTGGGCAACCGTTCGCGGAGTTGAGCGGCGACATACTCGGCCGTGGGAATAAAGCGGCAAAACACGATGGGATGGTAGCCTTCGTCAAGGAGCCCCTTGAGTAAAGGGATGGCGTCTTGGAGCTTGGCATCGAGCTTGCCCTGCAAATCGTCAGCCTGACGGGCCATTTCCAATAGCCGCCGGTGGTGGCGAGTTTCGTCGTCGGCCAACTCGCCAATGTCGCTGCCTGGGGCAGTGTCCATCCGCTCGGCACCTTCGTCTTCTTCGAGGTCCAGAATGGTGCGACGACCTATTTCGTCGGCATCCTCGGGCGTTTCCGTGTCGGCCACGGCCGCCCGGTTGCGAAGCGTGGATGCAGCCGCAGCGGGGCTGGATGCCAGACTGCGGAGCAAGGCCAGGGCGGACCACCATCGGACCCGTTGGTGGTGACGCTTCTCTCCCGGTTCAAAGACTGTTTCCCGGGCATATTGCAGGACCTTCTCAAAGAGCTTCTTGTATTCGGGCGTCAGCTTGTACGACGATTCCCTCTCTTCACGCTCTGGGAAAGGCGTATCAGCCTGGAGGTAGTGCCGGATGTCGGCACGACGCCGCTGAACGAAATACTGGGCCAGCCTGCGGCGGTTTTGCTCGTTTTCCTTGCCCGTCATGTCGTCGGGCAGGTTGGAGAACTCGGGGCGTAGGAGCTTCAGCAGGGAGCGAAAAGCCTCTTCGTTGCCGCTGTGCGGGGTGGCAGTGACCATAATCAGGTGCCGATCGGCCTTGGCCGCCAGGCCGGTGAGGAGCTGGTGCCGTTGATGCCGTCCGCCACGTCCAACGCCTCCGAAAGCACAGGAATGGGCTTCATCGACAATCACCAGGTCGGGGCAAGCACGGAGGAATTCCTGCTGCCGACGGTCGGATTTGATGAAGTCAATAGAGACAACGACGTAGGGATACACCTCGAACAGTGACCGGCCAAGCGAGCAGTTGCGTTCCAAGCGGTTGACCGTGCTAGCGAGTACCAATTCGGCGTTGATATGGAACTTGTCGCGAAGTTCTGCCTGCCATTGCTCGGCCAGGTGCGGTGGGCAGAGCACGCATAGCGACCGCGCAAAAATAACTTGAACAAATTCCTATTGGTCGTTTTGATGGATT
>JBAWVO010000174.1:0-13803 GCA_037147235.1 Planctomycetota bacterium | reverse complement strand
TGGTTGAACCAGGCAGGCGAGACGCCCGCACCACAAACTTGGCGGAGAGCCGAAAAGTCAACATCAGGATGGCGTCATGCTCTGGTACTGGCAGGTAAGGACCGGCGCACCAATAACTGTCGTGTTTTGCGCATTCGCCGAGCGAGGGCAGACGGCACACGGAGTGTGCCTGCTACTTTTCTTGCGACACTTATTGATGCGCCGATCCTAAGTTGCCGAGCATCCTACGACACCAAAGCCGACGTTGTAACCAATCCATGCCCATGAACGTCCATCAAGGCAGGCGTTGACCTTGTTGATACACTGTGTTTTGCGATAGAATCTCTTTCGGAAAAAGCCCTTACCCCCGGCCCCTCTCCCAAAAGGGAGAGGGGGGCCTTACCCGCTGTCTCTCTCTCTCAAGGGAGGGCGGAGTCTGCGGATAGCCTTTAACATGCAGAAAGACTCTTATGAAGCGAATTATCCCTTGGATTGGCCGCGGAGCCGTGCTGTTGGGTTTTGCCGCGGGTGTGGTCGTGCTGATGCTCTGGCTTGCGGGGAAGTTTTCGCCCAAGGTTCCTGCAACTGCGGATGCCGGTCAGGCTCAGGCGTCCTCCCTCGATGGTCATATCGTGCGGGTGCAATTGATTCAGTTGCCGCTGACCGAATCGGCCATCGGCACGATCCGCGCGGTCCACGAGACGACCATCGGCTCGAAACTGCTGGCCCGCGTCGTCGAAGTGAACCTCAAGGCGGGGCAGAAAGTCAAAGCCGGCGAGGTTCTGCTGCGATTGGACGATACCGATCTTCGTGCCAAACTCCAACAAGCTAAGGCGGCCGTGGCATCGATCGAAGCGGTTCGTGCCCAGGCTGCCGCCGATGAAAAACGGTATGCCGCCTTGATTGAGTCCAAGGCCATCAGTCGTCAGGATTATGAAAAGGCCGTTACCACTTTGCGTTCCGCCGAAGCCGATCTCCTGCGCGCCCAGGAGACCGTCAACGAAGTGCAAACGAATCTCGATTCGGCTACCGTTCGTTCCCCCTTCGACGGCACCGTGATCGACAAGAAAGTCGACGTGGGCGATATGATCACGCCGGGACAGATGCTCGTCACACTCTTCGATCCCAAACGGATGCAACTGGTCGCCAGCGTTCGCGAATCGTTGACCCGCCAACTCAAGATCGGCCAGAGCATTGGCGTTCGGATCGACGGGCTGAATAAACAATGTAGCGGCACGGTGAGCGAAATTGTGCCCGAGGCTCAGTCCGCCAGCCGCGCTTTCCAGGTGAAGGTGACGGGGCCTTGCCCAACAGGCATTTACTCGGGCATGTTCGGTAGAATCCTGATTCCCTTGGAGAAAGAAGAGGTTCTTGTCATTCCCCGGCAGGCCGTGCGAAAAGTCGGCCAACTGGAACTCGTTCAGGCAATCGAAAAGGGCCGAACGATTCAGCGGGCAATCCGCACGGGACGAATCCTGGGAGATATTCAAGACGAGGGCGGGCAGGTGCTGCGAGACCAGGTGGAAGTTCTCTCGGGCTTGCGCCAGGGCGAACAGGTCGTGTTGCCCGCCGGATCGAAGCCGGAACAGGCCGCCCCAAGTTGTCCGGTTGAGCCTCTCCCATCTATATCATCGCAGGGCAACCATTCGCGGACGCTAGACATAGTAGCAGGCACAGTCCCTGTGCCGTCCGCTCCGCAACCACCAGTCGCAGGATATTTGTGCGGAAGCAGAGAGCGTCCAGCGAACGGCAGACGGAGTCTGCCTGCTACTATATCGCAGGAGACCAGCCGTGACTGAGCATTCCAGCCTTCCTGAAGTTCATGAGCACGGCTTCACGAATCGCATCGTGAAGATTTTCCTCGAATCGAACCTAGCTCTCGTTCTGATTTTACTGGCAACCGTCGTTGGCTTGGCGGCACTGGGGCTGACTCCGCGCGAGGAAGACCCGCAGATCGTCGTCCCGCTGGCGGATGTTCATGTCAACTTTCCCGGCCACTCGGCGGCGGAAGTCGAGCAGTTGGTTACCACGCCCCTGGAAAAGATTTTCTATCAGATTGACGGCGTCGAGTACGTCTATTCGATGAGCCGTGAGAATCAGGCGATTATCACGGTTCGTTACTATGTGGGCGAGGACCGCGAGCGGAGCTTGGTCAAACTCCAGAAGAAGCTGGATGAGAATGTCGATGCGGTTCCGCCGGGCGTCAGCGGCTGGGTCGTCAAGCCGGTCGAGATCGACGACGTGCCCGTGGTAACTCTCACGCTTTCCAGTGTAACTTCCGATGGCAGCACGCTGCGTCGCGTGGCCGAGGAAGTCACGCAGCGACTGGCGGGCGTCCAAGATGTGTCGCGTGCCTATGTCGTTGGCGGGCAGCCGCGCGTGATACAGATCCTCATGAACCCGGACCTTATGGCCGCACATAGTGTGTCTCCCTTGGAATTGCAGCGGGCCATTCAGGGTGCCAACGTCCGTCAGACAGCAGGCGACTTCCGCGCCAAGGATAAGCTCATTCGCGTTGAAGCTGGTCGTCCTTTCGAGAATGCCCGGCAGTTGCGCGATCTGGTCGTGGGTGTTTTCGATGGCCGGCCGGTCTTTCTCAAAGATGTCGCCCGAGTCGAGGATGGGCCGGAAGAAGTTGCCAGTTACGTCCGCCATGGCTGGGGACCGGCCCGCGGGTTCACCAAACATGAATTCTTCCCCGGAACCGTGCTGGGGAAAACCGTAGCAGGCACACTCCGTGTGCCGTCCGCCCAATCCGCCGTCACGATTGCCATCGCCAAGAAAAAAGGATCGAATGCCGTCTGGGTGGCCAATGCGGTTTTGCGACAAGCGGAGGAGTTGCGTGGGAAGATCGTGCCGGACGACATGGAACTTGTCGTCACGCGCAATTACGGCCTGACGGCAGACGAAAAGGTCAACGAACTCGTCGAAGGCTTGGCGGTTGCCATCCTCATCGTTGTTGCGCTCTTGACCCTGGGCTTGGGGTGGCGCGAGGCACTCATCGTGGCGGTCGCGGTGCCGGTGGTCTTTGGGTTGACATTGGCCGTGAATCTCATGCTTGGCTACACGATCAATCGTGTCACGCTCTTTGCCTTGATTCTCTCGCTGGGCCTTCTGGTCGACGATCCGATTGTCGATGTGGAGAACATCGTGCGGCATTTCACCCTGCGAAAGAAGGCCACCCGACGGATCGTCCTGGAGGCGGTCGCCGAGATTCGTCCGCCGCTGATTACGGCGACGCTGGCCGTCATCGTCAGCTTTCTGCCGCTGTTTTTCATCACCGGAATGATGGGCCCTTACATGCGGCCAATGGCGCTGAACGTGCCGGTGGCGATGCTCATGTCGATGGTCGTGGCCTTCACGATCACGCCTTGGCTGGCCTACCATGTACTCAAGCGAAAGTATAGCACCGGCAGTGTCGGCAGTGCCGACAGCCTTGGGAATCACGACCCGCACGATCTGAATGCCGTCAAACAGTCGCGATTGTATAAGATATTTTATCCGCTCATGGCGCCGTTGCTCCACTCTCGACTCGTGGCCTGGTCGTTCCTGCTGGCCATGGCCCTCTTGACCGTGGGGGCGATGGGTCTGGCAGCCATCCGCAGCGTACCGCTAAAGATGCTTCCCTTCGACAACAAGAACGAACTGCTCCTAGTGCTGGACTTCGACAAGGGCACCACGCTGGAACGCTCGGATGCGGCCGTCCGCGAGTTGGAAGCCTATCTGGCCGGAGTGCCTGAAGTCTCGGATTATACAAGCTATGTCGGTCTGGCTGCGCCGATGGATTTTAACGGGCTGGTGCGGCACTATTATCTCCGCCAGGGCGATGAGGTAGCGCAGCTTCAAATCAACTTGGCCGGCAAGAAAAATCGCCAGCAGCAAAGCCATGCCCTCGGCCTACGGATGCGGAACGGCTTGCAGGCAATTGCCGATCGGCATCACGCGCGGATGAAGCTTGTGGAGACCCCGCCCGGTCCGCCCGTCATCGCCAGCCTGGTCGCCGAGGTCTACGGCCAGCCGGACCATCGCTACGAAGACATCCTGCTCGCCGCCGATACGGTGCGAGCCCGCATGGCGATCGAACCGGGCATTGTCGATGTCGATCATGTGCGGGAAACAGCCCAGCAAAAAATTACCTTCATTACCGACAAGGAAAAGGCCGCTCTCAACGGCATTACCACGGAACAAATTGCCGACACGCTCCGGACGCTCTTGGATAGCGGCACGGTGGGCCTGATGCGGAGCGAGACGGAGCGCAACCCGTTGCGCATCGAGTTGCGGCTCCCCGTCGATCGCCGCGCTAATGCGGCGGATCTGGCGAAGATTCATGTGAAAGGCACTACGGGCCAGTTGGTTCCCTTGGCTGAGTTGGGGCAATGGGAAACGGCTCGCGTCGATCAGATGATCTACCACAAGAATCTACAGCGAGTGGGCTATGTTTTTGCCGAAACGGCCGGCCGACCGCCCGCGGATATCGTGGTGGACCTATTGGCCGACGAGTTGAAGACCGCCCCCGCCGGGAAAGAAATCCAGCGGATTGGCAACGGCTGGATGGCTGCGGGCACTCCCCGCTCGGTCAACGAGAGGACCTTCTTTTCCAACGGCAGCCACATCGGTTGGGGCGTACCCGATGGTTTTGAGGTAGCCTTTGCCGGCGAAGGAGAGTGGAAGATTACGCTCGACGTGTTCCGTGACCTCGGATTGGCCTTTGGTGCGGCGATGATTGCGATCTACGTTTTGCTGGTGGCCCAGATGGGCTCGTTCACCGTGCCGTTGGTCGTCATGCTTGCCATCCCCTTGACGATTTTGGGTGTCATGCCCGGCTTCTGGCTGCTCAACGCGCTCAGTGCCCAGCAGGTGGGCGGATTTCTCGATCCGGTTTACTTCACGGCGACCGGCATGATCGGCATGATTGCCTTGGCGGGGATTGTCACCCGAGATTCGATCATCCTAGTGGACTTCATTCACCTCTCGCTTTCTCGCGGCCGTTCGCTATTTGATGCGATCATGGAGAGTCGCGTGGTGCGTCTGCGGCCGATTCTGCTGACCGCGTCTGCGGCGATGCTGGGGGCCGTGCCGATCATCATCGACCCGATCTTCTCCGGCCTGGCTTGGTCGCTGATCTTCGGCCTCTTGGCCTCGACCATTTTCACCTTGTTCGTAATCCCCGTAGTTTACTGGCTCCTCTACGCCAACAAGCCCGGACACGGGCTACCCCAGTCATCCATGGATCAAGAGGGTACATGACTTACATCATGTGGGACAGCGCAATAGGCCGAAACCATCGTTTGCCCCCGAACTTACGGCATTTCATGCGTTTCTATACTTTTGCACAGAACAGGCAAAAACACGGGGAAAACGGGGTTTTATTTTGCTAGCGGGTGTCGGTGACACCTGCTCTTTTCCCATTGGACACTTCCGTAAACCGCTGCCCGGACTGATCGCCAGTACCGCCATGCTTAAAATTCAAGGTGCTTAAAATATCCCCGCGAACCACGCCACCCCCTGGCCAGTCGCTTCGCTCGGCGGCGCGCTCGCCTCTTGCTGGCAGCGGGATGTCTGGACCTGCGGTGGTCCCAGCGTGAAACCGGCTAGGCAACGACGGCGGCGATCCCTACCACACGGATGGAAAGTTGTTGCTGGGGCCACGTAAGCCCTACCTGAGAACGATGTCGAATGCGGAAAGCAGCGACACCGCCTCGGGCAGGGAGAACACCGCCTTCTTCACTCGGTTCGCTCTAGGGTCGATGGTGTAATTCACCGCTTGCGAGAAATCCGCATAACTCAGGTTCGTGTCTACGAAACGACTGCCCAGGAAGTCGGTCTTGCCAAGATTCGCTCTCGTCAGGTTCGTTCCCGTGAAATCGACTTCGCGGGCCACGCATTCGACCATCTCCATTTTTTGCAAGCTGAGTCGCGTGAACATGGAATGGCTGAGGTTGCTCTCTTGGAATGCCAGGGTCAGTGGCGTTACGGCCTGAGTCCAGTCGATATACAATCTCGCTCACGCTGGTCGGACGACTTGGAACTACAGCAGTCTTGGGTTGAATGCAACCCGATGAAGGTTACCCAACCGCTACTCCTTAGTGTACGCTCGATAGAGTTCCATCGCTCGGTCGTCGGTGATGTCTGTGCCGATCACCAATCGGACGCTGGCCGAAACATCTTGCCTCGCATAAAGATCATTGCCAAAAAGCGAGAGATAGACGGAGCGATGCCCTTCGTCGCCGTAGGGCATCGAGATGGCAAAGCAGTCATTGGGTCGTGACATCAGTACGGCGGTCAGTCCGCTCTTTGCGTCCCGTCGCAAAGCTAACGGAACCGCTAGGCGGGGCATTATCTTCCACGTCACAGGGTGCGGTGGGCGAGCCCACCGGCCGTCACGGCAAATCGTTGCTGCCGTATCGTCGCGAGGAAACATCTGCCAATCGCCGCCCGACTTTATAGCTTCCATGAATCGGCAGGAACTTATTTCCGATACCGGTTGCTGCACGCAGGCCAGCGATGCTGGGAATCCGTTGAAATAAGAGGCCACAAATACCTCAAGTCGCCGCAAGTTACGTTGCGGACTGACAGTCAGTTGAAGATCCAGCGTGTTGTCTGCTGCCCAACGATAAACGCCCTTCATTTCCAACGGATGCTCTTTGTCTGGTAACCAGCGCACGTTTACCGCACCGTCAGCCAGCAATTCTGACTTGCTCGCCCAGTCCCACGCCGCCGTTCCGAAGCGAGCATCGGAGGTAAGTATGCGATATGGCGAGAGTATGCCATACGCCCCAGCTATCTGGACTCCCGAGGCGATATGCGTCACGGGCCGTATCCCGAAAGACTTGCCGCCTTCGCCGAGTGTACCCTTGAGAACGCCTGTATCGAAACGAAATTCTTTTCCTTCGCGATGAAACGCGAGTTTGGACAATGGACCGTCCCCTGCCACGGCGATGCGTCCCCGAATGACCAGTAAGATTGCGGTCATGACAAACAAGAGAATGCCGCGGAAGTGATTCATACTACCCGATCCTCGCTCATTAGCTCTGCATCCCTTCCAAATTGACCACAAGTCGTTTGTTCTCTCTGATGACTTCGTCCATGGTGAGGAAGCAGTGGCGGGCAGCGGCCTCGCGGCCGAGAATCGCCGTCAGTGTGCCATCGACGGCTCGTTGGGCCGAAAGGTTTTCGTAATGTCCTTCCACGATGTTCTCGTGAAACATGGCAATGTTCTTGACGGCACCCTCCTTGTAGATGTCACCGCTGGATCCTGAGTAATGCTTTTTGCCGCCGCGAACGTAGTTCTTGCCACCATAGGTTAGGTGAGCCGTGGCTTGCATGCCGCAGATGCTGGCCGAGAGGGTGGTAATGTCAATGTTATTGTTGATGCTCTGCGTGATGTGGGTCCAGATCGTACCGTCCGGCAATTCATAAACGACGCTGGCAGCATCGGTGCGGTCGCCATGCGGCTCCGGCCGGCAGATACGTGAACATCCGCAGGCGTTGGTGGGCCGCTGGCCCAAGGCCCACACGATGCCGTCGATGATATGAATGTCGTAGGAAACGAGCGTGTCACCACTCAAAGCAGTATCGGAGAGCCATATTTCGTCGCGGAGCCGACTTTCGACGTTCTTGCCTAGTGCCGGATCGGGCCAAGCTTGCCAAGAGATACCGAAGGATGCAATGTGAGCCAGCTTTCCTAACGCACCCTCGCGTATGCGGGTGGCCACCTCGATGCAGACTGGGTCGTACTGCAACTGATAGTCGACGAGGAAGCAGCGTTTTTTTTGCGTAGCTTCCTTGGCAGCCGCCCCGATAGTCAGACAGCCCGGCACGTCAACGGCGACCGGCTTGGCCATGTAGACGTGCAGGCCGGCTTCGACCGCAGCCTTGGCCTGTTCAGGATAGAAGTAGGGCACGTCCTCGATAAGGATCGCCTCGATGCCGCTGTCGATGAGCTTCTTGTAGCCCGACAACCCACTGAATCGGCGGGTCTTAGCGATGCCGAACTTGTTGCCAGCAACCTCGGTGACTTGCGGGAAGTAGTCGGCCACTGACTGAAGTTCGTATCCGCCGTGCTGCAAGAACAGGGGCATGATCCAGTGACCGCGGCCGCCGCAGCCAACCCACCCCAGTTTGATTTTACGCTTGGGTGCTGCCGGCTTCGGAGTGTCGGCTACTAGGGGATTCACGCTTCCGAGCATCGTCATCGAAGTCGCCATGGCGGCGGCACTGCCGAGGAGTCCGCGTCGAGTAATCGTCGATTCTTTCCGATTTGGCATACTCATAAATTTGATCCTAGTTTGGTAGAGTCGCTATGGCAAGCTCAACGGCAGTTTGCAACCGTTCAACCTCCAAAACTTCATTGAAAAACAAGGAAAACAATATCAGCACTATTATCGACTACCCATGCGGGGAATGCAATCGATGCGTGGCGATGATCAAAGCGATCCTGTGTGCGATGATTAGCCGGACAGACAGCCTCTTTCAAACATTCAAGTGCGAAGGTGAGGTTTGAGCCGGCCAAGCAAATGCCATGGTGCCCTGCCTGGGGAGCAGACTCCGCCCAAGAAACGCCACGGGGCGAGATTTCTCCCGCCCCGGGCGGGCCAGGGCATGTAACGATAGACTACTTCCTGTGGCCCTGGATTGGAACTACCTCGTTGTGGACTTCGCCCGTTTGGCGGACAACCACAGGCAGGCTCGGCTCAAATTGCTCGTGGTACGTGCCTTCCTTGACTAACATCGTCAAGTGACTGTAAAACCCGATGGCCGCCTGCAAATCGGCAAATAAGGTTTCCTCGTGGGCCTCCTGGTACTCGGTCGGTAGTTTGGACACGTCAATGCCCATTGCCTTGGCCACGATAGGGCCGTGCGACAGGGCCGCGAAATGGCACGCGCCCGCGACTGCCAGCATGGCGTTAATAGTCCAGCCGCATTCTGGCGGTTCGATCGCCTTTCCGTTGGCGATGCAATCGAGCAGGTACTCTCCCCGCTCTTTCTGAAAATTCACTGGGTACATTCTCTGTGCTTTCTAAAAGGATTGAAAGCCCCACCCGGCGAAAACCGGGTGGGGTGAATGCCGCCGCATCATGCGGGGGCAGGGTGGTTATTACTTACCCGTGGGCGGTTTTGGTTCCCAGAGACAAAACTCCTTTAGATCGGTTGAGGCCCTGATGATCGGCTCAACATCTAATGCATCTAAGGCATCCACCAGCACTCGAAACTTTTTCGCCCCCGACCATGGGCCTAGTGGTCCTGCGGCGTCGATTTCGTCTAAGGCTGCCTTGGTCGCATAAAGCAAAGCCAAAATGCCTGAAATCACGGCGTCGGCTTTGTCAGTTCCGTAAAACTTGCCCATTTCTGAAATCGCCGCGCGGGATGCTTTCATCGCTGAAATCAGTTTTTTGGCAGGTAACATGAGAGATTTCCTTTCTATTGAAGCCCCCCGAAACCGGGCGGGGCATGGTTATTGTGCTACTTCTCCAACCTATCGGCCAGCGTGGTCAACTCGCGAGCCAGTGCTCGTCACGCCGCCGTAGCACCCTCGGCAACAGCCGTAGCGATCGACGGGGTGGCGGACACGCTCAGTGGCTGGACCGCTACGGCTGGTTGATCCGGCTGCGGAGTTCCCGTGACGACGGTGGCCAGCACGCCACGGCGTGAAGAGCCGCCTTTAACGGTCACCCGTCGTCGTGCTCGCCTCATACCCAACCTAAGGGCAGCTTCAAGCGGCGACGGTTCCTCTCCCAGCCATTCACGCGCCAGAGTCTCTGCTGGCAGCCAGCGGGCGCGAGTTGATTGGCAGTACCGAAGCAGATCGTATTCATCCATCCCCTTGATCCAGCGAACCTGACGAACGCAGCTACGCATCATGTCCACGGTGGCATAGTACCACGAGTCTTCCATCGCCTCGTCGAACGGATTTTTGTTTTCCGTAAGCCTTGCCCATATTGCGTTGACTTTTGACTCGCGTCGACGAGCGGCTTCCTGGTCTCGTATCGCCTGCCTCGCTTTGGCAAGTGCTTTGTTCCTCGCGGTGATATACGCCTCGCGAGGAGAGCCATTCTTCGGCCGAACAGGAGCAAACCACAGGAATTCCGCCGCGGTTAACCCGAACGCCGCCAAGGCTTGTCGATACCATTCCCGCAGGATTCCACCAAAGAAATCGTCTCTGAAGGCCGACCTGACCGATTGCCGCTCCCACTCCATCACGGCTCGCTTGTCACAGCCGATTCGCCTGGCGAGTTCCGCATGTGTCCAACCCGCTGCCTTCCGCAGTACTCTGAGCCGCTGATCGCCGCGATTCCGTGGCACGTACGGTTCCCGGAAGCCTTCCGCAACCAGCATTTCGGACAATTGGAGTCCTCGCTGAACATCGCTACGGCCGGTATGCCGGGCCTCCCTCACGTAGGTATTCAGGCACTTGCGCATGTCTTTTTCCATTCGTTCCGACCACGCAATCGCATTGTCCTTCGCCCATTCCCATGCTCCAACTTCGTGTTCCAATCGGTCACCATCCTGCATGTTTCCGATAATGTGCCCGATTTCGTGGAGGGCAGTCGCGTAGGTGATCTCGCTTTTGATTGGCGGAATCTTAATGTACCGGTGCGCTCTAAATGCTATTCCCCCCCTCGTCCTGTGTTTCACATCGATATCGTGTTCGCGGCACAAATCGGCGATGTGGACGACGTACTTTCCCTGCCGCTCACCGAGGCGTGCCAGGATATCGTCGTACGTCACATTGGACTTCGGGCGTTTGAATTCCTTGCCGTTTTCTTCGTAGAGCAGTACTTCGGGCAAGGGCACAATCACACCATTGGCAAGCTCGTCCCAGCATTCATGGCAGTACTGGCTCCCGTTCAACTCTTTCACCCCAGCGGCGGCCGAAGCTGTCTTCCACGTCGCAGGGATCCAGACGCTCGACTTCAAAGCCCTTGTGATTTTTAGCATAGTGCGTGGGTAGAGCGTGGGTAGTGCGTGGGTAGCTGGGTTTCGGCCGGGGCGGTGACGAAATTGCCGTCAACCTTTGCCAAAACCACCGAAAAGGCCTAATCCAATGGCGGGCTGGTACTCGTTGCCCTCTCACCCCCTAGTTGAACAATCCTTCCCACGGTGGTAAGCTATCCGCTTGGGTTCTCAGCCGCGATTGCAACGTAACTGGGATGAAATCGAGTCGGTGGGCTGCTGTGTCTTACCTTTTCGCGGCAGCCCGCCGGCCGGCCCATTTCCCCACTTCCTTTGCGCAATAACGATCCCGAATGGCCGACCCCAATCTTTCCTCCTTCATCTGGTCCGTCGCCGATCTCCTGCGTGGCGACTACAAGCAGTCCGAATACGGCAAGGTCATCCTCCCTTTCACCGTCCTGCGCCGTCTCGATTGCGTGTTGGAGCCAACCAAGGCAGCCGTGCTCGCCGAACTGGCCAAGCGTGAGAAAGCCGGACTGAACCCCGAGCCGTTCCTCCTGCGGAAGTCTGGCCAGTTCTTCTACAACACCTCGCCGCTCGACCTGAAAAAGCTCATGGGCGACCAGGACCATATCGGCGAAAACCTCCGCGCCTACATGCAGGCATTCTCGCCCGCCGTGCGAGACATCTTCGAGAGCTTCGACTTTCACACCCAGATTGACCGTCTCGCCAAGACCGGACTGCTCTACCTCGTCACGGAAAAGTTTGCCAACATCGACCTTCACCCCACCACGGTCAGCAATGCCCAGATGGGCACGGTTTTTGAGGAACTCCTCCGCAAGTTCGCCGAGCTTTCCAATGAGACCGCCGGGGAACACTTCACCCCGCGCGACGCCATCCGTTTGATGGTGAATCTGCTGTTTATTGAGGATGACGATGCCCTGACTAGGCCCGGCGTCGTGCGTTCGCTCTACGATCCCACTGCGGGCACCGGCGGCATGTTGAGTGTGGCCGACGAGCACCTTGCCAGCCTGAATCCCGACGCCCGGCTCGTCATGTATGGGCAGGAGCTGAATCCCGAGTCCTACGCCATCTGCAAGGCCGACATGCTCATCAAGGGGCAGGACATTGCCAACGTTATCTTCGGCAACACCCTCTCCGCTGACGGCCTGCTGGGGAAATTCTTCGACTACATGCTCTCAAATCCCCCGTTTGGCGTGGAGTGGAAGAAGATCGAATCCATCATTCGCAAAGAAGCCGAGCAGATGGGTTTCAATGGCCGCTTCGGTCCTGGCCTGCCGCGTGTCAGCGATGGTTCGCTGTTATTCCTGCTTCACCTGATTTCCAAAATGCGGCCTGCCGTGGATGGCGGCAGCCGTTTCGGCATCGTGCTCAACGGCTCCCCTCTCTTTACCGGTGGCGCAGGCTCGGGCGAGAGCGAGATCCGCCGCTATGTGCTGGAGAACGACTTGGTCGAGGCCATCATCGGCCTGCCCACCGATATGTTCTACAATACCGGCATCAGCACCTACGTCTGGATCGTCAGTAACCGCAAGCCCGCCCCCCGCAAGGGCAAGGTGCAGCTCATCGACGCCAGCGGCTTCTGGCAGAAGATGCGGAAAAGCCTGGGTAGCAAGCGGAAAGAACTCAGCCCCGAGCATATCGAGGAAATCACCCGGCTGTTCGGTAATTTCAAGAAAGTCACCAAAAACGGCGTGCCGCTCAGCCGCATCTTCAAGAACGAGGAGTTTGGCTACCGCACGATCACCGTCGAGCGGCCCGAGCGCGACGCCAAGGGGAAGATCGTCATGGGCACCAAGGGCAAGGGCAAAGGCAAGCCGGTGCCCGATGCCTCCTTGCGCGACACGGAGAGCGTGCCGCTCAGCGAGGATGTGGAAACCTATTTCAAGCGTGAAGTCCTGCCCCATGCAGCGGATGCCTGGATTGACCACGAAAAGACCAAGGTTGGCTACGAAATCCCGTTCAATCGGCACTTTTACGTCTTTAAGCCGCCACGCCCGTTGGCCGAGATCGATGCCGAACTCAAGGAATGCACCGATCGCATCCTGAAGATGATCGGGGGGCTCACGAAATGAGCGACGCAGCCGAAATCACGCTCTATCGCGAACTCCTGACGGAAATCAAAGTGCGAGTTCGTCAGGCGCAGCACAAGGCCGCAATCTCGGCCAATGAGGAGATGATTTCCATGTATTGGGACATCGGCTGCATGATCGCCGCCCGGCAGAAACGGGAAGGCTGGGGGGCAGGGGTCATCCCCCGGCTTGCAGTCGATTTGAAGAATGATTTGCCCGAGGAAAAGGGGTTCTCCGAGCGGAACCTGAAGTATATGATCCGCTTTGCGCGGGAATACCCGTCGCAGCCAATTGTGCAACGGCCTGTTGCACAATTACAGAACCCTGCCCTTGAACCGACGGCAATCGTGCCACAGGCTGTGGCAAAATTGGAACCCCCGGCCCTGCCTCCAATTATGCAACGGCTCGTTGCACAAATCCCCTGGGGCCACAACATCGTCCTCTTCGAGAAAATCAAGGATCTCTCCACCCGTCTTTGGTATGCGCAGCAGGTGCTGGAGCAGGGCTGGAGCCGCGACACCCTGATCGTTCAAATCAAGAGCCGAGCCCACGAGCGACAGGGAGCCGCCATTACCAACTTTGCCGCCACCTTGCCTGCCGTTCACGCGAACCTCGCTCAGGGCCTGCTCAAAGATCCCTACCTTTTCGACTTCTTCACCCTGGAGGAACCCTTCCACGAGCGCGAACTGGAAACCAGCCTGCTGGCCCACCTTCAGAAATTCCTCCTCGAACTCGGACGCGGCTTTGCCTTTGTGGGAAGCCAATACCGGCTCGAAGTCAGTGACGGGTGCAATCCCATTTTGCAGTAGCGGAAGCTAGCTGTCAATAAGTACGGATT
>JBAWVO010000173.1:0-13837 GCA_037147235.1 Planctomycetota bacterium | reverse complement strand
GACCCTCAGGGAATGGTTAACCCTTCCGGCCGTGCAATCCGGCTAGGACACCAGGTGCTTTTCCAACCCAGCGATAAATCGCTGGGCTATTCTCATTCGTCCAACTACGGGACGGGGAAATCCATACCCTACTCCCCCAGCGCGTCGACTGGGTTTGCGATCAAGCTCTCGATCAGGATTGCCTTGTGGCCCTTGAAGGCACCCAGCTTGGCGCGGAACTTGGGCACGCCCTCGACGGCAACGATCACCGGCTGACGGACGTCCTTCTGCGTCGTGATGATGTCGCCGACGCGGAGACTCATCAGCTCGCCGGTACCGATCTTGGTCCGAGCCAGCCGGACCTGAACGCCGACGGGCGAACTGCAAATGGTTTCGCTGATCTGCTGGATCGTCTCTTTCGTGGCGTTCTTGCGGCCATAGGATACCCAGTTGTTGGCGGATAGCTTGCCACCGATCCGCTCGATCGAGTTGTAGGGAATGCAAAGATTCATCATGCCGCGGAGGTCGCCGATCATCAACTCGAAGCTGATCACCACCACGACTTCGTTGGGCGGCACAATCTGCACGAGCTGCGGATTGCTCTCCACTTGGAGAACCGCCAGCTTCAGGTCGAGCACATTTTCCCAGGCGTGCCGCAACTCTTCAAGAAACAGGCCGGTGATTCGCGAAACCAGCCGCAGTTCGATTTCGGTGAGCGGACGCCGAGCCAATGCGCCCATCTCGCGCCCACCGCCCAACAGCCGATCGATGATGGGATAGAGAATCGACGGGTTAATGTCGAGAATCAGGTTGCCTTCCAGCGGTTCTGCCTTGAGCAGGTTGAAGCAACTGGGGTTTTCCAGACTGAAGACGAACTCGCTATAGGTCAATTGGTCGACGCTGGTGAGCTTGACCTCGACGATACTCCGCAACAAGGCCGACAGCGCGGCGCCGAAGTTGCGGCCAAAACCCTCGTGGAGCGTCTGCAAAGCCCGCATCTGCTCTTTGCCGACGCGTTCCGGACGCTTGAAGTCGTAGGGGGCAACCTTCTCGCGGCTTATGGGCTGGGGAGATCTGGCAGGTGGCTCGAAGGCCGGCATTTCTTCGCTGCCCATCGCGCTGAGCAGGCTTTCGACTTCCAGTTGCGAGAGGACTTCGGTTGACATGGTTCTATCCCTTGGGGCCTACGTGCGTATCTGGCCGTTCCCATAGACAACATATTTTTATGTGCGTATCTGGCCGTTCCCGTAAACCACATATTTATAGCTGGTTAATTCGTTTAATCCGCAGGGGCCGCGGGCGTGGAATTTGTCGGTGCTGATACCGATTTCCGCGCCCAGGCCAAATTCGCCGCCGTCGTTGAATCGCGTGCTGGCGTTGATCATCACGGCCGAGCTATCGACTCGGGCGGCGAACTGCCGAGCCGCATCGAGATCGCGCGTGACGATCGTCTCGGTATGTTGAGAGCTATAGTGATTGATATGGCGAATCGCCTCGTCCAGCGACGCAACCACCTTCACGGAAATCACCGGGCCAAGGTATTCGGTGAAGTAATCCTGCTCGGTTGCAAGCTTGGCTGCGGGCAAAAGTTCAAGGGTGCGGGCGTCACCGCGGATCTCGATGCCATGTTCTCTGAGGGCCTTGCCGATTCGCGGCAGCAGCACCGCGGCCGCGTCGGCGTGGACCAGCAGCGACTCGGCCGTGTTGCACACGCCCAGCCGCTGGCATTTCGAGTTCACCGTCAGCCGCTCGGCCATCTCGGGATCGGCCGTGCGATCGATGTAAACATGACAGTTGCCGGCAAAATGCTTGATGACCGGCATGCGGGCTTCTTCGCTCACGCGGCGGATGAGACTTTCTCCGCCGCGAGGAATGGCCACATTGATCAGTTCGGGCATGCGAAGCAGTTCGCCCACGGCGGCACGATCGGTCGTGGCGACCAGTTGCACGGCGTCGGCCGGCAGCCCGGCCTCAACGGCAACGGCGGACAAAAGGTCAACGATCGCGCGATTCGAGTGGACCGCTTCTTTGCCGCCGCGAAGGATGACGGCGTTGCCGCTCTTGACGCAGATTGCCGCCGCGTCGGAGGTCACGTTCGGCCGCGATTCGTAGATGAAGAAGACCACGCCCAAGGGGACGCGAACTTTCTGCACCTCCAGGCCGTTGGGCCGAATGGACGACGAGATGATTTCGCCGACAGGCTCCGGCAGCATGGCGATTTCTTCCAAGGCGGTGGCCATGGCTTGAATCCGCGACGGGGTCAAGCGGAGGCGATCCACGGCGGCGTCGGTCAGGCTGAAACCCGTAGCGGCGTCCAGGTCGAACTGGTTGGCTTCAATCAGCGCGGGGGTAAGCTCGACGAGCCGCTTGCTCGACGCCCGTAACCAAGCCTGTTTCTGCGCCCCGGTGACCCTCGCCAGATCGGCGGATGCGCTTTTGGCACGGGTCGCTATTTCCAGGCAGTACGCATGTAGATCGTTCATGGCGCAAGTATCCCTAGAATGCGGGTAGATGTCAACGTCGGTTCGGCCGCAAACCCGCCCACCGCGTCAAAAACAACCAAAGCCTGCCTCACCGCGGCAACGTCATGCACGCGCAAAATCTCAACCCCCTGCCGTGCAGCGGCCAATGCGGCCCCGATCGTGCCGGCGGTGCGGTCGGCCGCCGGGTCGCCGATCAGATGACCGAGGAATGCCTTCCGCGAGATGCCGATGAGCAGAGGACATTCCAGGGCACGATAGCGAGACAGATGGTTCAAAATTGCTAGGTTGTGCGCAGCCGTCTTGCCGAAGCCGATCCCCGGGTCCATCGCAATGCGGTCCTGGGCAATCCCGGCGGTTAGTAGGGCATCGCGACGAGCGGCCAGCCAGGCGAACACGTCCTCGACAACATCACCGTACCGTGGATCAATCTGCATCGTCTGCGGCGTGCCTTGGATATGCATGGCGCAGACGCCGCAACCGCTCTCAGCAGCCAAGGCCAAGAGACGGTCATCGGAGGTCAGCGCAGTGACGTCGTTGACGACTTCCACCCCGGCAGCAAGGCACTCGGCGGCCACCTTCGCGCTGGAGGTGTCGATCGAAAGCGGAAGGTCCGTTTGCTTGCGCAAGGCGATAATCACCGGCAACACGCGGCGGAGTTCTTCCTCCGCCGTGATCGGCATAGCCCCGGGCCGTGTGCTTTGGCCGCCGACATCCAGCAGATCCGCACCCTCGGCCGCCAGTCGGAGACCATGCTCAACCGCCGCCGCAGGCTCGAAAAATCGCCCGCCGTCCGAGAAACTGTCGGGCGTCACGTTCACCACGCCCATGAGGAGCGGAATGCGCCCCGCAGCCAGGGTTTTGGTCCGCAATCGCCAGGGAAGGGAGGAAAGCATAGGAAATGTTCAAAGGTACAAGGTTCAATGTTCCTGACACTAACTTTTTCTATGTGTTGACCAAATTGAGGCAAAATTGGATACCGGTTCTTCGTAGTCAGCCCAATTTAACGGAAGAGCGGGTAGTCTGAGACGGTTGCATGCGGCGGTCTGGCCAAGAAACCTCGTAATAACAGGCCAACACATAGAATCCGATAGTGTCAGCAATGTTCAAGGTTCAATGTGGAATGTATCGATATTTTTCATTAACGTACATTGACCTTGTACCTTGTACCTTTATTCATTGAACCTTGTACCTTGAACCTTGAGCCTTGAGTTATTCTTCACCACGGCTTTTCCATCAGCGAAACAATCTGCTCCGCAAGACGCTGGATGGCCCGTTGGTGGCTCGTCGCGATCGACTGGCCAACCTCGGGCACCACGCTGCTGGCTGCGCTGACATTCACGGCCGCACTGGGAACGGGCACCGCGGGGATCTCGCGGATCGGGGAGCCGCGTTGATCGACCCAACTGACCTGCACCTGCAAGCCTACTTCCATCTCGCGAGGATCGCCTTGCATGGATTGGAAGAGCAGGTGCTTTGAGTCGCTGGTGATCTTGCCCGTGAGAATCGTGTCAGCGGACGGTGAAGCAACGACCTTGTAATGGGATCGTCGTTCGATTTCCTTGACGACCGCCTCGGTCAACTCCTCGCCCAACTCGCGGCGGAAACTACTGGAATCGAATACCGGCACATAAACCGTCTCGATGTCTGCGGAAAAGAGCGTTCTGGCGCCGAATTGGTAGTTCATGCCCAGGCAGCCGGCCAGCGACGCCAGCAGCAGTGCGACGGTCGCCGCGCCAAACGGCCGCGCCGAAAGTCCGATTCGATGAAGCCAACCGGCGCAATTCCAATGCACGCTATTTTCCCTTGCCGAAGAGGCCCGTCAGCCAGGTAAAGCGATCGGGCGGTTCGTCCGGCTCGTTCTTGATTTCCTGCATGCGCTTCCGTGCCAGCTCAGCATACGAGGAGCGCGAGTACTTTTCCAGGAGTACCTTGTAGTACTCGCGTGCGGCACGGAACTCCGTCTTGTTATCGTAGTACTGGGCCATCACCCATTCGCGCTCGGCGCGCTGCTCGAACAGGACCGCGCGGGCATCACGAACGCGACGTTCCTCTTCGCCGAGCTGGCCGGGAAATTGCTTGAGCGTCTGATCGGCAATTTCCTCGGCGTCTTTTAATGCGAGGACCGAGTACTTCGGGCCTTGGTAGATCTGCATTTTCGCTTGCAGCTCGAACAGGTGCGCGTCTTTCTGATACTTGCTCTTGGGATGGTTCTTTCGCAACATGCCGTAGTGATTGGACGCTTCTTCCCATTCGCCCCGGCGGAAATGGGCGTTGCCCACGCGCATCAATGCCGCGTCGGCCAGCGGACCGGTCGGATCGTGCATCCATACCGAACTGTAGCATGCCAAGGCGTTGCCGAACGTGTCGAACCAGGGCTGCGTTCTGTCCGTGGCGTTGGGCGTCACCGGCCAATGGTGCGATTTCAGATCGAGTTGCTCCCAGTACGTGCCAATCGCGAACAACCGGGCGACGACCGTGTCCAGATAACGCGTGTTGTCGTGCTTCTTGAGCAAATTCGAGAACGTGTCTTGCGCTTGGCTGTAGTGGTCTGCGAAAAAGTACGATTCTCCCATGAGAAACATGGCGTCTTCTTCCAGGGTTGAGTCGGGCCAACGCCATGTGGCTGCATAAAATTCCTTGGCCGCTTCGTCGTAGTTCTTCGCCTTGAACAGTGCCAGGCCCTTGTCGTAGGCCTCTTGGGCCTGCCGCTGGTCCGCGCCCCAGCCGATCGCATCCTTGAACTTTTTCCAGGTGACGTCCGGCGCCAGTTGCGATATATCCCATTCGGTGTCTTCATCCGACTTCTTCGGCACGGTAGAAACGGGACTGATCGTCATCGGCACCGAGGGACCTGGACCTGCATAGCCGGGTGGAGGCCCTGTAGGCGCGTTGGTCACCTCATACGGCGAAGCCGCTGCCGTGCCTGCCGCTGTACTGCCTGCCGGTGCAACCGCAGTGGCTCCGGCGGGCACGACATTGGGGTCGGCGTAGCGCGTGGTCATCGTTGCGGACGTGCCATAGGGAGCTGGCCCAGTCGCGTTGTTTTGCGGATAAACCGCGGGAGGCACGGCGGTCTCGCGCTGGATCGGGGCGTTGTCCAACTTCTTTGTCTGACCGGTGGCTCGCTTCCAGAGCCAATTGTCGTTTTCGTCCTCGCCGTCCTTGGAGTTATGCAGGTTGGCCCGCGCAGCGGCCGGTGGGGGCGGCGGTGGCACGCAGCCGGCAAGATAGGCCAGCAGTCCGGCCAAAGCCAAGCCGGGAAGGTTTTTGCCGAGGTTTGTTCGTGGCATAGGCGACGTCCTTGTCGTGCGACATTCGTGTCGCGAGTTGTCCAGCTATCTCCAAAACTCGTGGAGGTAGTCGTACAGCTTCGGTTTTCGACCCAAGAGATTAACGAAGTAGTGGTTTAATACGCCGCGCAATTCACCCAGTATCTGAGCGTCGATTTCCATTCGCCGCCAGGCCTGAGCTTCTAAATCGGCCAGTTGGGCCATTGTTCGCAACACTCCCGCACTGACCGAAACAACACCGCTCTTTCCCTGGCGGCACCCTCGGCAGAGTGCTCCGCCGTGAATCCCACCGAACGCAATCCGGCCCGTCAAGTCGATTTTCGTTCCGCACTCGGCACATTGGCCCAATGCGGGCGCATGGCCCAAAAACCGCAGTGCAATGAGTTCAAAGCGAGCCAGCCGCCGTGGGACTTTCTCGCCTGCCGCCAGTGCCGCGAGCGTTTCGTCTGCCAGATCGAAAAGTTCGGGATGTGGATCGTTCTCGTCGGTTAAATCGCCCAGCAACTCGGCAACGTAGTAGCCGGCATAAAGCCCGGCTAGGTTCTGCCCCGTGGGACGGAAACGCCGCAAAAGTTTCGCTTCCGTCACCAAGTCGAGCGCCTCGGACGATTTGTGGAGGAAGACTATTCGACAAAGGGTTAGTACGTCAAGAGCAGACTCGAAGGGATTTTTGAGTCTTCGGGCACCCTTGGCCAGGGCACTGATCTTGCCGAATTCCCGCGTGAACAACCAAACAACCAGGCTCGTTTCGCTGAAATCGATCGTGCGGAGAACCAGGGCGCTGGCTTTCTCGGAAGACATTAGTAGGGCATTCAGCAGCAGGAGACAAAAAACAAGGCTCTTCCGGTTCTGTGTGCAGAACGGGAATAATTGTAGGGTGGGGAGAGCGCAGCGAGCCCCACCAATTCCGTTGCAGTCCACTTTTGGTGGGGCTCGTTTCACTCTCCCCACCCTACTTCCGCACCTAGAACCGGAAGAGCCAAAACAATCGTGAAATCCTATCCCAACCGTTGGGGTAAATCAATGCCGAATGAGGATCCCTAAGTCAGGGGGTGTTGAATACGAATAATTGGGACCTTCCGGTTCTGGGTTCGCGATGCGAATAATTGTGGGGTGGGACGAAGGAATCGCGGGGGCCAAACCGGCCCCCCGCGTTTTTTTAGCCTTTACCCCAGCAATGCCGCCGTGATCTCCTTGCAACCAACACGATGACAGAAATCGCCGAGCGTTTCGCCTTCTTTGTGATGCTGCTTGAAGTAGCCCAGCACCGCGACAAGCGTGGCGACAAGCTGCTCCAGCGGCACGCCGTCACGGTAGAGAAAGCTGAGCCGATCACCGATGCGGCGGCCGCCGAGGTAGATGGCATAACGACCGGCGGCACGGCCGACGATGCCGATATCCGCGTTGTAAGGCCGTGAACAGCCGTTTGTGCAGCCGGTCATCCTCAAGGCGAACACTTCTTGCTGAAGGCCCAGTCGCGCAACCTCGCCCTCCAACTCCTGGATAATGTTCGGCAAGGCCCGCTCGCTCTCCGTCAAGGCCAGCGGACAACTGGGCAGCGATACGCAAGCACTCGACCAGCGGCGGACGTTGGTAATTTCGCCGACCAGTCGCAGACCGCAATGGCGCAGATGGTCTTCGATGTTCAACCGGTCTTCCCAATAGACATCGCCCAAGAGGAGGCTCTGGCCGGGTGTTAGGCAGATGGCCGGGCTGTGGCCATCGCAGATATCGCGCAAGGCCGATTTCAGCCGCAAATCACCCGCGTCTTGAACGCGCCCGCTGGGTACGTGCAATCCGTAGAAAAAGCGGCCGTCCCCCTGCTCGCGCCAGCCGAGGTGGTCGTCGATGTCCCAGACTTCGTCAGGCTCGGGCGATGGCAGTTCGTAGCCCAGGTATTGTTCGACCTGCTGCTTGAAACGCTCGATGCCCCAATCGGCGACAAGGTACTTCAGCCTCGCCTGCTTGCGATCGCTGCGATTGCCGAAGTCGCGAAAGACACGAACGATCGCGCGCAGGAGATCGAGGATCTGATCGGCCCGAGCGTAGGCCATCCGCTGGGCCAGGACGGGAAAGGTACTCTGCTTGGCGGGTGTCATGCCCATGCCGCCGCCCACCAGCACGTTATAGCCGATCACGTCGTAGTTGCGGCTCACGGCCAGCAGGCCGACGTCCTGGCAATGGACATCCGCGCAGTTGTCGCCGGGCAGGCCGATTCCCACCTTGAACTTTCGCGGCAGATAGGTTTTGCCGTAGAGCGGCTCGATCTCGTGCTCGGACTCCTGGGAGCAAGCGGCCGGCAAGTCGTCGAGCCATATCTCGCGATAGGCGGGTGTCCGGGGCGAGAGGGCCTCGGCAATTTGCCCGGCCATCCATTGGATCTGCCCACGGACGGGATCACTCCGATAGGGGGCAGGACAGCAGACGACATTGCGATGCACGTCGCCACACGTCGCCATCGTGGTCAGGCCGACTTCATGAATCCGCTTGAGCACCACGCGGAGATTCTGCTTGGCTAGACCGTGCATTTGCAAGTCTTGCCGGCTCGTGATTCGCAAAGTGCCATTGCCATACCTGTCGGCAAGCTCGATATGGGCTAGAAGCTGCTGGCTCGTAAGCCGGCCGCCGGGCACTCCGGTGCGGACCATGAATTGGTAGGTTTTTTGCTTCTTTGCGCCCAAGTCGCCCAGCAACACGCGGCGATCACGGTCGTCCTGCTGGTACATGCCGTGAAGCTTTAGCAGTTGAGCCGTCTCGGTGGTGAAGTGGTCGGTCGGCTGAGACAGCTCTTTGGCGATCTGCCCGCGCAGATAATTGCTTTCGGCCTTGATCTTTTCGATCGAGCTTGGCGGGCCATTGACCTGATGTTGCGGATCGTTGCCCATGACCATGAGAACCTGTCCTAGAGAATGAGAACCCGGTGCCGAACCAAATATTCAGTTTAATCCCTGTTCGGCGAAAAGCAATACTAAAGTTGGCTCTTCCGGTTTTGGGTACAGCCATCGGTGGGGCTACAGGTTCGTCGCGGGTCTCCCAGGTTCGGCGCGGGTCTCCCGGGTTCGGCGCGGGTCTCCTGACCCCGCCGAAACGCCCGACCGAAGGTCTCCCGGTAAATTGGAGACCTTCGGTCGGCGGCGTGGCTCGGTCGGAGACCGGCCACAACAAGCTGGACACCCTACAATTATTTGTATTCCGCACCCGGAACCGGAAGAGTAGTTCTTCCACTCTTCGCATCGAATTGAGCAATGGCCTTGAACATCATCATCAGCGCGGCGACCGCATAGCCAATCGTGCCGATCAGATAGGCGGCCATGAACCCGCTAAACTCATGATCTAGCATGGTGGTCCCGGACCTACTCGAATCGAGAATTAAGCTAATGATGCCCGGCCAAGCCAGCAGAAGCGGCATGCAGGGTGCCAAGCCGAGTTGCCATGCCGTGCCACTTCCCCCCCCGCCGACCGCCATTACCGGGCAGCAGCACATTAGGTAACCGCCACCGACCATGATGGCGATTCCCAGCGCGGCACCCATGGCGCGAAGCGTGTTCTTGGAACGTAGGGAACAATAGACGCCCAGTGTGGCCGTAAACGCGGCCAGGATTCCAAGGTTCAGCAGCGAGAAGGCGATACCCCAGAAAAAAGAAGGCCGCAGCAGTAAAGCCGGCAGCCAGACGACGGCCAAAAAAGGCACAAGCCCGCGTAGCGACCAGAGGCTGCCCATAATCTTGGCCTTGACGATCTGCCCGGCCTCCAGCGGCGTACCGATCAGCGAAACCCAGCTATCCCGCTCTTTTTCCGAAGTGATCGAACCGGCCGCACGGGCGGTCAACAGGAGCAGGCCGCAACAACTCAGGAAAGTGGACATGCCGATGGCATAGTAGCAAAACCCCTCTCCATCCCGGCTATAGGGATGCCCCACGGTTTCATCATAGATATAAATCGTGAGCAAGCAAAGCGCGATGAAGATGAGCACCAGCAGTCCGTAGCCCAGCAGGCCCAGCCGCGAGGAACTTGGCTCGGCATATAGTTCCTTCCAGAGCATGGGATTGTCGCCAATCACGCCCCGGAAAAACTGTATCCGCCAGCGGCGCTTGCGGGCCGGTTTACCCGATTCTCGCAGATGGATTCGTCGCATGAAAAGGGTCGCCAGAAGCAGTGCAATCCCGCCCACAAGCATCTGGTTCTGCACCAGGTTCAGCAGAAGCGACCATGGCTCGGTCACCGGTCCCCAAGGCCCCTCGCCCATGAAGATTGTCATGAACGTCATGACCGGGTTGGCGACGACGATTTGCTTCAGAATGGGGACCGTCCATGCGTAGGTCGAATTATTGAAAGAAAAAATAGCCAGGGCCGGAAGCGGGAGCACCCAGAGGGAGAAGAATACGAGGTACGCCCGAATGACCGCGTCGCGGGCCTTGGCGGTGCAGGCCGACACGCTCATGGAAACCATCGTCACGAAGAGGACCGTACTCAGGGTGATGGCTGTCAGCCCTGCGATGGCCCACGGTGCAATGCCGCCCATGAGCATGGCCAGGGCCAGCACGGGCACGCCGGAAAGGACGAGGTAGAGAATCTGCAATACTCGGCCGCCGAGTTTGCCGATGATGATTTCCAGGTTGCTCAGCGGCGTGGTGTAGAGGTACTCCATCGTCCGGCGTTCGCGTTCCTGGGCGATCGTCCCCGCCGCCAGGGCTGGGCCGATGAGCAGAACGGCCATCAGTTGCAGGACGCCGAAAGTCCCAAAAAAGGCCGAAGTGAATCTCGCGATCGAGTTAATATCGCCGGAACGCGATCCGAGGATTTCCTGGTGCGTGACCCAGAGCGCAAAAAACAAAGCGGCGGCATAGAGCACGCGCAGGACAAAATACCGTGTCCGCCGCGACATCGTGACCAATTCCACCGCCAGGACGGGGCCGGGCCAGATCCGCAGGTTGTCCAAAAATCGAGTGAATGTTCCCATGCCGGTACTCCGCGTTTGGGTTCTCGGCCTTCAGCATAACGGTATGCTTGCAGCAAGGGAAGCACCTTTGGAGTGGGGAAATCAAATCGAGAACGAATCCGCCGTGTAATTCAGATCGCGAACATTCAACCGCGGCTTCTCCGAGGTCACGGTCGCATGCGGCGTCACGGAACTCGTGATCCAGACGCTCGAACCGATCACGGCGTCGTGCCCCACGATCGTCTTGCCCCCAAGAACCGTGGCGTTGGCATAGATGACGACGTGATCCTCAATCGTGGGATGGCGCTTGGTTCCGCGAACGAGGTTCCCTTCGGCGTCGGTGGCAAAGCTCAAGGCACCGAGCGTCACGCCTTGATAGAGCTTGACCCATTCGCCAATCTCGGTCGTCTGCCCGATGACCACGCCCGTGCCGTGGTCGATGAAGAAGTACCTGCCGATCGTTGCCCCCGGATGGATGTCGATGCCTGTGCGGCTATGGGCCCACTCGGTCATGATGCGAGGGATGAGCGGCACTTCGAGCTTATACAAGGCATGTGCCAGGCGATAGATGGTGATGGCTTCCAAGCCCGGATAGCAAAAGATCACTTCGTCTAGCGATTTACAGGCCGGGTCGCCGTCGTAGGCCGCTTGCACATCGGTGGCCAGCAGCTCGCGAACCGCTGGGATCTGTTCCAAGAATGCCACCGCCTTGGCTTGGCCGAGGGCTTCAAAGTCAGCTTTTTGCTGCGGTCCGCAGGTAAACTCTTCGCCGGCCGCATGACGCAGAACCCGGGCGATCTGCTCGGTTAGTTGGTCGTGCAGGCGGTCGATTAAATCGCCCACATGGTAGGTAATGTTACCCAGGTGAAGCCCATCGCGCCGCCGGTAGCCGGGAAAAATAATGTCTTTCAGGCTTTCTAGGATCTCGACGATCGTTTCGTAGCTAGGCAGCGGGCAATGGCCGAGATGCGTGATCGTGTTCAGCTCCGAATAGGTCTGAACAATTCGGTCGGTCAGCTCGGGCAAGGTCTCTTTAATGCGAACGTCGGTCGCCATGGCAGGGGACTCCGGAACCTATCTGCCATCTCCTATCTTCCAGAGAGGGCCTGTTGCATCCTAGGCGCAATAATCGTTAAAATCAAGCGACTCGGTATAGGTTTCGACCGCCGGAAGCGGGAAAGTTTACTGAATTTTGGCTTGGGGTCGAAGGAGAAATAACCTGGAACTGAAATTTCCATCGCTCCAACCGCTCTACACCCGCCCCTGCAACCGCTCCACATCGCCTTGGAGCAACTCCAAATCTCGCCGGAACTCGACGGCCCGGCGGCAATCGTCTTCCAACTGTGAGAATATGCCGGAGGCGGCCGTGGCCTCGGTCCAGTTTTCGGCCAGGCGGTCGACGGCCTGCTTGAGTCCGCCGCGCAATCGCCGCGTGAACAGCCAGAGCAATACAAAACACCAGAGTACAAACCAGAAGGCCGAGGTGATATACGACTCCACGCCCCAGATTGGTGTGGGTTTGGCCAACCACCAGGAATCATAGAAGAAATTCTTTCCCAGCCGAAAAAGCAGAAAGCCTAGCATGGCCAGGAGCAAGATCTCGTAACGCCAGCGGGTAAACCAGCCCGTGTGCCGCTCGGCTTGCCGGGCGATCAGGGCGTCGAGGTCCTGCGATAAGCGAACGGCGAAGTTCAAACTGGCCCCATCCGCTTCGGCTTCGAGGGTTGCGACGGCGGCCGACTTCTTAGGCAAACCGGCCTCGGCCGCGTAGCCTTCCAGCACGACCGCCGCGCGACGAAGTTGCGTCGGGTCGAAGCCACTGGCCGCCATCTGGCTAGGCCGCTGCTGCAATTGGCGATTGCGGCGATGTTTCTGCCACGTCCTGGCACCTTCGACCACACCCCAGAGAGCAACTTGGGCCGGTGTCCGTGCGCGATAGAGCAGCGCACCGGAAGCCAGTCCGCCAACCCCCTGGTAAAGTCGCAGCACGAGCGAAAAGGGACTGAATCCCCATCGCGACGCGACTTGGCCCAGCAGGCGATTCTCCCATGGTCGCCGTGCGGAAAGCAGTTCGCCGCGGATTTGCCCAGCAAGCGACGACGATAGTTCACCTCGCTGCTGATCGATGGCCGTGCGCAGGTTTTCGATGGCCGGCATGGCATCGTCCAAGCGACGGCGGCAACTTTCCAACGCCTGGGCGGCGAGGTCGAGAAAGTTGGCGCGGCGAATCCTGGCGGACGCGGCCCCGGCGAACTGCCGCGTGAGTAGATCGACCAGGGCGGCAAACTCCCCCCGCGGCGCACGGCCCTGTTGGGCATCGGCCAAGGCGGCAACCAAATCGACGAAGAAAATGTGGCCGGCCTGATAGCGAGGTTCCAAGGCCCTTCGCCAATCATCGCGAACATCGGCGTCCTGGTCGGCGTGGGTCTGGACGAAGACCAGTCGTGCTCCCGGGGCAGCCGCAGCAAGCTCCTCGGCTACCCGTGCGCTGCGGTACTTCTGCTGCGTGGTCGTCACGATCAAAACGTCGCAGTGTGGCAGTATCCGCCGCAGTCGGGCCAGTGTCGTATCGGACGGCAGCGGTCCGGGGGCATCGGTCGTGTCGGGGTCGGGGCAATCGATAAGAACCAAGTTCGCCAGCGACGGAAGATCCTGTTGGATCCGATCGATCTCTTGAGCATCCATACCCAAAATTTCGGGGGTCAGGCCCGGGCGGCAGAGCAGGGCTGGACGAGTCGTCGTCGGCCGGCCGCGACCCGAACGGACCAATTCGGCCCCCGCCAGGGCGTTGATCAGCAAGCTCTTGCCCGTTCCAGTTCCCCCTAATGTGGCAACAATGAGCGGTGATTCCAGGCGGATGCGGAGGGAATTCAGCCGACCCGCAAGCCGGCCAATAACCGCTTGACATGTCTCGGCTGCCCGCCATGGGGGGGCACAGCGCGACCAGCCCTCCAAACGCTTTGCCAGGGCATCGATTTCCGCCAAAAGTTCAAGATGAACCAGATCGACTGTAGACATTCCTATAAGGATATAGGCCAAAGGGAGGGATGGGAAGGAGGAAGGGGAAACGGAAGGACGAATGACGAATAAAAAAATGGCTCTTCCGGTTTTAGGTGCAGAAGTAGGGTGGGGAGAGTGAAACGAGC
>JBAWVO010000172.1:0-13921 GCA_037147235.1 Planctomycetota bacterium | reverse complement strand
CCGCGAAGCCCCCTGAAGGCGGGCCTAAAGAACTGCGGGCCGAGCTTGATCGTGTCCGCGCCGAGCGTGACAACTTCAAGACGCAACAGGCCGCACTCGAAAAGCGCATCGCCGAAGCGGAATCCAAGGGCAAGGACACCGCCGCGCTGGCCGAGCGAGCCGCCAAGCTGGAGCAGACCATTGCCGAGCGTGAAGGCGAGTTGCGGATGCTCAAGCAGGAGGCCAGTCCAGAGTTCAAGGACAAGTACGATAAACCCTTCACCGAAGCAGCCGAATACGCCCGCGATGTGGTGGGGCAATTGACCGTCACCGACGATTCAGGGACTACCCGCATAGCGACATGGGACGATTTTGCCGCGCTCTACACCCAGCCCTACAGCAAGGCGATTGATCAGGCGACGGCCATGTTCGGCAACGCCGCTCAGGTCGTCATCAACCACCTAACGGAGCTTCACCGGCTTGATAGTGTGCGCCACCGCGCTCTCAAGTCCGAGCGTGAGAACGCCGCCGTCCGCATGAAGGACGAAGAGGGGAAGCGCGTCCAGTCCCAGGAGGCTACCGCCGCCGCCCTGGCCAAGCTTCAGGAGGAACTGCCCCAGAAGTTCGACGCCTACCGGGACCCCCCGGAGGACAAGGAATTGTCCGAGTCCCGCGCCAAGCAGTTCGCCATCTTCGACGCCCAGCCGAAAAGCCCGCAGCAGGCCATGATCAAGTTCGCCCACATCCGGCAAATGGTGGGGGCGCACAAGCCGCTACTGATTCAGAATTCACGGCTCAAGGCGGAAGTCGCCCGGTTGCAGGCTGAACTGGACGGGAAGACCACGAAAGAGCCGCAGTCTCACCGCCGGCCAGGTGGCACTGAAACCGCTGGCGGTGAAGAGTCTTGGGAACAGGCCGCAGCGAAAGAGTTGGGTAACGTCACATGAACACAACAGTCATATACCACAGTGCCGATTTCGATGGAATATTCTGCCGCGAGATCGCGCGTAAATTCCTTGGAGACAAGGACGTTGAATACATCGGGTGGAATTTTGGAGATCCAAAGATTTCTATGCCAGCCGAGGGGGCGGTGTACATTCTCGATCTGCCCCCTGAATGTCTTTGTGATAATCCAGCGTTGGAAGGGTTGGTGTGGGCAAGAATCATTTGGATTGACCACCACAAGACCAGCATCGAGAAATGGCCCGCGTCAATTGCAGGCTACCGCATAGACGGCGTGGCAGCGTGCCGGTTGATGTGGCAGTGGTTCACTCGGCTTGTGCGTCAAACTATCGAGATTGATCTTCCAGAAAAGGAACACTTCGTAAATCGTGAGGTGTATGAACCGCTCGCTGTTCTACTGGCTGGCGAGTATGACGTATGGGATAAGCGAGACCTGAAAACAGATGTGTTCCAATATGGGCTTCGGAGCTGCGACCCTGATTTTCAAAGGCTGCTATCAGACGACATCTCTATCTGGCGAAGCGAGGCGCTGCAAGTCTGCGATAAAGGATATGGCAGTCTGCGCTACGCCCAGCACGTTGACGCTGGAAACATGCACGCCTCATTCCTGGTGGAGTGGGAGGGGCTCAAGTTCCTCGCTTTGAACGGTCGTGGAAACTCCCTCACGTTTGCCAGCAAAGACATTCCCGAAACCGGGCACGACGCCCTACTCATGTTCTACTACAACGGCAAAGGCCAGTGGGTGGTGAGCCTCTACCACGCGGCACACCGCAAGGATATTGACTTGTCCACTATCGCTGTTAAACACAGCGGAGGGGGCCACAAGGGGGCCTGTGGTTTCACCTGCAAGTCACTTCCGTTTCATTTATGAGCCTCACCCTACTACCCGACCTCATCTACCCCGTCACCGGGGCGCAAATCAACGCGCTCATGGATGACGTGGTGAAGCTGAACCTCGTGGACGCTGGCCTGACATCTCGCGACCAGGATGCTATTGACATCATGCTGGACTGCTACGAAATCAAGGCCAAGAGCTTGGGAGCGATTGACTACACCGGCTTGGAAGGTCATCGGCGGCTGCATGAGGACGCCATGAGATTGATCAATGACGGCAACCCCATTATGACCCGGCATGGGGACATGACGGCGGCACATGTGGCCATCGGGTATCACGACGCCCAGATTTGCCTGAGAGACGCCGGAATGACACTCCTGACGAGCAACCGGGACGATCTTTTGAATCTCTCCAGAGACATCCTTCAGCTTCCCAAAAGAACGGAGGCTCGCATGGCTTTGTTCTTGAGGTATTTGAGGAAGAAGAAGTTGTGAACGGAAACGCCACCATTGAAGACCGGACGCTGGCACAGGCCATGCAGGTAGCGGAGCAACGCGAGTTTGATCTTCAGCGTGTAGCCCAAGTCGTCCCCAGCGACTGGGATACCGTCATCCTGGCGCACGAAATAAACCGATTGCGCTCTGAGCTTGAAAAGGCCAAGGCGTGGGAAAGCGTGGCCAAGAGGTTCCACGACACGGCTACGAAGGATAATCCATAAGTCTCAGTTGATAGCCGCAGCCGGTTCTGGCATAGGATCGTTGGGGTCCCCGAAAGGGACCCCCTCTTTTTCGGCGGATTCGATCTCTTCGATGATGTGCGCCAGCGACTCCACGTCGGCGGTCAGGCCGTCGGGCAGTTCCTCGGCCAGTTCCTTGAGGTTTTCCAGCGTCTCGGCGGGCGTGTTGCCCGTGGCTACTAGCCAACCAATAGCCTTTTCGCCTTCATCGTCAGGCGGGATGCAATACTGCCCGTCGTGGAAGCAGCAAGAGGCTATCTTGGCGTGAGGGATCAATTCGTCGGTGATTTCGAGGCATTCCCAACCCTTTCGGTTGCTCTTCACTTTGAGAATCGTCTCGGCGGTGTATTGGCAATCCGGGACTGGATCAACCAATTCTCCATGCGCTCCCGCCAAGACGATCTCGGAGATGTTTTTCCATGCCATCAACTGTGACCCTGTGGACGGCAAGCCACCGCGCATGGTCGGGTCGGTGAAGTATGCCTTTCCGGTGTCCTTCTCAATGCGGATTTCGCTGGAGAACTCATTGGCTACGCCGTGGGCCTTGAAGACGGGCGACAGCGCCTCCATGACCTCCTGAATCTGTTCCGGCATGTCCTCGCGTTTGGTGACGGCAGAAAGGTAAGCCGAGTCCTTCCACTCAAGGCCGTTGAGCATGAGGGACGGCCACTGACCAAGAACGCTGTAGGTATCTCCTCCGATTTCCAGGTCTGTTTCAATCGAATCGCACACGAGAAAACGCATGGGCAGGGGACCGAACTTCAGGCTCCACTGGTCAAGCAGCGATGAGTCTTCCCGGTAGCTTCGCCAGTGACTTGTTTCCATATCTCCGCGCCACCGGCTGATTTTGATGAACTTGTCCTCTACGTCCCGGAGGTGTTCGCGCAGCGCCTCGACGCCCACTACCACCGTGTGCGGGAACACTTCCAACCCCGTCTCCTTCAGGATGCGGGCGAACTTCTCGCGGTTGAGTTCGATGGAGTCACCGGTGCCGGACCCCCAGACGGGGATGCCTTGGGAACGTAGTTCAACCTGAAGGTCGGAATGCTCGATGTCGGGAAACACGAACACGTCCGCGCCCTTTCGTTTGGCTTCAAACACCCCGGACACGCGCTCAAGGTTGCGGTCCTCGAATCCGTCCCCGATGCAGCCCTTGGCGATGTGCGAGAAGCCTTCCTCGAAGGGGGAGAAATAGAAGACGTGTTTGAAGTCTTCGGCCAGTCGGAGGGCCAATGGCAAAAAAAGACCATGATCCACAACGCAAGCAATGGTATCTGATACAGGTTTCATTCGTCGTCCTGTTCTTCTTCGGGGCCTTCCCCATCCACCCAGCCTTCGGGGGTCATTCTTCGTCCCCTCCAAGGCTCTTCATGCGGCTCTTGGCCTGTTCGCCCTGGCGCTGAATGTCCGCGAACGCCCCGGCGTCCTTGCGGCGTTGTTCCCGAACGAACGCCTCGCCGTCCTGCTTCAGCTTCTGGCGGTGGGCCATCTCACGCTGTTTGTGCTCAGCGGCCTGTTGCTTGAGCTTCATCTGGCCCTGCATCATTTGGGCCTGAAGCTTGGCCATGGCGCCGGGGTCTTGCCCGTTGCCCTGCGCGCCGGCCTGGGCGGACTTCTGGGCGGCTTCCTGTCCGCGTTGCGCCAGGCCCTTGACTTGGTTCATCAACTGGCCAAGCTGGTTTCCCATTTGGCTGGCAAGCTGCTTCTCTTGGGGGTCCTGGGCGAGTTGGGCGATGAGTTTTCCGATGTACTGGCCCACCTGACCCAAGCCTTGGGCCTCTTCCGGGGTGGCCATGTTGTTCCGCTGCTCGATTTGGACGATCTTCCCGGCCAGCAGGGGCAGGATGGTCTGCACTTGGTCAATGACGGGCAGGCCCTCGCGTGGGGCGATGGGCACGCCTTGCATGAGCGTTCCGAAGGAGAACTGGGCGTCTCGTTGGGCGTCATTGAGCCCGCGTTTCTTGCCCAGAGGGACCAATCGGGCCGCTTTTCGAGAGTCTCCAGTAACCGTCAACACTGCTTCATGCAGAACTTCCTGTTGGGCGGTGGGGTCTAACATTGGCTTCAATGCAATCAATTCCTTGGCCGCCGCCTGTGCCGCCGTCGGGTTGCCCATGCCCAGGGGCGTCACCGGCTCGATGTCCCATTGGGTCACGTCCAGCCATTGCCGGGGGATGCCCGCCGCCTTGGCTCGGCGCTGGAATGCCATGATATCGGGGTCCTTGCTGTTGGGCAGGCAGAACCGCCGGCAGATTTCGATGTCGGCGAAGCTCTCATACTTGAACGCCTTCATCAGCAGGCCGGAAAGCATGGCGTTCACCTGTTGCACCTTCACGCTGGTCTCGAAGGCGGTCTGTTCCTTTTGGGTGCCGGTATCGGTCTGCTGGGTGTAGGTGCTGCTGGCTTCCTGTTGAAGCTGCTGCAACTGAGACATGGCCATTTCAACAAGGCCAGAGTCAATCTGGTGACGTTGCTCTCGGGGCACGATCTGGACGCCTTCTCGCACCACGCCAAGGTTTCCGAATTCCTGCACCGCCGCCCGCGCCTTGTCGGCGGGGTCGGTCAACCTCAGCCAGACATTGAAGTTGTCGTGGACGTGTTGAAGCAGTCGGCACCGAGTCAAATTGGTGTAGAATGTCGGCTCCAGCAGAGCGAATCCCAAGGACCGGACGGAATGGAACTTGAACGGGGCGTCCGTGCTCAGGTCGCCGTACTGGCAATGAATCAGGTGCTTCCAATGGTCCGCAATCGGCTCTTCAGACTGCCAGAGGAAGTCATCCGGGGGCGTGCCCCGCACCGCGCCTGTCTCAGGCACGATCCGCAAGAACCACTTGTTTGGCCCGTCTTCGGTCAGGTCCTCGAAAAAGAAGTGCCAGAGCGGTATCCCCGGCATGGCATCGCTGGCGTAGTAGCCGCCATCCTGTTTGATGAGTTCGGCGAACTTCTCGGGGCTGGTCTCAATGTCGTAGTGGTTGGGGGCGGATTCCCAGTTGATCTCCTTGTAGTTCTTCACCATGTCCACCACCGCCTTCTTGTCCCAGCCGTTGGCCTTGCCCGGTCTGAATGCCTCTTTAATCAACTCGAACGGCGTGTAGATGTGCCGGACGGCATACCATCCAAGATTCTCGAAGTCCAGCGTGGTGTCGGTCGGAATCCGAAGGTCCGACATGGGGACAAATTTTGGACACCACTCGTCGGCGTGCGGCCAGCGCATCGCCCCGACGCCGTGTGTGACTACAGAGGACCACCTTGAGTTGTGAAGCTCGAAATACTTGAGGGACTTGCGCAAGGGACGGTTGATCTCCTTGGTAATGAACTCCTCCCATTCGCTTTGGTGCTCTGCCGGGGCGTAGGGAAGTTTCACCTTGAAGAAAGTCTCGCTGCTCAAAAACGCCGTCAGATATTGGCGGCGAGCGTGAGCAATGGTGTTCATTAACTCGCCGAAGTTCACGTTGATCTTGAGGCCCACCGAATCGGCTTCCTCCTTGCTCAATGGCGGGAAGGCGTTGGCCGCATTATTGACCTTCACACGGTTTTCACCCCTGACATTTTCCACCGCATCGCCGGCTCGGATTGTAGCCAACACCCGGCTTGCATCTGAAAAGTTCACAGTAGTTCCTTCCGTTGCCAGCAAAAGCTGGGCATTTTGTTCAATTTGTCTTTGCTGACGTGCCGTCGTAAAACACTGGCGGGCGTCCACACTTTAAGAGCCAAACAGCACTGGCACACCCGGCAAATGTGCAATTGATCGTCATGCGGGGTCTTCAGCGACATGCGGTTCTTCTCTTCCAACTCTTTCGTAATCCAGCGGGCCACCGGCTCCTTCAGGTGGCGCGACCACCAACCCGGTTCTACGTTTTCCAGACAGGGCTTTCCGTCGTTGCCCTGGACGCAGCAGTCGGCCCGGCATAGCGCGACCAAGCAGTCCACCGGGGGCTCGCCACCGAGCCAGTCGGCTATGGCCTGAGCGCCGGTGATGTCGTTCTTGATTTCGGTCAGTAGGTTCATATCGCTAGTATTTGTTGACCAAGCCTCATCCAATCTTTAATCATTTTGGAATTCTTGCCTAGATTACATTCCGGGCATGAAGCACACAAATTTGAAATGGAATGAGCACCACCTTTAGAGAGTGCTACAACGTGATCAATATGCACATTTGAACCTGGTATTGTCCTGTCGCAATAATAACAACGAACACTTTTATTTCTCCGAATTTCAGAGATAAATTTCTTTATTCCTCTCGGGTCGAATGGAGCATTCGACATTTTAGCTCTTCTGGTAGCCTGATTTCTTACATTTAGCATCCTTGCCTTCTCTGGATTTTTGGCGCACCATCGTTGTTGCTGGGTGGTTTTTCCTTCAATCTTACAAGCTCTATAACGCGCTATACTTAAAGCGTTTATGTGATCTTTGTTCGCGCTTCTATAGGCTCTGTCTTTATCACGGCGTTGGGCATTGTACCGACGCTGGTAAGCCAAATGTGCGTTGTGATCCTTGAAAGGCATTTCGAGTGTTATTGTTAAACTTTAGCCCCGCAGCCATGACATGGCGAGACTATCGGGCTAGACGGCCCGAACGAGACGTTGCCCGCCGCTTGGTCGTTGCAGAGACACCACTGGGCCATGTTGCCCAGACGGGCGCAAGTGTATTGGTCCACGTCCTCAAGGGCTTCCCGCACCGAAGCGCGGGGCCGGCCGTTGGACGCCCGGTAGGCCGCCACGCGCCGCGCCGTGTCTTCGATCATGGGGGAAGAGCCGAACTTGTGGCCGTCGGGCTCCAGGTAGGGGTAGCCTCCGGGGGGCGTTACCTCGTATGTTTTCAACCTACAGGGGTTAGGCATATTTCAGCAGTTTCGACCGAATGGTGTCCTTCCACTTCTTGGCTTCCTCGGCGAAGAAATCATCCTCTTCCGTCTCTTTCACAACCGAGTTGCTCAGTTGTCCGATCTTGAATCCGCGCTGGCGTGCGCCTTCGAGGGCTACGCAAAGTGCATCGGCTTGGTTCGGACTCTTCAGTCCCCGGTCCTTCATTTCGTCCTTGGGCTCAACCTCGATCTTGTTGCCCGCCACCGTGTCGTATTTGCGCCCGCACATTTCAAGCATGATGCTCTCAGGGAACTCGCGCATCTGGCCCGCCTCAATCACGTAGCGCACCGAGAACCATGCCTCCGATACGAATTTCGAGTAGTGCTCGTCGCACCGCTTCAGCCGCTTGGTCGTGATTCCAAAGCTGTCCGACTCATCCACAAACAGGCCCGCCCGCACCGGGCGCGGGGTGGGCTTACCTCCGCTGTCCACTGGAATGGGAGACCGCCCCTGCGGGAAGCGCCGTGAGAATGCAAAACCCATAGTTCCCTTGCCATAGGGGTCATAAAAGCAGTTCTGGAATGGGATTTTCTCGCGTTCAAGGTCCTCAAACACCACGTCGGCTATCTGGTCCTCCACCGACTTGTCTTTCGAGATGTTCAGCTTGATCTGCTTCCAGGACGCTACGCGGACGATCTCTACACCTGAAACGTCCTCACCCCATTCGATGATTACTTCGATGCAGGCGTCCCCGCCGCCGTAGGACGGGTCAATGCCCATTACCTTGGTCGTGGGCTTCCCGGACCAAATCACCTTCCCAAGCGCCCCATGCTCTCGGCAGAGCATTCGGGTGATAACGCGCTTCACCGCCATGTCAATCCGCATCACGCCTTTGACTTGGCTGTAATACTGCGGCGAGTCCGCGCCCCAATCGTGAGCGATGCGTTCGGCGTACCGGGGGCCAATCAGCTTGGGGTAGGGCTCCCGCAGACCCTTGGCCACCGCCCGGAAGTTCGGCGAATCGGTGCCAACCAAGTTGACGCACACCCCGCCCATGTGCCGCGTCTTCCAGGTCGTCGTGACCAACGGCTCGCCCACACTGGCCCAACCTTCTTTCGGTTCCGCCGCAATGCCAAGCTGGTCGTCGGGATCGTGCTTGGGATTGCCACTGCCGATGATTTTTACATTGCCGTTGGAAAACAGGTTCGGCCAGGATCCAATAAAAGTTTCAGCCATGAATTGCAACTCGTCCGCCAGGAAAATTATGTTTTCCTGTTTGGTGCCAGCGAGCTTCCCCAGGCCGACCCAACGCCCTCCTACGTACACAGGTTTTCCAATCACGCCACGGCGGAAATCACGCACGTCTCCCTCTTCGATGTTGTCGCTGGAGATGAATCGGCGGTGTTCGAGCAGGTTTCCATCCAGCCAAGGGTATCGGTCACGGCCTTTTTCCCAGAGCATTTTGATCTCACCGAAAACGCCCGTATCGAGCTTGTCCATGTCAATCGTGGAAACGACGACCAGGGTGTTTGATGGGGCGGTCCAGTAGCGAATCAGGACGTATTCTGAGGCGTGGGAAGTTTTAGACGTACTTGCCGCGCCCATGCAAATCGTAATATCGTTTTCGATGAAGTTCCGATAGAGCAAGTCGGTCCATTCGTGCCGATAGCGTTCTGGCCAGATGAGCTTTCGGGCCGCCATGAAATGGCCGAACAGGCCGAGACCGCACTTCTGGCCTTTCGCGTTCAGCCAGTGGCCGCCGGACACGATGGCGTTGAACTCGATGGCCAAGTCCGACCATGTGTCTGGATACAATGTGTTATACGCGGATTTCACTTAACGGTTGACTTTTAACGCGAATAGGCGCATGTCAACTGGTAGCCTTTTGGCTTGAAAATGTCAACAGATATGATTTTATGAGCCCAACACCTTGCACGCCATGTTGCACGACCCCGCAAACGGTGAACATTCCCGGTATCCCTGGCGCGACGGGTCCGGTGGGGCCAGCCGGGGCGACCGGGCCGCAGGGGCCTGCCGGGCCGGGGGGCGGGACGCTGGCCGCGCCGGTGGCGATCTACGGGGTGGGTGCGCCGCAATAACTGGACGTGGCGTTTGCGATGATGCTGTCCAGCCAGATCACGCTGGCGACGGCGGGGACCTACCTCATTTTTGCTCGGCTCAGGGTGGATGTGAATGACGCCAGCTACGCCGCCAACCAAATCATCACGGCCAAGCTCGCTCGGGTGAACAATACGCCCGCCGATTTGACCACCCCTCAACCTACCCCCGTGACGGCCTATCTTGGGCTGGACACAATGACGACCAGAACCTACACCCTTCCTATCATCGTGCTTCCGTTCTTCGCCTACACCACTGCGACCGTAGGGGACGAGATTCAGCTTCAGGCGAACATTACCGCCCAGCCTGACAACCATGCTGGCGGCGGCGCGGTGTTCGCCAACGAGTCCGATCTAGTGGCCCTCAAACTCTTCTGAGCATGGGCGTTGACTTCAAGCCGGTTGATTTGTTCGATTTCCTGGAGGACTTCGACGGCGGGGTGAACCAGACTCGATCGCCGCTGAAGCTGCCCCGGACGACCCTCTCCGGGGCGGTCAACGTCACCGTGCGGGATGACTTCGCCCACCATCGTCCGGTTTACGTGAAGCGGACTCTCAGTTTCGAGACGCCCGCTGTGCAGGCCGCTTTCGAGTCGGGCAAGTTCCAGGGGCGGGAGTTCTACATTCCCGACAACGGCCCCCAGGGGCTGGTGGTGGCGATTTCAGGGGTGCTTTACGATTGCAGCATCAACGGCGTCACCATCATTGTCCGGCAGGTTTCCGATGCGGCCACCCATCAAGACGCCAACGCTGACCAGCATTGGCTGTTTCCGGCTGAGAAGTGGATCATCTGGAACGACGGCATCAACAACCCGATATTCTTCAACGTCAACTTCCCAAGCTGGGGCGGGGTCACTGACCCAGGGGGGAAGAAGTGTGTCCGGTCGAACTGGGCAAGGTCCATCGGGTATGCCACCAGCACCACCGCGAGCTTCATCATTCCCGCCGTCAATAGCACGGTGCTGGCGGTGCCTTTTTCCGCCGTCACGAATCTCTACGTTGGAAGTGTCATCACCATTGGCACGTTCGGCATGTTCGCCGTGCAGAAGATCACCGGTCTGAACGTGGACTTGATGAACGTCAACGCCGGACCCATCGGGGTTGAAATCCCTACCACCTCAATGGTGACTTGGGTGAACCAAATCGGATTCCAGTTGCCGCCGGGGCGCATGGGGGTCTATGGGCGTGGCCGGGTATGGATCAGCCTGATTGACGGCAAGCAGTTCCTGGCCGGGGACATCCGGGGCGGGGCTTCCGGCACGCCCGCCCAGAACTACCGGGATGCCGTGCTCTACATCACCGAGAACCTCTACATCGTCGGCGGGGGGACGTTTTCGGTGCCGGGACCCTTGGGCAGTATTTCGGCCATGCGGTTCATTGCCAACCTCGACATGTCGCTTGGCCAAGGGCCGCTTCAGGTGCTCACCGCGACCAACGTGTTTTCCTGCAACGCCCCCGTGGACCGCCTGACGTGGCAGTCCATGACCAACCCGATTTTAACCGAGGCCCTCATTACCAACGGCGGTAAGGGGCAGGACTCTACCGTCGTTGAGAACGGTGACTTGATGTTCAGGTCTATTGACGGGCTTCGGTCTTTGATTCTGGGCAGGCGGGATTTCAACGTCTGGGGGAACACGCCCATCAGCGAAGAAGTGTCTAACGTGCTGGGTCTGGACGATCCGGGACTACTGCGGTTCGCCTCCGCCATCGTGTTCGACAACCGATACTTGCTCACGACCCACCCCATTGCCGGGCCGCATGGGGTGTTTTGGAAGGGCCTCGTGCCCCTTAACTTCGATCCGGTGTCGTCCCTGCGGGGGAAGCTGCCCAGCGTCTATGACTCGGGCATCTGGAACGGGCTGAACGTCCTGTCCCTCGTGCTGGGCGACTTCAATGACGTGGAGCGGGCTTTCGCCTTCGTCTGGAATGACAACATCACCGCCATTGAGCTTTGGGAGATTTTGAAGGACAACTACGCCAATCTGGCCGACCAGAACGGGGCTACGTCCATTCCCATCACCTTCCGTTTCGATTCCGCCTCGCTCAAGTTCGGGCAGGAAGACATTCGGGGTCGTCAACTCTTGCGCCTGCTGGACGGCGAGATTCAGGTGGAAGACTTGGTTGGGACCGTCTGTTTCGACGTCTACTACAAGCCGGACCAATATCCGGCTTGGATACCGTGGTTCGCATGGTGCGAGTGCCAGGACACCACCCCGGTCAATAGTCAGCCGGGTTTTCGGCCACGCATGGGGTTGGGCGAGCCCCCGGCCAACGTGTACGACGCCAGCAACAACCGACCCTTGCGCGAAGCCTACACGTTCCAAATCCGCATCGTTATCCAAGGCCATTGCACCTTCGTCGGTGCCCGGTTCAAGGCCGTCACCATCCCGCAACCGTCGTTCGCGCCGCAGTCGGTGCGGCCATTCTGCCCAGTGCCATGATTGAGACGCTACCATGTCGGGGGTGCGGCGCGGCCATCATCGCCTTGCCGGATGACCCGTATCTCGCCACCCTCACCGGGGACCCGTCCTATCCGTACTTCCTGATTTGCCCTCCATCTCAAAACTGCTTCATTGACCAGACGGGCACCGCCCTTCAGGGAGGCAGGCTGTATTACGACTGCTGCGGGCACGTCCTTTCGGCTGATTACGTCACAGGGGACAATCTGGCGGTGTTGGCAGCGACCTTGGATCAGCAGTGCCAGAACACCTTTGCCCAAGAATGCGGGCAAGGTGGCGGCTCGCAGAATCCGTTGCCGCCTCTGTCCCGCCCGCTCTATTTCAATTCTGAGCGCCAGGGCGATGCGGTTTGCCCTGACGGTACTCATTTCACTTTCACGGTGCGGGCGGGGTTGTTCACCGCCAAGAGCCAAAGCGCGGCCAATCTGGCGGCCCAGAAATTCGCTGACTCGCAGGCGCAGGCTCACAAGGTTTGCATGGGAAGCATTCTGCCCAGCGAACTGGCGTTCAACGCGGCGGTGTCAGCCTCAGTCACGGCGGTTGGGGGCACGGTGGCGGGGTCCGGCAATGTTTGGTCCGTCACCAGCGGGGCCTTGCCAGACGGGCTTTCGCTGTCCGGCGACGGGGCGACCGTCACGATTTCAGGCACGACTACGGTGCCGGGGCCGTTCACGTTCACCCTGAAGATCGTCACCCCTGCGGGCGATTCGGCGTCCAAGTCGTTCACGGTTTTGGTGGTGGCCAAATCTGTGATTGATGCATACTGGAATATGGATGAGGCGGGAATCGATGTTAAAAGATTAGACAGCATCAATGGAACCCCGCTTAACCCTTGGACTGATGGAGTTTCATTTGCTTCACAACCCGGACTGTACGGGAATTGTGTTTATCCTGTCAGAACCGCTCCACAGTTGAATACGGGATGGTCTTATTTAGCAAACGCCACTGATGATTTTCATTATATATCTTTTTACACACTTCTCAGTCAAACTGGAAGCGGGGGTGGATTGTCTTTGGTGTTTTGGATAAAACCGCTGTCCGCTGAGGGCATCCCTAATTACGGAATACGTTTTTGCACAGCAAATTTCCTTCATGTTCTTTTTACATCCAGATTATCTTTCAGCCCTACACCACCCTATCTTTCTCTTGATTACGGATACCTTGACGGTTCCGATGTTTTCGTTTCAAAAACTTGGGTTTTGGATGGTTTAATTTCGTTGCCATTCGATACTTGGAATTTTGTTCATCTTTTCTTCGATGTGGACAAGGTTGGGATTTCCATCAATAACGGACCTGAATTGACCCACGACTCTGGAATTCCAGCAAGGGCGACAGATCGTTACGACGTTGAAGTGAGTGTGTATTATCCCGGATCAGGAACCGTCAATTACTTGTTGCTGGATGAAATTGCTTTCAACGCTCAATCCAGATTTACTTCCGTTGAAGTCGCCTACCTCTACAACGGCGGCGCGGGCCGCACTTGGCCAATCGTCCTGCCCCCTTGACCTATGCTCACCTACTACGACATCCAAACCTCTTCGGTCGCCAAGGTCGCGGGCGTCAACCCGGCTTCCTCAGACTTCGCCGACATCGTCAACGAAGCCATCCGCCGCCTCTTGCGCCGGGGTGACTGGCCGGGAACCGTCGTGCCCATGCAAACCTGTGTGCGCCGGGGCTGCGTCGTCTGGCCGCGCTACGTCGGCCAAATCCGCAAGCTGAACTGGTGCCGGCGGTCGTGGTCTCATGGCGGCGAGCGCGTGGTGCCCCTGCACAATCTCTGGTATCAGTTCATGGAGCCACGCGGCTACCGTTCGGAATTCGGTAATAGCCACGGGGACACTGCGGCGCTCGACAAGGGCCGGGTCCCCACCTACAACACCATCTTTGGCGACGGAAGGCTCGTCCGGGCCTACCCGTCCACCCCGGAGGACATCGGGAAAACCCTCACCCTCTATGGCCTCGACAACGGCAACCAACCCCTCCGCACGAACAACCTCGACGGAACGTGGTCGGAAGGAGTCACCATC
>JBAWVO010000171.1:0-13928 GCA_037147235.1 Planctomycetota bacterium | reverse complement strand
AGTAGTCCTATTTAGCTGAGCAAAGACTGGTCAATTTAGGTGAGCGTCAAAGGCTGGCGGACGGCTAAGCTAGGCATTCCGGGTTATAATGCCACGAAAGTGCCTTTTTTTAGCTATTGGCACCTGAAGGCTGGTGTCTATGCCAGCGATCGCCAAAGCCGCACGCAATTGCGTAAACAGCGACACGGTACAGGCAGGGGTTGCTTGCGGTGCTGACATTCAGAGATAGCCCGAGCTACTTGCCCCGAATCACCAGAACTGGACCCTGCGTTGCTTGAGATCGTTCCTGCGGCTTGCTGACCACCTGTTTGGTGCGTGTTGCCAGATCGGCGAGTTGAAGTTGCAGTGCCATCAAGTTGGCTGGCAGCTCAGACGGTTTTGCATGGTTGTCGCTCATCGGTGGATTCCTGGGGTAATGGGGGAATCGGCAAGATGGGTAGGTCGGGTTCTGGCTAAGGCTGGTGGGCGGCAAAGTTTCGCAGGGCTACCTATATTAGCAATCGAAGATGCGGTCGAGATAGTTCGGCGGAGCGATAAAGTGACAAAAGAAAGGACGCGAAGAGAATCAATGGACCTTCAGGGCTGCTGGCACACGACAGGGCGATTAACCGGGCGTACGTACGCCTGCGAACAGTGTTTTGTGGTGCTACGTATAGTGAACACAAGGAAGGCGAAAAGCACAAAAAACCCTAGAAATCACGATGCCCGTGCGGTTTTTAGATGGTGTACAAAATTGGCCGACTTTGCATTAGGAAACCATCGCTCTATCCCCTGAGCTACGGGGGCAAAAAATGCTGTTTTCTGCGGGATATTGACATTTTTCAGGGGGGCGGTAGAACGGGTTCAAATAAGGTTTTACTCGTTCGCTGGCAAACGTCGAGAACAACGAAGTTGGTTTTTCAACCGGCGTTCGTTATTGATCAACTTAGAACCGGTAGTTCATCAGCATGCGGAACTCCCCATCAAATTGCCGCTGATTTGTCAGGGGCGTGCAGTATCCGGCGGTCAGCGTGGTGTACTTACCAACCTCGGCGTGAGCACCAACGGTCATATCGACAATCGAGATCGACGACGGAGAGCCCACTGTGCCATTGCCGGACGGGAACTCAAGTACGGAGGCGGTGTTCAACGACTGATTCACATGCACCTCGAGAACACCGGCCAGGCCCGTCAGGAAACGGTGCTCCTCGCCGCGGAAGGCCCAGTAACCCACCGTCAGGTCGAGATACATCATCGTCGCGTCCCGATAGCGTCCGACGGTTGTGTTATTGGCGTCGACTGGGTCACCATTACTATCGATGTCCAACTGGAAATACCCGATGCCGAACCAGCGGTCGTTGGGGATCCACAGTCCGCCCACAAATGGCAGCAAATGAACGGACCGGTTCTTGATAATCACTTGGGGATTCGAGTCGAAGCTGTTGGCAAAGTACTGCGAATCTTGCGCCGTCGGCACCGTCATGGCCAGACCGCCAGACAGAGTCACCGTGTCACACTGGATCAGAAGACACTTCAAGGCCATGCCCAGGTCTCCAATTTCCCCGACGTGAGTGCGAGTCGTTCCATCCAGGTAGACGTTACTGTCGAGCGTTGAGGCCATGGGTAGACGCATCTCGAACGACATCATGCCGCCCAGGAACGTCTTCTCGAAACCGGACGTAATGGCATTCACGTCGCTGGGCGGATCATTGAGCTGAACATTGTGATAGAAGCCATAATCGAAGTAGACGCGATCCATCGGCATGGGACTGGTGTTCTCGGCCATCTTGAATCGTGGAACAGCACCCCCCGGGGGAGCCACGGTTCTCGTTCGGGTAGGACTGTTGGCTAAAGTCAACACCATACCGCTGGAACCGAGAAAATCGCCGATCATCGTCGGAGCAGCACTGGCCCCGCCGCCAGCCGCACCAACGTCCTGCTGGGCGAACAGATTCGCGGCAGGGCTAGTCTCCGACGTGTCACCACTACCCGCTTGGGCTCCTGTTCCCGGTTGAGCCGCGCCCGTCGAGGGGGTCGTAGGACAAGGATCACATCGTCTGGAGAGTTGGGCCAAGCTGACTTGTGGCGTGGCCGCAAGCAGTCCTGCGACCAACATCATCATGGCAAACACACGACACGCACAGCGCGCAAAACAGATTCCCTTCATATTCCCCCTCCATGGACGAAGTCACTTGATTGCATTCCGTCAACCACAACGGAGCCACACCCGGGCACCCCCCCATTAGCGGATACTTTACAGACACAGACAGGCCAAGCCTCTTTTGCCCTTATCGGCTTAACCAGACCGTCCGCTTTATCATCTATTAGGAACTACGGATTTGGGTGAGGTGGGGGGACTGGGGTCGGCTCGGCAGAGTACGTCTTCAACCGCTCACGGTAGGTGTTGCGGATCACCTCGTCGGGTGCAAGTTCAATGGCCTTCTTGATCCAACGCACGGCGTCGGCATAACGTTTGGCTTCCGCGAGCTTGACACTCAGGGCATAGAACAAGTCATGGCTGCTCGCGCGATCTTGATCCGATTGGGCCAAGTCGAAAACTCGCTCTAAATCGGCAGCCGCATCGTCGATCTTGCCAAGCTTGAGATAGGCGTAGGCGCGGAGGTGGCATGCGCTGAATTCACGGAAATTGGCCTTCGGATCGGTACGGCAGATCTGAACCGCCTTGCTAAGTTCCGGAATGGCACTCACCGGGTTCTCCTTGTCCAGGTAGGCATCGCCCAGTTCTGCGTAGGCCTGGGCATTCTTCGGATTCAACTCGACGGACTGCCGAAAATCGGCGATGGCGTTATCCAACGAGCGAAGTGCCCGGTAGGCCCGGCCGCGTGCCTCGTAGTCCAACGGGTGGGGTTCGATTTCGATTGCCGTTGTGTAACTTTCCACCGCTTTGTCCCATCGCTTCTGCCCCGACCAGGCCGCCCCGAGACGGCTGAACACCTTGGCCTCCCTGGGCATGAACTTTGCCGCCTGCTCCAGGTCCGGTATGGCGGCGACGAAATCCTGGTTGCTCAAGGTCTGCGTGCCACGTTCTAGGAAGGCTTCGCCATTCTTCGGCCGATCAGGGGTTTGCACCAGACTGGTTGCATGACTTTTAGCCGGAATAGGGGCAGGCGTGACGGCGGTGGGCCGGCCGAAGGGCCAGGGCCGCAACCAGGCGAACCACGCTCCTCCGGCCGAAACGCCCAGAACCAGGAAAACAACAACCCAGGGGAGCAAGGATCTTCGTGCTCTCTTGACAAGAGGCCGATCTGCGCTGGAGGTTGCGTCCCGAAGGGCTTCGATCATCTCGCGGCACGAGGCATAGCGCTCGTCTGGATTGCGCAGCGTGGCCCGCCTCAGCACGCCTTGTTCTGCGGCGGGCAGATCGGAGAAATCCAGCTTCTCCTCGCGCTTGGCATCCAGAATCGCCACCAGGGAGTCATCTGGAAACGGCAGCTTATTGGTTTTTAACTCGTAATAGGTGATTGCCAACGAATATTGATCGGTGGACGAGCTGGGTTGGTTTTCGATCAGCGTTTCAGGCGCGGCGTAGGCGATGCTACCCGCGGCAGTCGTCGCGCGGTCGCATCCCATCATCCGCGCTAGACCAAAATCGCATACCTGCGCGCAGCCGCCCACGATCATCAGGTTATGCGGCTTGATGTCACAGTGCTGAATAGCGGCCCGGCCCATGCCCAAGTCATGAATCGGACGGTTGAGAAAGTCGATGGCTTCGGCGCAATCTTCCAGATACCCCAAAAGCTCTTTCGGCGGGATGCCAGGCAGGCCTTCGTTTCGGCATTCTTCCAGGCGATCGAAGAGGCTCTTATCGCCTAACCCCATGGCGATAATCAGTTCCTGGGCGGCGTCCGGGGCGGGCACGCCCGGCACGAACATCGTCTTGGTCAACGACGCGCTCGGTTCCACCATAACGTCGGCCGCCTCGATCGAGGCATCGTCGAGGACCAGACCGTCCTTGCCCTTGAGCCAGAAACCGAAGATCGGCACGAGGTTGGGATGTCGGATGCGTTTGACGAGCTGCAACGCGCGCAGCTCCTTGCGTCCCTCCCGACCGCCAAGACGGATGATCTTCAGGGCCGTCTCGGCACCTCCCGGCGCGCGGGCTTTCCAGACTTCGCCGAATCCGCCGCGACCGAGGAAACTCACGACGCGATACCCGGAACCGGGAATAGGCTCGTCACCTGGACCGTATTGAAGTGTAGCCATAAACTACCGAGGTTGCGTCAACGGGATTGCGGTGAAGGGTAAAACGTCATCCGGTGCTGCCGTGGGAGTCTGCCCGCCTTGGGTAAGCTTGGGCACCGCTTTTTTCACATAGGAAACCACCTCGTCGAGTGTGACCACGCCTGTCGCCGTCTGGCTGGCCTTGCCCTCCAGGGCCTCTAGCAGACAACGGGTGAACACGCCATGCTGCCAGTCTGCGCTTTCCGCGGCCAACTGCTCGCCGGTCGACGCCGTCAGTGTGAAGACCACGTCGGCCTGCAACTCACGGACGGCTGTCTTGAGATCTCGCGTCCGCAACGGCTGGATTGCTCCGCTGTGGCACGTGTCCAAGAGGGCTACCTTGCGGCAAGGCACGTCGGCCAAAAGAGCAAAGTCGTCCCAACAAATGCACTGTTTGTAAACCCCCTTGCCAAGATCGGCCATCGTAAAATCATGGCCCACAAAATAGTATTTCTGGGTCTTTTCGTCGACGATACCGTGGCCGGCCAAAAAGAACACCAGCAGATCGTCGGCTTCAACCTTGCCCTTCAATTTATCGTGAAGCTCCCCAATCGCCTTCTTCCATGCGGCGGGCGTAACTTCCTTGTTGACCAGCAAACGAACCTCGTTACAGTGGTAGAGTCCGGCCGTCCGCGACTGCAGGAGTTGAGCGACTGCCTTGGCATCAGCAACTGGAAAGGTCAATGCCCTGATTTCAGGGTCGCTGTAGCGATCGATGCCCAGAGCCACGACGTAGATCTCTCGAGTACGACGGGGGCGCAGGCCCAGTCCATGCTGGACGATCACGTTGCCGAAGGCAGCCGTCGGCGAGTCCGTTCCCACGACCACCTCGATGAGATTCGTCGGATCGCTGGGTAACGGCAGTTCCCACTCATAGACCGACTCCTTCCCTTCGTTGGTCTGCTGCTCCGAAAGAAGTTTGCGACTTGCAGCGGTTACCCCGTTGGCAAACGCCTTGGCATCCAGCAGTTTGCAACCGGCGGGCACGGCGATGCGGGCCTGCACCCGCGTAGTATTCTCGCCGATCTGGATTCCGGCAGTGGGCGAAAGGATCTCAACTCGGGGTGTGGCGGCGATTTTCGCACGGAGGACTTCATGCGGGGGAACCTTGGGAGTGACCGACGCATGCCGCAATGCCTCGTCGAGACTGCCCGATGGCAGTAGTCGTTCCATGACGCCGGGCCGCTCCAATTCCTTGTAGAATTGATCGGCTCGGTAGAAGTCGGGCAGACGTTGCAGGCCACGATTGACCTGCCAGCCGAACAGTCGATAGCCATTCATTGAGGCATCGTAATATCCTTCGGGAGTCCAGAAGGCCCATTCGCCCGTTTCGCTGGCGAACAACGTGGCCAGCGGCTGCCATGCCGGAAGGAGTTGGAATGTCGGTTGCGGAGCACCGTTGCGGGAATACTCGAAGACAATCTGAGTGCCCCAGGGCAGCGACTGGAGTTTCTCCAACATGGCCTCGGCTCCTCTCGCGACTTGCTCGCTTTGCTCGGCAGGCCAGCGAAGCGAAACAAGTAGGTCTCCTTTGCGCATTCCTTTGCGGAACAAAGGACTGGCCGCGTACAAATTTGTCACGACGAGTTGTTCACCGCGGGCTGCGAAGATCGCTCCCCAGCGTCCCTGCGGCTTGACGCCCTCGGCACAATCGGCCAGGCTCCAAAATCGCACGGTTCCGTCGGCCGAAGCGGAAACCAGATACCTCAGATCTTGCGACACGCCCACCGAAGTCACGACATCGCTGTGGCCGCGGAAGTGCCGCAGAACAGGGCACGGTCCCCGCTCAACCAATTGGCATACGTAGATGCTGTTCTGGATATCGGTGCCCACGGCAATCGCGTAGGGTTGGCCTGAGGCATCCGCCAGCCAGCAGTAACAGCGCGGTTTGCCTTCGTCCAGCCCAGGCACTTGCGGCCCGAGCACGACCGTGCCCTGGGGCATGCCGCCTCGCAGCAACTGTAGCGAGCCGTCCTTGTTGCGATCGACCGTCCAGCCGCCGTGGAACTCGTCGGCAGCCATCCAGTCGGACTCGTTGGTGACCCTGCCGATCGACAACTTCGCCATATCGAAAGTCTTGGTCAGGTTGCCCTGGTTCATTCCCATGCCGGGAACTAGCGGTCCAAAGGCAACTCGATACAACGGTGCTTGTTTGGCAAAAGCCACTTTCCCGATCCGCCGACCCGTGCCTTCCAAGACGCCGGGTTTTGCCGAGCCGCTCAGCGCATCGACGAACACCTCGCCGTGATCGCCGCCAGTATAGGCCACCCGCTTTCCATCGGGGCTGACCGCACAAGCGTAGACATGGTCCGGCAATGTCACTTTTCTCGTCAGGCCCTGCGTGGCAACGTCCCATACTTGAAGTTGCCCCTGCCCGGCCACAGTACTCGCCAGCAGACCGGCGACCAGGGTTTGCCCATCCGGACTGAAGCAGAGCGACAGGACTCCGCCGCCGGGCTGTAGGCGTTTAGGCGGGTCGCCTTGGGCTAGATCCCACAGGTAAAGATGGCCCTCCGCATCGGCCGATGCCAGCCGCGCACCGTCCTTGCTGGCGGCCAGAGCCGTAATTAAATCGTTGTGCATGGTCTCCAGAACCCGGAAGTCTTTCGCATCCGCCGCGCGGATTCGCAGAAGCTGCCACCGCAAGCGAGCGTCGTCTGCCTTGCTAACGCATGCAGGCACGATCAGGTAGTCGCTGCCCGCAAATGCCACGGGACGCAACTTCGGCTGTTGCGCAATTCTGGCGGCCAACTCCGGGCCATACGTCTCGCGGTCCTGTTTGTAGAGCACCACCGAAGCCCAAGTCTTCCGGTTCCATAGCCGCGTCTCCCCGGCCGTGTCCATGGAGGCCAACCACTTCCCGTCTGACGAGAAGGCCAGGGAACAGATGGTTTGCCGGTGTCCTTCCAGAGCTCGCTCCAATGTCCCACTCAGCGGGTCAACCAACACGATCTCGCCCAGCGAACCCATCGCCCCGTAGCCACCGATCGCCAGCAGTCCGTTATCCGGAGCCGCGGCAATAGCATAAATGTTACCTCGCATCCCCCGGGCGACCTGCCAGCGAATTGTGCGTTCTCGCAAGTAGATGCGATGCAAGTCGCGCAGGGCCGAAAGATTCCAGATCTCGACATTCTTGTCCAAGCCGGCGGAGCAGAGTCGCAGCGAGTCGGGCAGGAAGGCCAACGCCCGGACGGATGCCGTGTGGCCTCCCGCGTCGATCCGCAACCAAGGTTCATCTTGCGCGCTTTGACGGATGCGAATCAAGTCGCGCTGGACGACTTGTTGCGCCCATCCCGAAGTTGGCGCGATTACCAAGAGCATCGCAGAAAAAACCGCCACCGCCTGCCACGAATGAATCCGTCGCATGGACTTGCTCCTGACGCGCCTGCTATTTGGAACTGGACTTCAGCGGAATGGTCACAAGGAGCCGTGACTGACCGCCTTTCTCCGTGCTGATGTACATGGCACAGGTTCCGCCCGTACCATCACGCGAAGGTTCTTCAAAAGTTCCCTCGGTCACCCCGCGGGTATGAACATCCTTGATCATGTCCTGGATTGCCGTGCCGGTCGTTAAACCTCGATACATGACCGTATTGCCCAGAAGTTCCTTCTGCTTCTCGCGGGCCGATTTCATTGCCTTTTTGACCGTGGCCTTAATGGTCTTGCGGACGGCCTCTTCCTCGGGGGTGAATTTCTCGTCCGGTTTCTTTGTCAACACACTGGCCAACACGGCACGATCCGCCACGGGCTTCTCGGTGGCCACGACCAGCACCGTCTCCTCGCCGGTCGGTTCGCTGAACTCGAAAAATCCGTCCAAGGGCAGCGGCATCGGCTTGCCGGCCTTGGCCAACGGGGGTTGCTCTGCTTCCGCCGGCAGCAGAAACGTACTCTTGCCGCTGGCGCCGACATGGGAGATATAGACGTAGCAATCGTTCAAGGGCTCGATGGCCAGTCGGATCTTGTCGCCCACGCGAAAATCGTGGGCCTTCGGGTCCACGACCGTCTCTTTGCCGTCGGCAAACAACAGCACTTTGTATTCCAGGGCGAGAACCTCCTTGACCGGGTGGCTAAAGCCGACCAGTTTCGCCAGGTCTGCCCCCTCGCCGTCTTTGAAGTATTTTCGGGCAAGGTCTCGAAAAGTGATTTCGCCGGCCAAAGCGTCCGTCACCGTTAACCACTGCATCAAACAGACAGCAGCCATCCCCAAGAAGGACGCGCCGCACCGCAATGCTCGTTTCATGTTTACACCTCTTCAAGTTGGGTCAAACCAATAAGCTGTGTGCTATGCACGACAGTTACATTATACCGAACTGCGGGCCAAAAGCCACTACTCCGATTTTGTTCGACCGCCCGCCGGAATATCATGCGCGCCAGGCTTTTGAGCCTGACCTTATCCGGTTCACTTTCAGTTTAAAAAGGAATAAATTCCGTTCTACTTACTCGACGAGCGGGAATTCGGCGGTGACACAAGTCCCCTCCCCCGGTGCGCTTTGAATCCGAGCGGCGCCTCCGAACAGTCGCGCCCGCTCTCGCATGCTCTCCAATCCGAAGTGGTCCGGCCTGGGGACCGAGGTATCAAAGCCGCAGCCCCAGTCCTGGATTCTGGCACCGAGGGTTCTGCCGGTCTGAGTCAGGGCGATTTCGATGCGATCGGCGTGGCTGTGGCGCAGGGCGTTCCGGAGGGCCTCCTGGATGATGCGGAAGAGCGACATTTCCACCACCGGGGCCAGTCGCTGGAACTCGACTTGATGCGACCAGTCGATCTGAATCTCCGTGCGGTTTTTGGTGTCGCAAACGAGCTTTTCGACGGCAGCCACCAGCCCCTGATCTTCGAGGACAACGGGCCGCAGCCCACCGATCAGACACCGCACTTGGGATAGGCTTTCTTGGAGCAATTGCACGCCGCGGACGATGTTCTCCAGTGCCCTGTCTGGGTCGGTTGCATACGCGGAGAGGCTCGCTTGCAGGTTCATTAGGGCCGCCGTAGCCGGTTGGACGAAGCCGTCGTGGATCTCATAGGCCAACAGTTGCTGATCGCGCTCGCACATCTCCAGCACCTGGAGTTGGACCGCCTTCTCGAATGGATCGTTGGCCCGTTTCATGTTTTTTTTTTCGGATTCTCCGGCGCACGGTATGCCGGCAGGGCGAGGATGCGATGAAATAGGTCGGCTCGCTGCCGCTGGAAGTTCTCGGAACCGGCCTCGCCATATTGTTTCAAGAAGGTATCCCAAGGGAGGTCATCGGCCAATCCTTCCATCTTGGGGACGTAGTCCTCGATATGGAAACGTGCGGCAACTTCTTGGAGGGATATGTTTTCGTCACGTACATGGGTAGCAAACATCACGCCCGCCATATCGGCGCAAAAATCGGCAAAGCTGAATCCATCGCCACTCCGGGAGTCGAGGATCTCTTTGCCCAATCCAGCCGCTTCCGCGCTTTGCGGGCCGCTCAGCACCACCAGCGCCGCCGAAATCGTGAAATGCCGGGTTACGCTGTGCCGCTTGAGCATTGTCGGCGTACCCAGCAGCAGCAGCCGTGTCTGACGCTGATCGTTTGGCTCGATCTTCTGCCAGACCTCTTGCAGTGCCGGTTTGTCGTGAACAAAGTTGGAATCATCCATCGCCACGCCCAGCCCGAGAAGAAATGCCGAAGGCCCAACGTGTGGTGGAAGTTGCCGAGCGGCAGCCGCGGCACGTCGAACGTAGTACGTCGTCAACTCATCGTTGGTCCGCCATACTTGCGCGCGAGGGTCTTTTAATCGGACGGGCAATTGCTGGTTTTCGCGGGCCGCCCGCACGACGGCCAGCACGACATGTCGCGCGCCATTGATTATTTCGGGGCTTGGGCCGCCGGCCGGAGCAGCCGGCGGTAGACCGAGCGATTCGAGCGACGAGGTCGAAACCGGATCCTGGGGAATGGTTTGCGCCAAGGCCATATATGCTCCCCGCACCGCGTTCTTCGCAGCCGGCGAAAGCGCACTCGGATGCCAAATATGCCTTGATCGCATCTCTTCGGCTACGAGGCACATGATCAGCGTGTCCGGGGCATCAAAGCCGATCCGAAAGGCCTTTGCCGCCGATTTTCGGTCGCCCAGCATGGGACGCATCACCGAGCTTTTATCCGAAGTGTGGGCGGCACCGAGAAAGTGCCCCAGTTCATGTACGAGAACTTCCAACCGCTCCGGTTCACTAACTTGTCCGGGGGATTCGCGAATGAGAATGTGTGAGGCCATCGCGCCATGCGTTCCGCCAAGATGCATCTCGCCGCGAATCCATTCATAGTGGCTCGTGAAACCAATAGCCAGCCGTGCGGGGGAAGGCCGCACTTTCTGGGCAAACTCCATGAGTGATTGGTCGAACGAACGGATGGCAGGGTCCGAAGTCCAGTTGCCCACCTTGACGAGATCAAATCGCACGCGGCAATGATGCTCGAAAATGTCGTTGGCTTCCGCCAATCGCTTGCGTACCCGCTTTTCCCAAGCGGCCTGGATGCGCGGGTCGGTGGAGTCAATCAGGATCGCCACCGGAATCTTGTAGATACCCTCGACCGGCCGCGGTTGACCTGGCGGCGCGGCCTGAACGGGCGGCGGCGCGGGGCCCTCGGCCTTGCTATCGACCCCCGGCAACTTGAGATGAACCAGTTCCGGCACGCCGTTGCACATGCCAAAGTAATGAATCGAGTTGACATTCAATTGGTAATTGCGGGCGGCGGGGCCTTCGCCCAGAGTGACCAAGATCGGCCCCGTGGCCGGGATCGACGCGACGTCGCTCGGCGCGATACTTTGGCGGCTCTGCTGACCGTCTGCCTGGCAAAGTACGTAGTCAATCTTGACGGATGTCCAGTTCTGGAGTACGATCACTCCAGCAGAACCAACCCGGGCGGCGAGCGCGAGGAACGCCCAGCAGGCAATCGTCACGAATATGCGGTTCATTGAATACATCTCTCTATTATGTCCGCTACGACCTCTGCTGACCAGTCGGTAGTCTAGTTACCGAAGGCGGCTCCGATCTTGCGTGTCATCACTTCGCAAACCGCCACGCGGGCAGGGCGTCTTTCGGTAGCGGAATACCCATTAGGGCGGCACGCAGCAACTCGATCGGCATTGCGCCCTGCTTCAGCACGGCATCGTGAAACTGCCGTTCGCTGAGCTTGCCGAAACTTACCATCTCATCGTGTAAAGCAAGAATCTGCCGCCCGCCGATCAGATAGCCGACTTGGTACAGCGGTTCAGCCCGGATGAAACGCCGGACCTCGCCACGGGCACCGAGTTTCTCGTGCCCCACGCGGTCGATGAGGAAGGTGACCATCTCCTCCGGCGTCATGCGGCCGAGGTGATACTTCAGCGTAAGGATCACGCGTGCCGAGCGGGTCATCCGCCAGAAGAGCATGCCGATGCGATCCTCGGGCGTCTGTGCCCAGCCGAGGTCCCACAATCGCAATTCCCAATACAAGGCCCAGCCTTCCAGGTAAAAGGGTGTCGAAAATGGCCGATCCGGCCCACGAGCCGCATAGTAGCCTTGCAGATGATGCCCGGGGATCAGTTCGTGCGGAATGACCAGGCGCGTAAAATGGCGGTTGTTGCCGCGCATGACCATGAGCTTGTCGTCTTGTTTCAGCTCGCTGTTGGCATAAGCGACGAGCATTTGCCGGCCATTGTAGGCCGCATAGGGGATGGTTTTCAGTGTTTCCGGCGAGATCATGGTCAGCCCCCACGATGCTTCGCATAACTGCGGCACCGTGACCAGATCGCGACGCTTGACGAAATCGGTGGCCTCTCGGGCGATGCGGGCCACGAGTTCATCTTGCTGGCCCGGCGGTACGTAGTCGGCTTTGACCCGGGCTTGTGCGGCCTTCCAATCGTCGCCTAGTTTCATCTCCTGGGCGGCCTTTTTCATTTCCTCTTCGCACCAGGCAAATTCCCGCTCGCCGATGGCGATCAGTTCATCGGCCGTGTAAGGGAGCCACTCGCGGCGAATGCCGACGGCCAGGGCCTCGGCTCCGATCGGTTCGCCGACCAGCGGGTCTTCGTCCTTGCCCTTGGCGAGGGCGATTTCCTCGCGAAGATACTTGGCATACTCGTCAAGTTGCTTGGTGGATTCTTCATACGGCTTCTTTAACCACCAAGCGAAGTCGGGATGGTAACCTTCGTGGAAAGAGTACCACCGTTTCAGCACTTCCTGCAACTCATGTACGGTTCCGGCTGCGCGCAGGGCGACCGCAGCGGAAACCTGCTTGCCGTCCGACTTGGGCAGATGCTCGTGAACTTGCTTGACGGCACTGGCCAAATCGGCGACCTTCGTGGCCGCAGCCTGACAATCCAACGCTCCCCAACGCCGACGGGCTGTTTCCAATTCGTGGATTGCCGCGCTAAACGGCAACAGCGGTGCGATTTCGGCAAGACGCTTCTTTGCCCGAGCGGTTTCATCGAGTAAGCCTTGCACTTGACTCCGCAGCAGCAGATACTCGGCCTTCTCGCGAGGATCGAGCGACGCGAACGCGAACTTCTCCAGGCGTACACACCAGTCTTCGCCCAATCGCTGCTGCTGATCGAGATAGAAGTCCGATGCCGGCAGCTCGAAGGCCCCATGGAGACTGGACTGGTCGGCCTGATATTCGCGTTCCAAGTCGAGTACCGTGGCCGCAGCCGTTTCACTCGAATAGACCGAAAGCAGAAGTACCAGCGGCAGCAGGGCGGCAAAGCAACAAAGTCGACGAATCATGGAGTAGTTCCAGGGATGGAAAACTGACAACCCGTACGGTCGGCATGGTGGCATCTCAGACGTCCCCCAGATATGGGCATGCGGTCCGGCCAGCACCAGCCGCCAGCCGTGGTCTAGGGCATAATCCACCGCCTCGCGAATGTGTTTGTTTTTGTGGCTACTCATCCCCCTCTATTTTAGCACGGCGGCCTGCCGACGTGTAGAGTGTACATGAGATACTAGAACGGAATTCATTCCGTTTTGCCTGAAAAAGGCGAGGCAACGGAATAAATTCCGTTCTACGAAGAGGCCGAGTGGGGCCTCTACCGTACTGAACTTCCCAGTTTCACCGATTTCGCCTATAATTTGCACAATCCATTAGGCCAACAGCCACTGAACGACCAGAGACAGGAGAAAAGCCACGGACGGACTGCGAATAGGAATTGGCCATGACACCCACCGGCTTCGGCAGGGCGGACCACTGCGATTAGGGGGTGTCGATATCCCCCACGATCGGCAAATGGTCGGCCATAGCGATGCCGATGTCCTGCTGCACGCCATAACGGATGCCCTCCTGGGGGCGGCCGCACTGGGTGACATTGGCCAGATGTTTCCCGATACCGACCAGGCCAACCGCGGTCGCGACTCGGCCAAGATGCTTAGTGCCGCCAGGGATGCCGTGACGGCGATTGGCTTTCGGATCATCAACATCGATTGCATTGTCTTTGCTCAACGGCCCAAGCTCCTCCCCTATCGCCAAACCGTTCGCGAGCGGATCGCCGACATCTTGCAGATCGAGCCTGAACGGATCGGGCTGAAAGGCAAGACCGGCGAAGGCATTGGTCCAATCGGGCTCGAGGAAGCCATTTCCGCGGAATGTGTGGCACTGCTGGAGAAGAAGTAAAAAAAGTTGTCGGTTGTTAGTTGTCAGTTGTCGATTGTCGGTTGTCGGTTGTCGGTTGTCGGTTGCGAAGCCGCGAGCGGCTTGGACTCCCCAATCCACAATCC
>JBAWVO010000170.1:0-14023 GCA_037147235.1 Planctomycetota bacterium | reverse complement strand
TTACGGAAGCGGAACACGTCCACTCGTCCAGCGACCGCTACGCACAGCAGTTCGATGAGCTAAAGATGCGACTCGGAATGGACTGCGACTACTCGAATTACGATTAGTAAAATGGTGGGGCTCGTTTCACTCTCCCCACCCTACTTTTTCGTAACAGCCGTAGGGTGGGACGAGCCGCAGGCGAGCCCCACCATTTTAGAGTTCACGGATCGTAAGTATTTTGACCATTGCGGATCGCCTCGCGATTGCGGAGTTCGATCTGCTGTCGCGCGGCATACGTGGCCTCGCGGCGCTGGTCGGCTGCGCAGGGGACAAAGTCCAACGTGTCACCCCGCGGCTGTTTGGTGAGCGATTCTTTTCCGCGTTGGATCAGGGCCAAGGCTTCCTTGTATTGCGGGCTGTTCTTGTTCAGTCTTATTAGGCATGGACTGAGTTCGGGGCGATCAAAACTGACCCACGGCCCGCTGCTGGAGCCAAAATTGGACTGGTGGCCCCAGTGTACGCCGGTGAGCTGCCCCAGCCGGTTCAGCGGCCCGTCGCCCAACGGGCAACGGCCGGCAATGTTGTCAGGGTAGGCACTGTAGTAGGTCGGATAGTAAGGCGCATTCAGATCGATCCAGGTTGTCAGCCGAGCCATGCTCTCCTGGTCAAGTTTGACTTCCGTGCCATCATGTTTATGCCCGGCGCGGAGGACCGCGACGATCTTGCTGGCGTGCGAGCCCCAGGAATAAGGGGGCTGAATGCCGGCCGGCCCGGCCCCGACGACGGTGATATAACGCTTGCGGTGGAGTTGCGTGTAGGATGCGTTGAAAAACGGATCGCGATCACCGGCCAGAATGAGCTTTGCGGCACCGGGCTTGCCGAAGTCGTGGCACGAGACACAGTGCTTGTCGAATACCGGCTGAACCTCGGATAAGTAACTGAAGATCCGGCCCTGGTCATACCACGGCTGGGGCTTGCTCGGCGCACGGGCGAGTGCCAACGGGGCGGACGGTCGGATGGGCGGGGCCGAGAGCCGCCGGTCGTGACAACCCACGCAGCCGATCTTCTCTCCCGCTTGCAGCACGGTCCCGCTCCGCATCGACTGGATCATCATGTCGTTCTCGTCCAGCAGTTGAAAGTAGAGGAAGCGGTCCGAGGGCACCTTGAAATAGGCACTGCCATCCGATTCGACGGGCACGCTGCCGATGATCCGTTTGGCGGTGAAGTCGTGCCAGTTCATGCCCGGGGCCTGGAACCCCTGACCATACCATTTGCCGTTCGTCCAGCCGCGTTTTTCAGGCGACTCGACGATGCGGAGCTTCTTCACGGTGCCCCGCTTGACCCCCTGCATGTGCGTTCCCTGATAGACATCATCCACGTACATCAGCCCTTCTTGGCTGGTATAGTCCCGCCGCTCAGCCAGCAGTGGCGGACGCGGGCTGGTGCGCAGCGGCATGGCACCGAAACAACCCGGTGCCTCGGCGTGCAGCAGAAGCTCGTGGCCGAAGGTGTCGATCAGGTAAATGCCCATCTGGCCGTTGCTGGTCTGCCGGGAGCAGAGAAAGTACTTATCGGAGAGCGGCCACGGATCTTCGTACTTGGGGCGCACGCCGCCGAGACGATCGCAGTTGAAATGGTCCCTGTCCGTCAAGGTATTCTTGACGCTCGCAGGCCACGTGCGGAGGATCGACACATTGCGATCGGTATCAATGCGAGGGTCGATGATTGCCATCGCACCCCACATGTTGGCGTGGTGCGTGCTGAGGATACAAAGCAGCCGGTTGGTGCCGGGGATAATGCGGGGATAGTACACTGCGGCAGGGTCGGCTTTGTTGTTGCCCCAGACCAACGCCTGATTGGTGCCGTCGGGATTGACCGACCAGAAGCCGTGGGCATCGCCAAAATTGCGGTCCACGTACTCCCAACGCTTGTAAATGATCCGGCCGTCGGGAGCCAAAGACGCCTGGTTCTCGAAGAGCGTACTCTTGGTGATCTGGTGGATGTTCGCCCCGTCGCTGTCCATGCGGAACAGATTGGCGCCGATGTCCTGGCTGCACATGTTGAATTTCGGCTCGCGCGTCGAGCAGAAGACAATGCTCTCGTCCGGCAGGTAGATCGGATCGAAGTCACTAACATCCGCGGCCTTTGTCAACTGCCGCAGGCCGCTGCCGTCGGCATTGATCTCGAAGATGTGCAGGTTCTCTTTGGGCGTGCGCCGCATCGAGAATAAGATCCTCTGACCGTGAAAATGAACGCAGGGACTGCGGATCGTTCCCTGCTGCGTTCCGAGGAGTGTCTTGGTCTCACCGCTCCGTGGATCGAAAAGCTTGAGTGCCCCGCCACGCACGTACTTGCCGTCGGTCGCCTCGCCAACCTGGAAGAGCGTGTCGATGGCGTGGTATGCCGCCGCGTACTGCGCCCTGGCCGTGAACACGATGGGTTGCCCGCTGACCAGCGGATTGGCCGTCAGGGCCGCTCGCTGCAACTCCAGGAACTTCACATCAAGGCCCTGCTTCAAATCGCTGCTGTCAGACTCGACGGCCTTACAAATTTCGTCCAATCGGGCCAAATACTCCTTGCCGCCCGGATAGCGCTCGCCGAAGGTACAAGTCAGGTCTTCAATGGCCGCGCGAAGGGCGGCGATAGCCGCCGAATTAACGGTTGAGCCGCCAGAGCGAGCCGACGCAGCCGCAGCGACCTGAACGCGGTTCAGAACCTTCTTGCGTTGGGCAAATTGCGATTGGGTGGCTGCGGGGTCCAGGGTGCCCTGGGCACTGAAGTCGTCAAAGGTGACGTGTCCCCAGCCGCCCGCGTTGGCATCGACGACACGGAGAAAGACCTTCTGGCCCAGGAGCTTCTCCGCTTTCCATTGGACGCGGATCATCTGCTCGCTGTCTTGCCCGCTAACCCTGAGGACCTCGCGGCCGTCGGAAGTACAGAGTGCAACATAGGTCTGGGGAGACTTGCCGCCGCCGATCAGAAACGACATGGCCGGCCCTTGTAGAACGAAGACCGGCGACTCGATCACGCCCATCTGCGGGTCAGCGGAGGTATCGTTGACGCCTTCCACGGTAGACAGATGCCACTTTCCCTGCCGTGATGCATAGGCACTACCGTTATGGTAGTTGGCCCGATTGGTCACGGGCCGCTCAAAACGGCCCTCAACCACCTTCCAACCTTGCAGATCGCCCGTCTCGAAGTCGAAGCGGATATCGGCGGCGGCACTCGCCCGCAGGAATAAACCTGGTGCTGCGAGCGTTATGGCAAGCAGTGCCAGAAAAGATGTGCGATGGGTCATTATAGCATTTCCATTAAAAACAGGGTGACTCCGCTTGGATACGCTCCAAACAGTCCTAGTCCCCCCATTCTAACAACTTCGCACATCACTTTCCAGCAGACGAGCGGATTTCCTTCGTAGAACGGAATTTATTCCGTTGCATTCTTTCTTGTGTCCGTAGTGTCGGCGGCAACGAGAAACACGGAATGAACCCGGGGAAGTTTCAATCGCACGCGCGTGATGATCTCTCCCTTGCCTGGAACATGCGTGTACTCGGTCGGACCTATCTTGCCATCGTGTGGATTCCAAAGTTCCGGAGCAATCTTGCCTCGCAGACGAACCCAGGTATCCACGTCTTGGTCGGAAGAGTTGGCAAAAAAGTAGATCTTTTGCCCATCTTTGACCTTATGGATATAAGACAGGTTGCCACCCTTGACCATCACGTCCTGCTCGATCACCACGTCGCCGTCCGGCAGGGCTTCGTCAAGGATGGATTTGAGTGCCGCAGCCTGTGGTGATGGCAGGAACCAGGCCCGACCGCCCTTGGCGTTGCCGTGGCACTCCTTCGGGTCGCCGAAGATCGCCGTCACCAACTGACGGACCTCGGCATCCCCGCCGAACTCGGCCGCGGTGTCGGGAAGTCGGGTGGTGGCAATCACCTGCCCGCCCTGGTCATAGAGCTCCTTGATCTTGCGCAGACTACTCACACTGATGGTCCGCGACCCTGGGATAATGAAGACGCGGTAACGCTCCCAGTTGACTTGATTCTTCAGCAGGATCTCAGCCCCTTCGACCGAACAACGCTCGTCGAGCACCTCGGGATGGACAAAAGTGAAATCACGCCGCACCGCCAAAGACAGTGCCTCGCCCACCCTCATGTAATCGGCCTCCGGGATATCAACACAGCCCTGATAGGGATCGCCGGGGCCGAACCAAGAACCCGCCTGGAGCGTAGCGATGGGGTAAAGCACCCCGATGTCGGCTACGTGTCGCCCGCCCTGAAGCATCCGCTGGAGACGGCCGATGTACTGGTTGTAAACCGGCAGTTCAGGACCATAGGTCGCCGCGCCCGGCGACAGGTCCGGCTTGAAGATGATCTTTGCCGGATCGTACCACACGGCGTGCGGCACCATGGTGTTGATGCCCTTGGCAAACTGGTCCATTGCTTCCTTGTAGAGGTTTGCGACGGGCATATTGTTGGTGCCGCCGTAGCACTCAACCATTACCTGCGGCCGATCGTAGTTGGAAGCCGCCGAGCTGACCACCTTGTAGGCGCGGGAGGCACGGCCATACGCAAAGACCTGATCGATGCCGGGCATGCTCTGGTACTTGAACGCCTTGATCAGGTCGCCAACGGTGCCGATCACCGGGTTCGCCACTTCCTCCTGATCGGCGTGGCCGGTAAGGCCCATGTGATGTGCGGCGCACCAGTCACTGATGGTCTTGACGAAGCCGGTGGCGTAAAGCTCGGCTCGCATGCCAAATAGTGCATTGCGTGCCGCGGCGGTGTCGGGGCCGATGTCGAACCAGAGCGCAGGGTAGAGGGTAATGGGATTGGACTGGTGCCGTTCACGGAAACGCTCGTTGAATCGTTCGGTCCAGGCCCGGCCGCCCTTGACATGGTAGAAGGCAGGCTCGTCATAAAAGGCACCGTCAAGGGTGGTTCCGAAATGCGCCGGCATGGCGTCATGGTAGGCTTGGTAGGTCAATGCGATGAATGCCTCCACGGCCTTTGGTTCCAGATAATCCACCAACCCACCGCCGCCGTCACGAACGCAGGTAAAGATCATCACTTTCCACGCGCCGGCCGGTACATTCCAACGCAGAGTGCTATCTTTAACCGCTGCCGTGATATCGAGTCGCTTTTTGGTTGCGGCCTCCATCGCCACCACGCCCATAAGAGTCCCCGCCGGCAGAGCCTGGGTGAACTCCTTGGGACCGTTCATGTCGGTCGCAAGCATATCAAGGCGTTTGCCAAGGGCCTCGGGGTGATGTTTGGCCAACAGTCCGCCCGCCGAACCGCTGGGAAACCAAAACTCATCGTAGAGGCACATCTTCATGCCCAGTTTGCCGGCCTCATCGACCGCAACCTTATATTGGTTGAGGAACCCAGGACTCATGAAGTCGAATCCCATCCCCTTGCACGGCAGGATGCCCATGCCATGGTAACCGGCTGCCTTGCATGCGGCGACCATGGTTCTGGTCTTGTCCGCATTCAACTTGCCGTTCCAGAACCACAAAGGACGCGATTGATATCGAGAGGGCGGATGGTTGAACTCCTCACGCATCTGCTCGGCTCTGCCTGGCTCCGCGCACCATCCGTTACCCGCTGAAAAGCCGAGCAACAACCCCATCGCCGCCCCGATCATCATTTGCTTGACCATAATGAATCCCTTTTTGCCTATCCCCCTTTGCGCCTTGGCGCCTTGGCGCAAGGAAATATCTCACGCCAAGGTGCTAAGGCGCAAAGCGGAAACCGATTTGGAATCGCCCTTTCACCCACGCAAAGAACCACAATAGTGGGAATTATCCCCTTCTGTCTACCCCCCCTTTGCGTATTTGCGCCTTGATGAATCCATGCTTGACGGCAAGGAAAAACGTCACAAAAGACCTCGAACCCCCCCGATTCGTGGGTTTCGTGCAAAAACAGGTGAATGTCAGCGGGCTATATTTTCCGAAGAATACTCTTTAAGGCCCTGCGTGGAACGGAATTCCATTCCGTTTACCCAAAAAACAAGTCAACGGAACAAATTTCGTTCCACGAAGTCCCCCTTTGCGTGACTCACGCGGGGCGGTATATTAAGGACATGCTCGGTGGAGGTGACTTGTTGTTGCCCGTGTTGGTTGTTTCTTGTCTTGAAACCGATATAGGAGAAGTTGTGGTCAAAATTGTTTTACGTGAGCGGGAATCTGCTCAGGAAGCTGTACGACGGTTGCGGAAGATTTTGGATCGTTCTGGATTGAAGCGAGAACTGCGGCGCCGAGAGCGCTATGAAAAGCCGTCGGCCGTAAAGCGTCAGGCAAAAAATCGTGCGATTCGCCGCACTGCGGCCCAGTTGCGGCCTGCTGTTGCTGGTCAACCGTGATTTCGTAATCCATTCGTAGAACGGAATTCATTCCGTTGTTATTCTTGTACGTAGAACGGAATTCATTCCGTTCTAGTCAATTCCACCCGGTTGATTACTTCGTAAATCGCCCCTTGAGGGGTGAGTTGGCTGGAAAAGACGACTAGCTCGGTGACAGGAAGCCGCCCGGCGGTGAAATCGGCGTGCTGTTGAATCAAAAGAGCGAGTTCGTTCATTCCCCCCTGACAAGGAGTTCGGACCCTGCCGATAGTCAGATGCGCGGCAAAACGGCGATGTTCCTTGGGAAAGCCAATGGGTTTCAGCGCGCGTTCCAGGGCCGCGTGCAGTTTGAACAAGGTTTCGCTGCCATGGCCCGTGCCCAGCCACAACGTCTGCGGCCGATTGGTGCTTGGAAACGCCCATGCAGTGCAAATCTCCAGTTCAAACGGCTCGAACGCAACGACCGCTTTCTGCACGGCGGCACTTACCTGGGGGATCAAACTTAGGGGCACTTCGTCGAGGAATTTCAGCGTCAGGTGCAGGTTATGTGGCTTGACCCAAGAGACCTTGGTCCCTGTCGCCGCGAAGACCCCGATCAACTCCGCCGCTCGCTGCCTCACGGCATCGCTCATTTCGACGGCGACGAAAGTGCGAATGGTATTTTTCATGGCGGCGCGCTCCGGAACTTCCTGTGTATTATAGCCAATACGGGCCAAGTCTAGGTTGAGATAGATTGCGAGTTGCATATCTCGCCTGGAAAGCCTACATTGATGGGTAAGTCCTATGTCCAATCTTGGTCTTTCGTCAGTCCTGAATCCCTGGCAGCTTCATCGCATGGCCGTCGATGACGTACAACAGCGTTTCCAACGCATTACCGCCGCGCTTTGCGAGGCTGGTGTGCCGCATGCTATCGTGGGGGGGCAGGCGGTGGCGGCATGGGTATCCACCAAGGATCCTGATGCGGTTCGCGTGACGAAGGATGTGGACATTCTGCTGGATCGGAATAGTCTACCCCAAGCCAAGTCCGTTGCTTTGTCACTGGAGATGGACTATTGTGAAATCGTTGGCGTGGGGATGTTCCTCGAACGCGACAACCCCAATCCGCGACGTGCGGTTCATCTTCTTTGGGCCGGCGAGAAGGTTCGTCCTGAATACGAAACCATTGCCGCGACGATTGACCAACGAGAATTGCTTGCTCCCAATCTTTGGGTGGTTGCTTTGCCGGAGTTAGTGCGGATGAAGCTCCAGGCCAACCGGGATCAGGATCGAGTTCATCTCCGCGACATGATAGACGTCGGATTGATCGGACGCGAAATCTTGAAGACTCTCCCCCCCACGCTCGCCGAGAGGCTATTGCCGTTGCTCGTGGATGCGGGACGGTAGCGGAAGCTACCCCGGCGGCCAAGCAAGGCTTCGTCCACCGAGCAGATGGAAATGTAGATGCGGCACGGTCTGGCCGGCGTCGGGACCGCAGTTGGCGACGACCCGATACCCGTCGGCTAGATTCCGCTCAACCGCCAGCTTCTGGATCACCACCAGCAGATGTCCAGCCAAGGCCGCATCGCCTTCGGTCAGATCGGCCAGGGAAGGAATTTCCTTTTTGGGAATAACCAAAATGTGAACCGGTGCCTGGGGATTGACGTCCTCGAAGGCCAGGCAGCGGTCGTCTTCGTAAATAATCTTGGCGGGAATCTCCCGGTCAATGATCCGTTTGAAAAGTGTTTTGGTCATTTAATCCGGCCCTCCCATTGCCTGTACCTGCCGCCGTACTTCCTCACGCGTGAGCTGCACTTGCACGACGGGTAACTGCGGGTCGGGAAGCTCTTCTTCCTCCGGACCGTTGGACAGCACGCGATCAACCTCCTGCTCCAAGGTTTCGAGCCAGGCGGGTACGTCGAAACCAGCACCGGAGATATTGCGGGTGAACTCTAGGATACCTTCTTCCAGCCGGGTGAAGGCAGTTGGACCGTCGCTGCCCAGCGAGTTCTCAGGTTGGGTTTTGCCGTGGGCTTCATCGATGGCCGGTTCGATCAAGGAGCAGAGCTGATCGACGACCAGCGGACGCACAAAGCGTTCGCCCAGCCGGTCGGCGATGCTCGGCAATCGCATGCCATACTTGCGGTTCAGCCGCGCGAAGCGTTTGAGATGGTCCTCGGCGATGCTCGACGTCCGTTCGGCCACCGCGGCACGCCAGACCTCGGCCGACTCGTCGTGCCCGCTGCGAACCAGAACCTCGTGTGCCAGTACCACGGGCTGAAGGTTCCATGCCACGCGGTCGTAGCTCGCCCGGAGCCGTAGGTAGTCCAACAGCGTGTAGAGCATGTTGCCGCGGTCCGATTGCGTGGTCGTGCTGTTGTAGTCGATGTATTCGGCGTAGTTTTCCACGATGGCTTCCAAGGCAATGGTCAGCCAGCGAACGGCCACCTCGCGAGGAATACGATTGTCGAGGTCTTCGAGCAAGCTGAAGTGGTCCTCTTCGTCAGGCTCTTCGGTGAGCGAGTTTAGCCACGTATCGACTCCCTGGTGCAGGATGCCACGGAGATTGCCGTGGTTCATGAATCGCTGAATAAACAGGTCGCCACCGTATTGTTCGACGAAGCGTTTCAGCTCTTTCCAATGGCCGGGGCTACTGACGGACTCGAGGACCGAAAGCCGCACGCCGCGGCTGTGGATCAGCCAGGCGCGAAGTAAAGCTTCGGTAGCCTGTTCGAGGAAGGCGATCAACTCGCTGTCGTCGCCCGGCGAGGCTTCGCCCGTCTCGGACCATCCTTCGCTGGCAGCCACAAGACTGCGAACAACCGCACGGCAACCGATCTTGAACATCTGGTCGAACTCGGTGATCGCACCGGGACCGACGGGGTGATTGGTCTCCATTTCCTGGATTGCGGAGATCAGTTGCACGGTTTCGTGCAAGAGTCCCAGCCGCGGCAGGTAGGCCAGCAAACGACGGAGCACGGCCTGCAAGCCCCGGGAGGCGACAATCCGCTGCGGATGACCGTTGCGTGTCAGGGCTACGTACAGCAAGGTCTGTTTGCTGAAGGTCGAGATCAACCGCCGCCAGACCTTTCGCACGCCCTGCGGATCACCGCGCAAGACGGCCTTCAGTGCCGCTTCGGCCGGTTCTTCCCAGGCTTCCTGGCCTTCGGCCGGGCTGCGGCGGTCCATGACCACGCGGATCAGACGTACGGCGTCGCCCGTTTCCACGCAGGTGGCGATAATCTGTTCCAGCAGCATTTCCTTGATGCTGCGTCGTCGTTCGTACTCCACCAAGGCCTCTTGCGTGCCGCGTGGCGGCGGAATGCGGTAGCGATGAACCGCACTGAGCAAGTCGAGAAGCTGCTGCCGGTTCTTCATCGCCTGATCGAGCCATCCAGCCAACACCGGTTCGCACTGTTGGGTAGGCAGGTCGCTTCCGAACGAGGCCACGGCCGCCAGCTTCCAAAGCTGGGCCAGCGTGGCGAGGAAGGTCAGCCGCCCGACGATCCGTTCAGCCTCTTCCACAAGCTCAAAGTCGGTGGTCTCGCCACCGGTATTGCCACCTTCGAGCATTTCGCCTTCGATGTCGTCTTCGGTGCTGCCGCGGAAGGTCACGTCTTCGTACGCGGCACCATAAATATCGTCAACCTCGTCGCCTTCGTCCTCGCTGCCGGCCGATTCGTCACCCGCCAACTCGAAGCGAGGAACTACCCAATACTCCTCGGCGTTGGCCTCCAGGCAATCGAGGAACTTACAGGCCAAGGCCCAGCGCTGGGACGGCGTCTGGCGATTACTCGCTTCGGCGTCGTCAAAATCGTCCCACAGATCTTGCATCCAATCCAGTGCCAGACTGTGGAAAGAATAATCTTCTTCGGCCAACGGAATCTGGTCGGCCTGACTGAGCCACAGGACTAAAAGTGCCATCGCGGCCACGAGGCTCCGTTGCTCCAGCAGGGCATCGACCACCAGTGCGTAGGCCTTGGGCGATCGGAACTGCGCGGCCCGCTCACGCCAGAAAGCCAGATCGCCGGAGGCTGCCCCCGCCGCGTGCCATGCCCGCAGGGCCGACGCCACATGGTCGGCCGACTCGCGAATCTCGCGGCCGGAAAAGCTATCAACCGAGTCAATTTCGGTCGTGGCGAACTTATCCCACCAGTCGGCCAGGACGTCTAACCGTTGCGAAACCTGGCTCTCCAGAGCTGCGATGCCAATCGCAGCGGCCTCTTTTTGAATCTGCACGCCAACCGTGAAAATACTGCTTACTAGGCTAATCAATTCGTCGACGCGATGATCGTAAACGCTGTTCTCCGGTGATGGGAAAAGGCCGTATTGCCCGCCGAAGCCGAGGATATTCCACGGATCGACCAGGGCGCCACATTCGATCGCGCGGTGCAACAAGCCGATCGATTCTTCCAGCAACCGTGCGGCGTGTTCCAACCGCGGCCCGGGGGCATCGCCCGCGAGCCGCTTCGTCACGGCCACGCGATGGACTTCCTCAATGGCCAGATGCGCCGTGGTCAGTCGGCAGTGAATGTCGCATTTCAGCCGGGTCGAGGCAACCGACACGACCTCGGCCTGCCGCTGGGCCGCTTCCGTATAACCCATGCGCGCGAAAAGCTCGGCAAGGTGAACATGCTGCAACTGCTCGGCGCGGCAGCGAGCCAGATGCTGATTGAAATGTTGCCGCACGCCGCCGAACGGCTGCCGCACCGCCACGGCTTCGGTACGCAAACGCTCGCCATGCGGTCCACGCATCTGCGATAGCAACCCTTCGTAGAAGGTATCGCGGTAGAGGGCAATCTGCTGCACCAGCGACGACAACGTCGTACTCGAGTCGTGGGCTTCCGGCTGGTTGCCACTAACCCGCGCGCCCATCAGGATCGTGCCGGCCAGCACGGCGGCCGCTTCAAACAACATCTCTTCATAGGCCAGTGTGCCACGATGCTCGATCCGTTCGATCATGGCGTCCAGCGACACCTGTTGCAGCACGAAACGCCGACAACGGCCCGCGTTGTCCAGCTTGCCGAGATCCCATTGGCCGAAGAGATAGTTTGGCCGCTTGTTCACCGGGTGGTCAAAGTCGTAGGCACGGGGATCGACGGCCAATTCTTCCAACAACGCGAGGTCGAACATCGAGTCGAATTGTAGCGAAGAATCAATGCCTTCGAGGATCGTCAGGGCGCGTGAGATCAGGTCGTGATAGCGACCCGCGGCCACGCCCGCACCGCGGATAAACAATGGAATCGGCCGCACCCATTCATAAACGTAGGGCTGGATTTTCTGTTGCGTGCGAAGCACGGCAACAGGCCGATGGCCCAGGTAGTCGTTGAGTTGGGCGATCGCGTCGCGGACGATGCGATCGGTTTCTTCCCACGGTCCGCCCTGCTGCAACACGGCTTCGCAGACCCGACCAATAAACAGCGGCTGGAACAGGCCCTCTTCCGACTGGTGGAACAGCAGGTCGCCGTGGAACTGGCGGTAGCCAAGCAGGGCCTTCTCAAAGATCAGCCCCAGCACGGCCTCCGCTTGGTCAATTTGACGGAATGCCTCACCCCGGCCGTGCAATTCTCGCAGGTTTCCGGCAAGAAAGCGGTATACCGCCTTCCAGGTCGGTTCGACCCGATCCAGGCTCCCATCGATCACCTCGAAAAGGTGATTGATGTTTCGCAAGAACCGGGAATCCGTTGCGCCGGACGAAAAATTGAGGTATCCGAGGATTTCCTGCCCTGTCTTGATGGCATCCGTTCCCTGGTCTAGTTGTTCCATGCAAAATCTCCTCCGTTCGATCACCGCTCCGAAATCAGTTCACCTTACCGTAATTGTAGGAAATCGTGGCAAAATATGTTAGAACCCCCCCCTTGTTGCGGAATAGCGTGCTTTTTCCCGCAACTTGAACTATCATGGAGTCAGGTTCCTATTCAAAGTCATGCGGGGTAGGCTGAGCTTGCGAGTCCCACCAGAGGAAGTAGTGGGATTTGCAATCTCGGCCCACCCCACCCTAGTACGTGGGAGAACGGCGATGCGGCGTTTCTTGTTGGTCGCGACATTGGGAGCATTGTTGTCCTCGACCGGGCAACTTGCGGCCGCCCTGAATAATGAAATTCTTACGGAAGCGGTGGCCCAGCGCTACGGCCTGACCCGGGCATGGATTACCCAGGCCCAGGTCAACCACAGCCAGGGCCGATTGCAGACGGTCGTTTTCTGCGATGGCGTGCTCTACGCACAATCAAGCCGCGCGACCCTGGAAGCGATCGACGCGGAGACGGGTCAAAAGCTCTGGTCGAAAATGATCGGGCAGCCCAACCATCCCTGCCTTCCCCCGAGTGCCTATCGCGATCTGGTTGCCACGATCAACGGTTCCACGCTCTACGTGATGAATCGCTATACGGGCGATATCCTCTACCAAACTACGATCAATGGCGCTCCCTGTGGCGGACCGGCACTGAGCAGCAAGCGGGCTTATGTGCCAATCGTGTCCGGCATGATCCTCGCCTATCGTTTGGAGCCGATCACGGACGCAGCCAAGGAACTCGGCAAAATCAATCCTAACGCAGCGGAAATGTCGGAAGACGAGAAGAAAGAAGCGGCCAAGAAGGCGGAGGAAGAACGCCGCGAGAACATCCGCATCCGTCAGGGTTATATTCCGCCACTGGCTTGCAATTCGACAGGCCGCGCCCTGGTTCCGCCCGTGGTGACCGCCCAGAACCTCGATGAAGAGTTTGTGACCTGGGGTACCGATCGCGGTTATCTCTATGTTGGCCGCATCGACCGCCGCTCGGAAGATACATTCACTGCCACGTACCGCTTGGGCACGAACGGAACCTTCAGCAGCCCGCCCGCCTATTTGCCGCGCGACCCGAAGGTGTTGGGCGATTCAGGCGTGATTTACGCCGGTTCGAGCGATGGCTACGTCTATGCCGTGCTGGAACGCGGCGGTGAACTTCAGTGGAAGTTCCCTACGTCGGATCCGGTCGTCGATTCCCCCGTGGTGATTGAAGATCGCGTCTATGCCACCACGGAATTGGGCGGCATGTTCTGCATCGACGCCAAATCCGGCAAACAGATCTGGTTCGCTCCGGATCTGCTCCATTTCGTCGCGGCAGGGAAGCAGCGTGTGTATGCCGCCGATAAGGTGGGCTGCCTGCGGATTCTCGATGCCCGTAACGGCACGACACTCGACACCCTGCCGACAAGCACCCTGCCGATCATGATCAGCAACGGCAAGACTGATCGGATCTATTTGGCCACCGAAGGCGGAACCATCCAATGTTTGCGCGAGGTGGAACAAACCAATCCGGTCGTCCACAACGAGAGCCGTAAGCCGCCGCCGGACGACGATCAGCCCAAGGTGCCGCAGAAACCTAAGCCCAAGAGCGGCGATAGCGGTGCGCCGAAGGTAGCGCACGATCGTGTTGCTCCCAAGAAGCCCGCAGTCAAGAAAGAAAAAGAAGATGCCGGCAGTGAGTTCGGTGATGCCGACACTGGATTAGACAAGCCCGAAAAGCCTGCCAAGCCTGCCAAGCCTGAAAAACGAGCCAAGCCCGAAAAGCCTGCCAAAGTCAAAGCCGGCGGTGCCAAGGCGAAGGCAGGTGCCAAGGCGAAGAAGGGTGCCGACGCCGACGCCGATGCCGGTAACTAGCGATCGGCGCATCAATAAGTATCGCAAGAAAAGTAGCAGGCACACTCCGTGTGCCGTCCGCCCCCCGCTCGGCGAGTGGGCAAA
>JBAWVO010000169.1:0-14092 GCA_037147235.1 Planctomycetota bacterium | reverse complement strand
TTCGTCATTCGTCATTCGTCATTCGTCATTCGTCATTCGTCATTCGTCATTTCCTACTTGACGATCGCCAACAAGAGGGTGACGACCAGCGACACCCACGGCGGCAACGGCACGCCCGTCGCCTGCAATGCCTGAAGAATGGCCGGCAGGTTCGTCAGGCCGGACTTGATCAGGTCGAGGATGCGTTGCACCACCGGGCCCAAAGTTGTCTTCAGCCGGTCGATGACCTTTGCGGCGGCAACGTCGGGATGGGCATCGACGCCCTCGGCAACGGCCGCGACGATCGACTGGTAGGCAACCTCTTCGGAAATGGAAAAATACTCGGACATGGGAAACCTCATTTGGGGAAAAAGGAAAGTGTTGAGGACAAAGCAGTAGCCTACACGCTGGTCGCGTAGCGACCGCCGATGGTAGCCGTGGGTTTTAACCCACGGACCCGGAGCGGCATGCAGATATTGCGTCGCGTAGCGACGCCTGAATGTTTTCAATCGTCGCTACGCGACGAACGGGTGACGGAATGCCTCACCGTGGGTTAAAACCCACGGCTACCATCAGGGCATCGCTACGCGACGAGGGAAAGCTCCGGGACTGGATAAGGTCTTGCGGAATTCCGATCCTCATCCTGGGGCCAATTGTTTTTGCAGCTCCACCAGGGCCGTGTGCGTCCAGGCCTTCACGCTGCCGGCAGAAACCTTCAACAGCGCGGCAGTTGCCACGACCGTCAATCCGCGATAAAGCCTCAGCCAGAGGACGGTCGCCTGCTGATTGCTCAATGTGGCCGTAAGCTCGAGAAAATTCAGGTCGCAGTTGGGCTGCCCGCGGCAGGGGAGCAGGTCAAGTGCGGAAACTCCGCTCGGCGTGGTCGGCAGTTCGGAGAAGATCGTGTCGGCGCTTCGCTCCGCACGCTGCTGGTCAATCAGCTTGCGCCGCGTGCAGACGCGCGCCCAGTGGTCAAATCCACGCTTGCCGTCATAGGAAGGTACGATGGATCCGACCAACGCGGCCAGCACTTCGCCGACCGCGTTCTCCGGGTCGCGCAGCGCCATCTTATGGGCAATCGCCCCGGCCATGTCGCGAACCCAGGGCTGGTAGTGCTCGACCAGGCGATTGCGCAATCGCAGGTCGGTGCGATTGGCCACGTACGCCGCCCACAGCTCATCGAGCTGCCGGTCGGTGAGGAACCGGCTGGTTTTCAGGAGGTCGGCACCGTCGGAGAGGGCCGGAGAGGGGGCTTGATGGATCCTGGCGGTTGCGGTCGTCATGGTCGGAGTCCTTATTTGGTTGTCAGTTGTCGGTTATCGGTGAGACTGTGAGATCCAGGTGCTGGAACGCTTCAACGTATTCCAATCTTGTCCGTAATTATCCATAAATACGGATTACTTGCAATCGCGGGAAAGGCGACTTTGGGGTCTTTGCCGTCGCGAGACCGGCGGTGAATCGCTAAGTGCTTTCCGGAAAAGAGGTTCCGGCACTTGACTTAAAATCACAAATCGCGATAATTAACCAAAACAAGGGTCAATCGAGGAAAACTATGGTAAGAACGCGAAAAGAAGATTCTTCGGAACTGCATAGCCCGCAATCACTTGAGAATTCCGTCTCAAGGATCAAACAATTGCTGGTGGCCGCCAGAAGAGTTGCCGCCGAAATGGATCGCCTGAAAACCGGTCCGATTCTCATCGGCAACCAGCCCTCCTTCGACTGCGCCATGGGCGATCTTTCACGCTGGGGAAAGGCGTGCGAAGACGCCTTCACCGCCAAACTGAAAGAAACCGGCCACTTCCGAGCCAAGTCGCAATCTCCGCCCCCGAATCCCACTCGAAAGACTAAAAACGTCGCAAAAAATGCCAAAAAGTAAAGAAAGTGAGCAAAAAGTTCTAGGACCGGCGAATTCTTGTTGTGGCAGGTCTCCACCGTGCCGCACCGCCAGATGAGAATTTGATGTGTAGGGGGCATTTATGCCCCTTTTCCGCGAAGTATTAGGCCCGTACTAAAGCACGGGTAACACGACCAAAACCTCCCATTCCCCCCGCGTCCCGACCGCCTACGGCGGTCGGGACGCGGGGGCGGTCGATCACGGTCATCCCAAAACCCGTGCTAAAGCACGGGCCTAATACCGGCTGCGCCGGGAATGACCATAAATGGCCATAAAGACGCTTGGCCAGCCGAAAGATGTGGGTAAGGACAAGCCATGAATGGCCGTGATCGGCAGCTTGGAACGGAAACTACTTCCGGCACTTATTCGATCCTCGCTCCCAACTCCTAACTCCTAACTCCTAGCTCCTAACTCCTAGCTCCTAACTCCTAGCTCCCCGCTCCTAGCTCCCGGGACTCAAACGATACGTGCCGCCTGGCCGAGTTTCAAATCGCAGCACCGCATCGCGGGGCCTTGTGACCGTTGTTTCGCGGTCGCCCTCCTTCACCACCACGCGGCAATTGGCGCGGACCGTGCATGGGCCACCGAGTGTCGAGCGGATCGTGGCGGAAGTCAAACGGCCGCCGCTCCAGACGGCGTCCACCTCGAATCCTCCCCGGGCGCGAAGGCCGCGATAACTTCCTTCGGCCCAAGCCTTGGGCAGCGCAGGCAGGAGCCGTATCTCGTCCGAATAGGATTGCATCAGCATTTCGGCAACCGCGGCCGTGGCACCGAAGGCACCGTCCACCTGCGGCGCGCGAAAACATTTTGAAAAGAGATTTGGGCACGCTTGCAGGTGTACGAGATTCGTGAGGCAAAGATTGGCGCGTTCGCCGTCCAAGAGGCGTGCCCAGCAGGCAGCCTTCCACGCCATGCCGAAACCGGTTCCCGTATCGCCGCGCAGGTCGAGCGCAATTTTGGCGGCCGCGGCCAGCTTGGGAGTTGCCTCGGGCGCGATTTGGTTGCTGGGATAAAGACTGTAGAGGTGCGAAATGTGCCGATGCTTTGCTTCCAGATCGCCCCAGTCTTCGATCCACTCTTGCAGGTTCCCCTGCTTGCCAACTTGCAGCGGCGCAAGTCGCTGCCGGGCAAGTGCCACCTGGCCGCGGAACTCCTTGTCGATGTCCAGTATCTTTCCGGCCTCGACGCAGGCGTCAAACAGATCGCGGAGAACGCTCAGGTCAATCGTCGAGCCGGCGCAGATGGTCGTTCCCGGCAGGTCGAAGTTGATCACCTTGTCGTGGAACGGTTGGTTGCCGGGAGAGGCGGGAAAATTCTCGGGGGAATCCGATGGACAAGTCACCAACCATCCCCGCTTCGGGTATTCGACCAGCGTATCGAGAAAGAACTGGGCCGAACCTTTGAGCAGGGGATAGATTTTGCGGAGATATTCCTTGTCGCCGCTATAGCGATAGTGTTCCCAAAGGTGCGTGCAAAGCCAGGCCCCGCCGATCGAGAACGTGCCCCAGGTCGAGCCGTCCATCGGCGCGGCGTAACGCCATTGATCCGTATTCTGGTGAAAGACCCAGCCGCGTGCGCCATAATGGACCTTTGCCACCTTGCCGCCCGTCTCGGCCAGCTCCTTGACCATTTGCGTAAGTGGTTCGACGCACTCCGGCAATCCGGCCACTTCCGCCGGCCAGTAATTCATCTGGACGTTGATATTCGTCGTGTATTTGCTGTCCCAAGAAGGGTCCATGTCCCCATTCCATATCCCTTGCAAGTTGGCCGGCTGGCAACCGGGGCGACTGCTGCCGACCAAGAGGTATCGGCCGTACTGAAACATCAAAGCGGCGAGTTGCGGGTCGGTGCGGGGATCATGATCGCGAAGGCGCACATCGGTCGGCCGCGCGGAGGCCGCCGTTTCCGGCAAGCTCAACTGAACGCGGCGAAATAGCCGCTGATGCTCGGCAATATGATCCGCGCGAAGCCGGTCGAAGGTTTTGCCCTCGACGTGCTGCAAATACTCGCGCACCCGTGCCGCCGGATCGCCGCCCAGATCGTTGTAGCTCTTGAAATTCGTCGCGGCCACGACGAGCAGCGTCACGGCATCCGCATCGACGACCCTGGCACCCTCCTTTTCCGCGCTCAACTTGCCTCCTTCATTCAAGACGCGAACTTGCCCCTCGTAGCGAACTCGCCCTTCGATCCCCAAAAAGCTGCCCGTCTTGCCGCGAAGAACCAACTGGCCGGGACCGAGCGTCTCGGTCGAATGTTTTTCATCGCCGGGAGTCTTGGTATTGGTCACGCCGGCAAGTTGGGCAACCAGCGAGATCGAGCCGGGCTTGTCCGCCGTGATGCGGACGACGATCGCCTGGTCCACCGGGCTGGCAAAAACCTCGCGGTGAAAATTCACGTTGCCGACGCGGTAGGAAACTCCCGCGATTGCCGTATCGAGGTCAAGCTGCCGGCGGTAATCGGTCGCGCCGGCGTGGCCGGGGAACTCGATCACGAGATTACCCAGCGGCTGATACTTCATCTGCTCGATGGGATTACCCAACATGCTCTTGCCAAAAAGTTCCTCGGCATCGAAGAACTTACCGGCGAGCACGAGGCGGCGAATTTCCGGCAGGGCCTCGGGACCGCCGGGTCGAGTCGGATCGTAGGGTCCGCCGGTCCAGATCGTCTGCTCGTTGAGCTGGACGCGCTCGCTGCCAGGTTCACCAAAGACCATCGCCCCCAGCCGGCCGTTGCCGACCGGCAGGGCTTCGTCCCATTTTTTCGCGGGCTGTGCGTACCACATAATCGTTGCCGCCTCGCCCGGACTGAGTCGTGCGAGCGGCGCCGTGCCAACCGCCGGCACGCCGGGCTTGGCCTTGGACCGCTCGGTTTGAACAGGCCCCCAGATCGCCTCCATGAGCTTATGGATTTCCGGCTCGGCGTTCATGAGTTCCGCGCGGTTGAAGGGAAAGAAGTCGTTCGTGCCAAAATAGGACTCCGTCATTTCGGAGAAAAATTCCTTATTATCGGTCAGACCGTAATGCCGCACGCGCTCGCCCGTAATCAGCAGGGCGGAGTCCCCGTGCCCGCTTTCTTTGAATCGCGTGTAGGCATCGCGGATGCGGGCTTCATCAAAGCCGAGAATCTGGTCGTGATAGGCATGTGCCAGCTCGTGCAGCACGCACCACGGTTGCACGTTGATCTGCCGCGGGGCAAGAAGCTCGGCGGCCACCGGAATATGGACGCAATACACGAGATCGCGTGCGTAGCCATTCTCCTCCAGCCACTTAGCCTCGGGATGATACTGCATCGATCGCAGTTTTCCATGGGAAAGATCGAGTACGATCGTGAACCCATGAAGTTTTTCCAGGCGATCCGGGCGGACCACGGCATTGATGTCGGCAAGCTTTGCCGCCAGTGCCTTCATCACCTGGACACCGAGTGCCTCATGGGGCGGCTGGAGCAGCCGATCATCGACGCGGACCGCCCAGCCCTCAATCTTGCGAACGGTGTGCGAAGCCGGTTTCGGTGGATCGACCTTGTCTTCGGCCGGCACGCTTCCAGAAGAGATGAGAAATACGGTAAAAACGCAGCAGACAAGCTTTCGGAACGTCATCGGGAAACTCCTGAATCGCTACAAAGTAAGGATTGGCAAATCAATTACTGTCGCAAGAAAAGTAGCAGGCACACTCCGTGTGCCTAAAAATTCATACTCTACCATAATCTATCTCGCCTGTCTTTAGGATACGAAAATTCTGCCCGCATTTTGAGAAATCTGGGCCTTCCGGTTCAATCCCGTTGAACGGCAGACCGTAGGGTGCGTGGAGCGAACCAACACCCGGGAAATGGTGCGTTGCGCACGGACTCAATACTTCGAGAACGTCTACCCTGGAATAGACCGGTTCGCGTAACGCACCATTTCGCGGGCATCCGTGCTCCACGCACCCTACGTTTGCATCGGCCACTCGCCATGGTAAAAGCGGGATAGCACCATTTTGCGGGCATCCGTAAATAGTCTCGCATCGCGGCACCCTACGTTCGCTGACGCAGGGCTTCGTAGAACAACACGGCGGCGGCAGTGGAGACGTTCAAGCTGTCGGCCATGCCGAGCATTGGCAAGCGGATAGCTCGCACGCCATCGCCGCTCCAGAGCGAAGTCAGTCCCTGGGCCTCGCTGCCTAAAACGATGGCCGTGGGCTGTCGGTAGTCGATCTCGGTGTAGGAGACGGATCCTTCCACTCGGGCGGCCAGGATCTGAAGACCGCGGCCTCGCAGCCAGGCGAGCACATCGCCCGGGGCGGCCGCGGCAACGGGCAGCGAAAAGATCGTACCGAGGCTGGCGCGAATCACGTTGGGATTGAAGAGATCGGTCCGCAGGTCGGCGACCACGAGGGCCGAAATACCTGCCCCATCCGCACTACGAAGCACAGCACCGATGTTGCCCGGCTTCTCCACGCCTTCCAACACGGCTACCAGCGGATTGGTCGGCAGCACAATATCTTCCAAGCACTGCCGCGGAACCTCGGCCACGCCTACGACGCCTTCGCTACGCTGCCCAAAAGCCAGCTTGGCAAAAACCGCTTCGGTTACGTCGAACCGCTGGGCGCTGCCAGGCAGATTCTCCAGGAGCCGCCGAGCCTCTTCGCTCCGGCACAATTCCGGACAAACGAAGACCTCACGCAACGCCACGCCTGCGGTGATCGCACGGGCCAGTTCCCTCACCCCATCGATCAAGATGAGCTGCTCTTTCCGCCGCTGCCGATGGTCGCGCAAGCAGACCGCTTGCTTGACGCGCGGATTGTGTGCGCTCGTGATCATATAGGCAGGATCACGTCGGAAAACATGAACTTGCGGAGCGATTTCACCACGCCGTGAAAATGCTCGCGATCGATTGGCTTGGTGAGAAAGCTCTCGGCACGCAGGTTCTCGTCTTTGAGGATCTGGCCATGGATATGCGAGGCCGTGAGCACGACGACGGGAATGCGGCAAAGTTTTGGATCGCAGCGGATCTCGGCCAGCACGGCGCGACCGTCCTTTTTCGGCATGTGCATGTCCAAGAGGATCATATCGGGCCGAGGCACGCGGGCAAAATGGGCCTCCCGCCGCAGGAAGGCCAATGCCTCCTCGCCGTCGCGCACAAGGCTCACGCGGCAAGGCACTTGGCCCTCACGCAAGGTTGCAATCGTTAGGCCGGCATCCTCCAAATCGTCTTCAACCAAGAGAATTTCCATCGGCCGGCCGACCAGCTTGTCACGTACCATTACGGTCCTCTTTCGTTACTCAGTTTTTCGGTTTCGGGGCATCCTCGGATCGGATTGACTTCTTGCCGCCTTCAATCCGCATCGACCCCAAGTAGACTCGACCGCCCTGATTGACCCATCCCCGTGCCGTGTCGTTGGCCAGATCGCTGGCAAGCAGATGGGTCTCGGAATTGGGAAAAGTCAACAGTTGCGACTGGCCGTTGCCCGCAAGTTTGCAAGATTCGATTTCCACCTGGGCCCCGCCGCGCACGCTAACACCGTTCTGGCCGTTGGCCGTGCAGGTGACGTTGTCCAGCACCGCATTGCGTGTACCGACGGCGGCAGCCACGCCATCCGCCCGAAAGCCACGGATCGTGAGGTTGCGGATAAGAACCTGATCGACTTGGTAAAGCGTGATGCCGGTGGGCAGTTCGGCGTAGCTCAACTTGTAGTCAGGTGGAAGCCGACCAGCCTCGACGGCAAAGTAGATGGCCCCTTCGATCGCGCACCATTGCAGCGGTTCCAGCCGCGGCGGGGAAGCGGTCGCCTGGGGCAGCGGCAGGGGTTGGATGGCGCGGCCGCTTACGAACAAGACGGGCTGAAACAACGTCTTCGGTCGGAAGCGGAAAATGTTGTCGCGGAAATAGGTCCAGCCTTCAGCAGGAATCGCCGCGGAGCCGTCCAGGGTGGCCCCGTTGCCATCCAGGATGAACGGCATCAGGCTCGCCGCGCCGCTGTGGCGAGTTCCGACCAGGGCGACACACTCGCGATAGGGTTGGTCGGAGTTGGCAAGGATGACGCGGTCGCCTGCTCGGGCCAGTCGCAGGGCCTTGGCGATTGTCCGCACGGGATTGCCCGTATCGCCTTGGTTTTGCGAGTGCATGCCGTTGTTTTTGTCGTCGCCGCCGACATTGTCCACGAAAATATCGCGGGCGGCGGCCTGCCGGATCAGCAGGCAACTTACCAACACCATCCAGCACAGGTTGCGCATCGGTTTTTCCCTCCCAACAGTTCAGACCCAAGTTCTATCATAACATGAAAGGGAGTTTTTTGGAAATATTTGGTGTGCGGAATGAATTACCGCACTTCAAATTGCAAAATGCGAAGTGACAGGTTATAGTGAATCCGTTTTCCACCCAGTACGAACCTCTCTCAAAGGAATACTCGCCATGAATCGCTTTCTCGCCGGATGGTTGGCCGTTATTGCTTTTCCGCTGGTTTGCCAGGCCGAAAAACCCCTGCCCACGTTTAAGAAGGTCGCGCTCAGCGATAAATTCTTCTGCGAAGGGGCCTACTACGGCGATTTTAACAACGACGGCAAGCTCGACGTGGTGGCGGGGCCTTATTGGTACGAAGGCCCCGACTTCCTGAAAAAGCATGAGATCTATCCGGCCGTGGCCATGGATCCCCACGGCTACTCGAATAACTTCCTGACCTTCACCGGCGACTTCAACGGCGACGGCTGGCTCGACGTACTCTATTTGCCGCACCCGGGCACCGATGCCTTTTGGTACGAGAACCCCGGTCGCTCGGGCGGCCCCTGGAAGAAGCATCTGGCCCTACACGACTGCGGCAACGAGTCTCCGGCCTGGGTCGATATCAACGGTGACGGCCGGCCGGAACTGGTTTACAACATCACCGGACAATTAGGCTATGCGACATGGGATCCGGCCAAGCCAAACGACCTCTGGGTCTTCCATCCGATTACGCCCAAGGACAGCCGCTACCAGCGTTACACGCACGGTATCGGCGTGGGCGATATCAACGGCGATGGCCGCCCGGACATCCTCGATTCCGACGGTTGGTGGGAACAGCCGGCCAAGATCGAGCCGGGCAAGCCGTGGATCAGGCATCCCTTCAAGTTCGCCGAGGGCGCCGCGCAGATACTCGTTTACGACGTTGACGGCGACGGCCTGGCCGACGTGATCACCTCATGGCATTGCCATCTTTACGGCCTGGTCTGGTATCAGCAGCAGCGCAGCGCAAGCGGCGAGATCACCTGGAAGCAGCACCTAATCTTGCCGCCCAAACCGGATCTGAAGTCCAACGCTTTGCGGATCAGCCAGATGCATGCCCTCGACCTGGCCGACATCAACGGTGACGGTCTGAAGGACATCGTCACCGGCAAGCGTTTTTGGTCCCATGGACCCCACGGCGACGCCGAGCCGGACGCTCCGGCGGTACTCTACTGGTTCGAGCTGCGGCGAGACAAGACGGCCGGCGTGCAGTTCATTCCCCACAAGATCGACGACAATTCCGGCGTCGGCACACAGGTCATCGCCAAGGATCTCAATGGCGACGGAGTGCCCGACATTATCGTGGCGAACAAAAAAGGAGTATTCTTGCACCTGAGCCAACCCGAGAAGTAAGGGTGGGCCGAACGCAGCGAGTCATTTTATTACGTTTCCCTCCACCACACTGACATGCCGCGCCATCACATGACCAGCCTTTTGTTCCGGCATGTATCCGCGGATGCCGTTGATGCCGACCTGCTGGCCGACATAGCTCCGCAGGTTCACGCCTGGGGCGGGTGAGACGTAGCAGCGAATGTTGCCCTTCGCATCGAGGATTGCGTATTGCGGGCCGCCCGGTTTAGGATCGGGGACGCGGATCAACTGTCCTTTGGCGTCAAAGCGGCCGTCTGGATCGGCCAGTGGCCGACTGCTGATGGCCAGTTGGTCGGGCAGGGCCAGTTCGGGGCGGACTGCGGCCAGGGCCTGCTTGCGGCGTTTGATGTCTTCAAACCGCGAGATCTTGCTCACCAACATCCGCGCGCGACCACGTTCCAGTGCCGTCTCCGACTGGTTGAAGAGCGTCTCGGCCTGTTGTCTCAATTCGCTCAAGTCCCATAAGTTCGGATCTTCGACGACCATGACGGAAAGCTCCAGATCCATCCGATCGAGTTGCTTTTGGCATTGCGCCGGCGAACTTCGCGGTGGCTCCCTGTTATCTGTCGGCAAGCGGCCTGGGGCCTGGCTGGATAGATCGCCGGTTTCGCCGGCCAAGGTTTTCCTCGCACCCTCAAAATCGGGATCGACAAAGCGGCCGGAGACCCAGCGAAACTCACCTGCCGGCGGCGCGATCTTGTACCATGCCGGCACCCCCTGGTTGCCGGCCGGCACGTTGCTGCGCGGTTCGAGCACTTCGACTACCTCGCCTTTGTGAAGGCGGACCTGGATTACGTCTCGGGTATCGTTCAAGTGGCTGCCAACCCTGGCCGCGACGCGATCGTCGGTCACCGTGGCCACATTGTTGCCATCAAGCTGCAGATGTCGGCTGGAGACCCAGGAAAAGCTCTCTTTGGGTGGGCGGATGGCGTACCAACCGCCCGGGTCATGGCGATAGACTTCAACCTCGGCTCCCGCCTTGAGCTTGTCGGTTGCGTAGTAGTTTTCGCCCGGCCCGCTGCGGACCTCGATATCGTCGGCCGTGATATAGGCCTTATTAGGGAACGTCGGTTCCGCGGCACGGGTGGCCGTGGCGATACAAATAAGCAATGCGACAAGGGGCCCGCGCATGGCGACGCCTCCCAAGGAAAAGGTCTGAATGAGAGTTTGGCGCGGAACTTGTACCGGAAATAGATGGGCGAGGCAAGGCCAGATTAACGCGGAAAAAAATTGTATTCGGTTTGGCTGGGCATCTTCGATGCTTCACCCCATACGAACCAACTTAAGGATTTTTGGCTCTCCGCCGGGTTTGCGGATAATCGTGGTGGAGAGCCGAATACGGAATAAGGCCTTGATCATAACCTTGCCAACTGCTAGCAGTGACGGCAGGCCGTAGGGTGCGTGGAGCGAACCGGCCGGGAAATGGTGGGTTGCGCACGAAGTCGAGACGCTGAAAGCACTTACCGCTGTTCCAGATCCGTTCGCGTAACGCACCATTCGATGCTTCACCCACCCTACGTCGAACTAGCAGTGACAGCAGTTGGCAAAGTTATGATCAAGGCCTCGGAATAAATCGACAGATCGCTTGCTGGATGGTGAAGAAGGTTGTCCAGCTAGCCCATGTCCGCCGCTCAGTTCTTCAGCGACTGCATCGGGGCGGGGATCCGCCCGCCGAAGCGGACGAAGGCCGTACTGGCGCCGCTGTTGCGCACCTCCATGACGGGGGTCGAGCCGAACAGGCCGCCGAAGTTGACCATGTCGCCGGCCTTCGCGCCGGGCACCGGTATCAACCGCACCGCAGTCGTTTTGTCGTTCACCACGCCGATGGCCATCTCATCGGCAATGATCGCGGAGATGGTTTCCGCGGGCGTGTCGCCCGGGATGGCGATCATGTCGAGGCCCACCGAGCAGACGCTCGTCATCGCTTCGAGCTTCTCCAGCACCAGATGGCCTTTGGCGACCGCCTCGGAGAGCGCCGCGTCTTCGCTTACCGGGATGAACGCGCCGCTCAGACCGCCGACGGAACTCGACGCGAACAGGCCGCCTTTCTTCACGGCGTCATTGAGCATGGCCAGCGCGGCGGTGGAACCCGGCGCGCCAATCTGGGCGATGCCGAGCATCTTCAGGATTTCGCCCACGCTATCGCCAACGGTCGGCGTGGGGGCCAGGGACAGATCGACGATGCCGAAGGCCACCCCCAATTCCTTGGCCACCTCGCGGCCGATCAGTTCGCCCACGCGCGTGACGCGGAAGCTGGTGATTTTGATTTCCTCGGCCAAGTCGCCTAAGGTCAACTTGTTGTCCAGGGCCAAGCGGCGCCGCAACGCGCTGCTGACCACGCCCGGGCCGGATACGCCGATGTTGATCGTGGCTTCCGGTTCGCCGGCACCCACGTAGGCCCCCGCCATGAAGGGGTTGTCTTCCGGGATGTTGGCGAACACCACGAGCTTTGCGCAGCCGAACCCTTGCTGGGCGGCCGTCGCGGCGGCGATTTTCAAGATCACGTGCCCCACGGTCTGGATGGCGTCCATGTTGATGCCCGCCTTGCGCGAAGCCACGTTGATCGATGCGCAGACGCGGTGCGTATTGGCCAGTACCTCGGGCAGCGATTGGATCACGACGTCGTCGCCGGCGGCGATTCCCTTATGCACCAGCGCCGTGAAGCCGCCGACGAAGTCGACGCGGCATTCGGCGGCTGCGTCGTCGAGCGTCTTGGCCACTTGGAGAGCCGCTCCACGGCCATGGCCGGCCAGCAGGGTCGAAGCAGGGGTGATTGCCAACCGCTTGTTGATGATCGGGATGCCGTACTTCGCAGCCACGCGGTCGCAGATTTCCACCAGGCGGCTGGCTCGGGAAATCAGCTTCTGTCGCAGTTTACGGCAAAGATGCTCGACGTTTGGCGCGGCGCAGTCTTCGACGTTCAGCGCCAACGTGACGGTACGCACATCGAGATGCTCCGCGTGAAGCATGTGGATGGTGGAAAGAATTTCGTCCGTGCGGAGCATGATAGGGTGTTCTCCAGGGTAGTCCGCACGCGCCGTGTGCGGAAGACAAAACGGCACACGGCGCGTGCCTACTACGGATCAGTTCGCCGGCCCCATTGCGGTCGTTAGTCGCAGTTGGTTGGTAGCCACGAAGACATTCTCGTGTTGCAGCTTCACCGTGAAGCCTAAGTCCAGTCCCATTTGCTCGAGGTCCGTCTGCAACATGCGGATGTCCCAATGTTGGGGAACCTCCAACTGACCAACGAGGACGAACTCGTCGTCCTTGCGGTCGCCGTACAGATCGACGATGTTGATGTCCTTGCCCGCCAGATACTGGCTGAAGCGACGGACAACGCCCGGCTGGTCCTTGCCAAACGCGCTGATGACGAAACGGTCGCACGACTCTTGCGTCACCGGTCGCCGCAGACCCCGCGAAGGACGGACCATCACGCGAAAATCGAAACCACCGGCACCGGCCTCCAAGACCCTGCCCGCCAGCGCATCGGGATCAATCGACTCCGGCACGCTGCAAATCATGATGAGGGTAAAGTATCCACCCAGCACGGTTTGGCTACACGCGTCGATATTGCCCCCCAGCGACTCAATGGCGTTGCTGACCGCCGCGACGATTCCCGGGTGGTCGTCCGACATCACATTGAGTACATAGACATGTTCAAAACGGTTCATGGGCTGTTTCGTTTACTAAGGTCGCGCAACCGGAGCAATCCGCACGATCGCATCGGTAGGGGATGATTTCTACCCTTAGGCTACCAACCTTCCAGCCGGTCTGCAAGGCGGAGCGGACGGGTGTCGGAGCGGACGGGTGCGGACCATCAGTTGTGGCCGGTCTCTGACTCAGTTGTGGCCGGTCTCTGACCGAGCCACGCCGCCGACCGAAGGTCTCCAATTTACCAGGAGACCTTCGGTTGGGCGTTTCGGCGGGGTCATGAGACCCGCGCCGAACCCGGCTGGGACAAGCCGGACAAGCCCAGCGGGGGCGGGAGGGCATCTTTCGACAAAGCTGACACTATCGGATTCTATGTGTTGGCCTGTTATTACGAGGTTTCTTGGCCAGACCGCCGCATGCAACCGTCTCAGACTACCCGCTCTTCCGTTAAATTGGGCTGACTACGAAGAACCGGTATCCAATTTTGCCTCAATTTGGTCAACACATAGAAAAAGTTAGTGTCAGCGACAAAGAAATACCGGAACTTTACCGGGAGTCAGGAGTTTATTAGAATGGACGCTTTCGGCGAACAAGACGGTCCTACCTGAATCCGTTGGGCGGCAAATGTAACGCCGCCAGCCGAAAGCCCCTAGCCACCCCATTTTGAAGGAGTCCTGCCGTGTTTCGATTTTTCCTGTTGCTTGCAATGGCTGCTTTGGTCGCTACGAATGTAGTCCTGGCTGATAGCCCTGCAAAGGTCGCACCTGATGCCACAAAGAAGGCGTCTGCTGTCAGCCCCACTGATAAGCCAGCCATATTGGCCAATACGGCTGCTGAGGCGAAGAAGATTGCTGACGTGAAGGCTGCTGCCGAGGCGAAGGCTGCTGCTGACGTGAAGGCTGCTGCCGACGTGAAGGCTGCTGCTGAGGCGAAGAAGATTGCTGAAGCGAAGGCTGCTGCTG
>JBAWVO010000168.1:0-14138 GCA_037147235.1 Planctomycetota bacterium | reverse complement strand
GAATTGGTGGGGCTCGCTGCGCTCTCCCCACCCTACAATTATTCGCATTCCGCACCTAGAACCGGAAGAGCCTGATTTCTGCGCCAGTCCCAAGGAAGGCAGAAAAAAGCGAGGCGGTTAGGGTCATGGGCATACGAACGCGGCTCAGGAACCGGTTGAAACAAACGAATAGCTCCCCGAACCGACCTCATAAACGGCGGCACCCTCCTCCAATCGCAAAAACTTCACGTTCGATGCCTTTTCGGCCGGCTTGCCACCCTCAGTGACGCCCGCCGCTTCCTTCGCCGGAACGTAAACCGTGGCTGTCGTGTTGACGGGCACGGTGATGTCGAGCGAGAAGGAGTCGCTACTTCGCTTCCAGGCAACCTCGATCGGCCCATAGACCGACTGGTATCGCGCCTTGACCCACTTGAGATCGCCTGTCGGTCGCGGCCGAATGATGATGTGCTTGAAGGCTGGCTGATCGGGGTCGAGATTGATCCCGGCCAGGGCCTTGTAGAACCATGCGCTGATATCGCCAAACATGACGTGATTGCGGGAGTCGCCGTCGTGCCAGTCCTCCCAGAGCGTGGTTGCCCCGCGAGCGATCCAACTGCCGTAGCTCGGAGGCGTCGTCTGCGTGGCAATGCGATAAGCTACGTCCACGCGACCATTGTCGGTCAGGGCGTGGAAAAGGTACTTGGCACCGAGGATGCCCGTGTCCAGATGGCCGCCATGCTGTTCGACATTGGCCACCAGTTGCTTGAGAATCGCTTCCCGGTCCTCGGACCGGGCCAAGTCTTGGTAGATCGCACAACTCAGTGCCGTCTGGCTGTTATTGGCCACCGCTCCACCGGCACGGCAGAACTTCTGGCGGAACGCCTGCCGGATCTTCTCGGCCAACTCGGCGTAAGTCTTGGCGTCGGCTTCCTTGCCCAGCAGCCGGGCGATCTTGGAAAGGATCAGGGCATCGACGTAGTAATAGCCCGTCGATGTGACATCCACCGGCGTCTGCGTCTTGGCGGGCAACCAGTCGCCTAGCCCGATATTCACGATGTGGCCCTTCGACCGCCGGGTGAGGTAATCGACGTAGCGTTTCATTTGGTCGTAATGATCGGCGAGCACGCGGGTGTCGCCCTGATACTGATAGAGATACCAGGGAATTAGGAGGTAGGCGCAGTCCCAGGCCGGGCCGTTGCCCCACGTGTATCCCCAGCCTGACGTCGGCACGATGCCCGGCAGTTCGCCCGTGGCACGCTGCTCGTCCTTAAAATCGTTCATCCATGCCTCGTACGCGGCGACGTTGTCGTAGTTGTACATCGCCTGCTCGGCCGCCAGGTGGGCATCGCCGGTCCAGCCGTTCTTTTCGCGTTGCGGGCAGTCGGTCGGGATGCCGACGAAATTGCTGCGGTACGACCAGAGCGTCATCTGCTGAATCTTGTTCAGGAGTTCGTTGGAACACTCGAACGATCCGGCCGGAGTGAATGAGGTGTGGACTACGCGCCCACGAAGATTGTCGCACGTGGGCTTGCCGGGAAAGCCCGTCACTTCGACCCAGCGGAAGCCATGGTAGGTGAATCGCGGCTCCCAGACTTCCTCGCCCTGGCCCTTGAGCGTGTAGCAATCAGCCTGAAAAGGCCCCTGCTGGATGAAAACATCGATCGTCTTACGGTCGAGGTTGCCGTTGGCCAACCGCTCGCCGTAGCGCAGGGTGACCTTCGTACCTGCCGTGCCCGAGACCTTCAATTGTGCCCATCCGGCGAAGTTCTGTCCCATATCGAAGATGAAGACACCCGGTTTCGGTTCCGTCACGCTCAGGGGCTTGATGGTTTCCATCACACGGATCGGAGGTGCCATTGCGGCCCGCAAAATGCCTTTGGGGCCGCTGACGACTTGCGAGTTCTCCCAGGCGGAATCGTCGAAGGCGGCGGTATCCCAGCCGGGCATCTCCCGTCGCGCGTCGTAATCTTCCCCGTTTCGGACGCCGTCGTGAAGGAGCGGCCCGGTGGAGGCCCGCCAGGTTGAGTCGCTGGCAACGGTTTCGCTCGTGCCGTCGGCGTAGTCGATCCGCAGTTGAACGAGCAGCGCAGGTTCCGCCCGCCAGGGCGACCGCTCAAAGTTCCAGACATCCTTGGCGTGCGGATTATAGAACCCATTGCCGAGCATTACTCCCACGGCGTTCTTACCTTGCGTCAATTGGCGAGTGACATCGTAGGTTGCATACAACGCCCGCCGGTCGTAGCGGGTAAACTTCGGATCGAGCACTCGGTCACCCACCTTGCCGCCATTCAGTCGCAGTTCGTAGTAACCCAGGCCGCAGATGACGGCGGTCGCCCGGACGACCGGTTTCTTGACGTCGAAGTTCTTACGAAACAGCGGACTGGGTGCCTTTTGTGCCCACGGTTTGCCACCCACGGCGGCTGCGGAGACTGACGGCGAAGTCTTCGTATAACCGAGCCATTTGCCTTGCCAGAGTTTCGGATCGAGGATTCCCATTGACCAGCAGGCCGGTTCGGACCAATCGGAAACCACGCCTTCCCTATTCCATACGCGGACCTTCCAGTAACACCACTGATACGAGACCAGGGAACGGTCGGCATACACGATCTCCGCACAGGCGTCCGACGGCACTTTGCCCGAATCCCACAGGTCGCCCTGCCCGGCTGCCAATGCCGTTTCATTACTGGCCATGAGGATTTGGTAGGCGGTCTGCATTTGGCCGCGTTGCTCTGCCGGGGTGGCCCGCAGGGTCCAACTCAATCGCGGCTGAGGGGTGTCAATCCCCAGCGGATTGACGAGATGTTCGCAGCGGAGGTTCTCCGCTTGGATTCCGCCAGCCGCGTGGGCCGGAGTCGGTAGAGATGAAAACCCGCAAAGGATTGCGGCGGCCACAAGAATTCGCATAATCAAGTCCTTCTCCTCTTCAATTAGTTATAGGGTCTTTCATTTTGCCCTGGTGGTCACCGGATTCGCGAACTGATAGTGGGCACTTAAAGCCGCGTACCACCGCTCGGCATGCACGAGCAGGCCGCGCGGTCCGAAATGAATGCCGTCGTGCCGGTAGTTCGCGTTGCCGATGAGATCGTTGGTGTCCGGCCCACGGAGGGCGATGCCTTTGTCCCACAACGCTTTCTGGGCACTGGTCACGGCGGTCATGCCCTCCTTCCAATCCAGTCCTCCTTGGGGGGGACAGTAGCAGGTGCCGGCCACGAACCAGTCGATCGGCCAGCCAAGTTTTTGCCTGCTGAATTCGATCATCGTTTTCGCTTCCCGTTCATACTGCTCTGCCAGCGTGAAATCTGGGCGGCCCGCATCGGCTTCGCCCTGCACCCACAGCACGCCACGAACGCCCGCCGGACCAAACCATTTCGCCCGTTCCACGAGCCGCTCGATATTGCCCGAAGCGTGGGCCGGCACCCATTCACGCACCCGCACCCAGTTAACGGTTGCCGATCGAAAACAGACCGGCGCTCGGGTCGTCCGGGACAGCATGTCCCCCAGAATAGGCCAAGGCGTGCCGCCACCACCGCAGGCGTCGGGAATCGGATCGGCGGCTGGGGTGAATTGTTTGCCGTTAAAATAAACCGACAAGGTTTCCACCGATTTCTGTCTCGGATGGCCGTAGTTCACGGAATTGGATTGACCCGCCGTGATATAGATGTCTCCAACCCCGACCTGTCCAATCGAGGCCTCGCCGAGTGCTGCCGGGTCGGCTGCGGATTTCCTGAACCGGACCTTGAGCGAGTACCAGCCGCCTGTTAGCAGTTTAAGACTGCCGCCGAACTTGCCACGCTGGATCTGCTCACCCTGGGCCACAACGATCCAATCGGTAGCCTTGCCTCGCAATCCGGCCCCCAGTTCGGCCTTGGCCTCTACCAGGGTCGCATCCGCCGGAACGGCTCCCGCTACCTTGACCTCCGCCCACTCTTGCGCATTTCGTTGGAACACCTGCCGCTCAAGCGGCATATCCAGAACCATTTTGGTTTCCGCGGACGCCGTCTGCATCAACGACAGCACCACGATCCCGCACAACACAACCATTCTGTTTCTCATCGTCGGTTCTTCCTTCAAAGTCTCATGTCACTCCCGGCCAAGGGACCGTTCGTCGCTGAAGCATGATGATCGATGAAATTCTACAAAGAACCCCGTGGCCGATCACCCAATCGGGAGATGGAGCGAAACGAGCCCCACCAATTTTCCTGGCGTCATTATCGCCGCTGAGCGGCCGTTCCGCAAGCACCATTCCGCCTTGCGTGGCGGCTCTGTTGGACAGTGTTTTGCCAGACGTTGCGAAGCACCTGTTTTGCCAGGGACACAACGCCGTTGGCGTAGAAGGTTTCGTGGATACCGTTTCCCAGGGTAGCCGCTGCGCGGCAACCCTGGGCTAGGGGACATAACGCCGTTGGCGTAGGGAATGGATGGGCACGAGTTCCCGGGGTGGGCTTCGAGATACCGGACACATTGTGGGGTGGAACGAGTAAATTCCTTAAGTTGGTTCGTATGGGACAGGCTTTGACCACAAACAGTGGCACGGGCTTCCAGCCCGTGGAATTCGACACGGGCAAGATGCCCGTGCCACTGGCATCCGTCTGCCAGAGAATCTTGCCACACACAGCCTGATTCCCAGTGCAGGAGCAGGGAACCGCCAAGGGCAGCCTACGGCTTCGGCAGCAAGATCTCGGCGTTCTCAGTGAATCTCGCCTTGCCGCTCTTGCCGTTCATGCGATATTCGATCTTCAACTCCTTGATCGTGCCGGGGGCTGGATCGCCGCCGAAGGCGTCGTTGTAGGTTGCCGCCTCCAGCACGATCAGCGGAAAGCCGCGTGCGCCTTTGCGGAGCGTGTCCGTTACATCCTTCATCGTTGCGCCGGCACCATACTCCGCCTTGAGAATCTCGATCTTCACCAGTTCCTGGTTGAGTTGCGCCAAAAGCTCCTGAACCTGGGGCGATTTGCCGCGTATCTTTTTGGCAATGGCCAACGCCGTCTTGCTCGCATCGTCCTTCAACGAGGCTATTTTCGCCGTTGCGCATGCCAGTTGCAGGGCATCCAGGCTCGGATAGCGCTGGAGTACCTCCAGAACGAGCTTCTTTTCCGCGTCTCGTTTGGAGATCGCCATCGCCGTGCGGCACATCTCGGCGCGATCCTCGCCCCGCATGGGGAACTGACGGAGCAAGCGGATGTAGGCCCGGACGGCGCGGACTTCAAATTTCGTGTCGGAAGACGTCTTCGCCAGGTTGACCAGCACGGGAGCCGCGTCGAGCGTCATCCACTCGCCTAGCAGTCGGCTGCCGGCATCCTGAATATCGGTGTCGGAGTTGGCGGCGGCGGCACCGACGGCTTCGAGTGCCCTCTTTCCACCCAACGCGGTAAGCGCTTCCAGCAGGTTAACCCGAGCCGGAACCTTCGCCGACTCCATCGCTGCGACAAGCTTCGCCGCGCATGTTTCCGTGTCCGACATGCGCTGACAGGCTACCTTGAGTGCCTTTTCCGCAGCCTGGGCCTCTTCGGCGTTCTCGGGCGTCGCGGCAACGCGGCCGATCAGGACGGCAATATCCTTGAACTCGACGGCATAGCCAAGTGCCGTGAGTGCTTGCAGACGGACCTGGAGGTCGGCGTCAGAAGCGGCCTTGATTACGTCAGGGATTGCCGCGGTCAAGACGCGGTCGCCCACCAACTGGAGGAGAACCTTGCGGACCTTGCCATCGGCCTTGGGCAGCCGATCGGCAATTGCGGCATCGACTTCTTTGCCGCGCAAACTGGCAAGTGCCTCGGTGGCCGTAGCCGCCAGCGACGCGTTCTCGTCGGCTGCGGCTTCCAGCAAGAGTGGAACGGACGAGACATTTCCAAGCCGTTTGAGTACCTTGATTACGGTAACCTTCACCACGTCCGGGCCTGTCTTGGCCGCCTGCAACACGGCCGGCATCGCGGTCGCATCACCATGGTCGGCAATCGCCAGAATCAACAGCGACTGCCGCTCGGGCGATGCCTTGCTAAGTTCCGACACCAGGGCATCGGTCGTTCCCTTGCCGGGCAATTCGCGGGCCACGGTCAACGCCAGATTGAACATTTGCTTGTCGGCCGACTGCAAGAGTTCAACCAGCAACGGCACGCCATCGGCCTTGCGGGCAAGGATCGCGCCGCGGGTGGCTTCGCGAATGCGCTGCTTGGGCAAGTCGGTCTTGCGCACCAGATCGCAGATCCGCGCGGCTTCATCGGATTTGCCGGCGGCAAGCTGCTTCTCCGCACAGAGGACACAACCTTCGGCCACGGCGGAGCGGACTGCGGGCGCGGTGCCGGAGAGGGCCCCTTCGAGCGTCATAGCGGCAGCGTCGCCGCCGATGTGGCCCAAGGCAACTGCGGCGACCGAGGCAACTTCCACGTCGTTGTCCCTCAGTTTCGCCGCAAGGGCCTCGACGGCCTTGAAGTCATGACGGAAACCGATCGAGTTGATCACGCCGATCAGGCAACGGCCGTTGAGTTTGCCCAGCGAAGAGCGGAGGGCCTCATCGACCGCCGGATCGGGAATGACTTCCAAGGCGATGCGTGCCCACCCCGCTAGGTGCTCATCCGCAAGCAGTGACATAAGTGCTGGTACGGCATCTTTCGTGCCGCACAACGCAAGCTGTTTGCAGGCCATGGCCTTGTCGCTGGACTGCGCTTCGGACTTGAGCACGGCGATCAGTATCGTTTCCTTCTTTTTGTCGGCCACTTTGTCTTCAGCCGCCGTGGCGGCACCAACCGCCACGGCGAGGGTCGAGCAGGCGATCATTGCGGAGAGAATCACGCGAGTTTGAAAGGTAAACATATCCAATTTCCTTGGGCTATTTGGGTTTTGCGTCGGTTAAGTGTACTCGCTTCGCGGCAGACCACTCAGACATGCCACGGGTCACGGATTGCTTCGCTGCGCAGACGGTTCGCCTCGTCATCGCCGATGAACTCGTTCTTGACCGGGTCGTACTTCAGCGCGCGGTTCAGGAAGATGGCGATGTTCGAGGCATGGCAGGCGATGTGCGACTGGGCGGCTACCTGGTAATTCACACGCGGCATGCCTCGCGACTTGACGCAGTCGAGGAAATTGCGGATGTGGAAGTTGGCCGGATAGCCGCCGATCTCTTGGACCTTCTTGCCCGACAGAAGTGCCGGCGAACTGAGCATCAGCTTCGCCGTATCGCCCGTTTCGACCCAACCCTTCTCGCCTTCAAAGCGCACGGGGCATGAGCCTAACGGCAGCCAGCCGTTGTTACGGAGAACCAGTTTCACGCCGTTGGCATAGCGGGCCGACGCCGTGCCGTCTTTTTCGATGGGGAAGTATTCCACGGGGGCCGTGTCGTCCGCCTCGGCCGCCCACTGGCAGAGGTCGACGCAGTGGGAGCCCCATTCCAGGTTCCCGCCGCCGACCATGCCACCGCCTTTTTCAAACTCCGAACTCAACAGCCCGCGGTTGAATGGACGCCATGCGGCCGAACCGAGGAACAGGTCCCAATCGATTTGTTCCTTCGGCGGATCGGCCTCGCCTTGGCCCCAACCGCTCGTGTGCGTGCCCAGTCCGCCGGGGTGCGCATAAACCGTGGTGAGCTTGCCGAGCTTGCCGCCGTGGGCCAGTTCGATGGCGAACTCCATGTGGGGCAGGCTGCGGCGCTGCATGCCGCCTTGGAAGACGCGGCCGGTACGGCGGAAGACATCGGCTAGCGCGATGCTTTCGGCGATGTTTTTCGTGCAGGGTTTCTCGCAGTAGACGTCTTTGCCGGCCTTGGCCGAATAGATCGACAACAGGCAGTGCCAATTCGAGCCGGTGGTGATCAATACCGCGTCGACGCCGCTCTTGTCGAGGAATTCGCGGAAGTCGCGATACATCCTACAGTCTTTGTTGCCGTACTTGCCGTCGATCCGGTTTTTCACCCCTTCGCGGCGATCGGCGCGGACATCGCAGATGGAGGTGAAATGAACTTCCGGTTCGTCCAGGAAGCATCCGAGATCGTAGCTGCCCCGGCCACCAATGCCGATGCCCCCCAGGAGGATGCGTTCGCTGGGAGCCACGGCGCCATCTTTACCAAGGGCCTTGGCTGGGATCAGCCCCGGTGCTGCGACCAGGGCACCGGAAACCGCGGCGGTCTTAAGAAACCGTCGCCGAGAGAGACGTACGACTTTGTCTGACATGCTGGATATCCTTGTGATGGGTGGATCAAGGTTCAGTGTAATCGATGCTTCACCAAAGTCAACGGAGATATCCAGAATATCTGCGAAAGAACAGGCTTTCTTTCCATTGCGCACTTTGCGGTCTTTCGCGGTGAATTAACGAAGCGAAATGAATTATCCGCAAAAGAACGCATGGAACGCAAAAGAACAAACATCTTTCTATTGCGCACTTTGTGGTCTTTCGCGGTGAATTAACGAAGCGAAATTTCGTTTAGCGGGTGGTGTGGATTGTGGATGTACGCGTGGGCAGGATACCACTGTTGCGCAACATGCTGCGCACGTGGAATGCCCGCTGCGCATGGCGAGCTCGCCTCCCGTTTGCCATCCATATCCCCAACCGGCCGAAGGATGGGATTTCCTCCCGCCTTTCCAGAATCTTTCGCTACCTGCGGAATTCCGCTCGCAATCCGCTTGAGCTTTCCGTAGACCCTTGGACATATCCCCTGGCATCCCACATCAGCCCTCCATTACCACTTTGATCCCCATCAACTGGGCGAGGTCGCGGGCGGCGTTCAAACGGTCGCCGTAGAAGACGACACGGTGCAGAAGCGTCATCATGTCGCCGGAGAGCACGCCGCCGCCCCAGTTGCGCAACATGCTGCGCGCGTCGGCCACTTCGGTAATGATCTGCGTGCGGCAGCCGCGGTCGTCAAAATCGGGAATTTCCGTGATCTTGCCGGTCGAAATGAGGAGCGAATCGAGATTCACCAGCTTGGCGCAGGTGATCGGCTGGCCTACCTTCAACTCGACGGCCAACGACGCCCCGCGATTGTCGTCGCGGTGCGTGCGGATGACAAATGGCGCGCGATGGTCGGTAGGCCCATTCATCTTCGTCGGGGCAAGGCAGTGGGCGTGGATCACGGCGTTGCGAGCCGTGTCGAACAGCGGGTCGGTGATGAAGCCCGGAACGCCAAACGCGTAGCCGAACATGAGCATCGTGAGCGTCGAATCCATGTCAGCCTCGCACGCGCCCACCAAACCAAGGTCCAACAGCTTGCTGAATCCCAGGCAGGGATAGCCGAGCTTGTCGATGGGAATGCCGCCAAGGCACTTGATCGTGATCGCGCGGGCACCGTGGTCGATCATCAGCTTCTTCATCGCCAGGTACATCCCGGCCGACTTGACAATCTCCTGCCGAGTTGGCTCGACGATCTTCTTGGCCTGCGACAGCCAGTAGCTTTCGGCTTCGGCCTCGACCTCTTTCGGATCGATCGCCGCGTGGACCTTGACCACGGTCGGCACGTCAATCGAGATCACCTCGACCCCAAGCTTCTCTTTCACCCGTTGAAAGTTACATGCGGCCTCGGTGCCGTTGGCCGGCCCAACCAGCAGAATCTTCGTCCGCCGCATGTAGACGGGCACGCGCAATAGCGCAACAGCGCGGTCGATGTCGCCCCGATCGCTCGATGCGGCAAGAATCACCCGCTGCCCTTGTCGAAGCCACTCCGCCACGTACATCCAGTCGTGCCCGCTGAACGGTTGCGAGTAGATGGCTACCGGCTTGCCGGTCTTGATGAACTCGGCAAAGGCAGAGGCATCGCCAAAACTCAAATGTACGAGTAGCACGGCATCGGCGTCGCCCAGTTTGGCGGCGACCTTCGCGGCCTCGGCCGGAGAGTTGGTGATCAACTGCCCACCGACAAACTTCACGTCACCAAGACGCTCCTCCACGCCCGCAAGATACTTCTGGAAGCCGGCGACCTCAGCCGAAGCGTTGAACTCGGGCTTGGGCCACGCGCCGCCTTTGCCCAAGTAGACGACATGCACCTTGACCGGCGGGAGCTTGGGCCAGCCCGCCTCCTCGGCGGCCCGAAGCGGTTGGGCCGACAACCCGCCCATCAACAAGATACCGCCCGCCGCAGCGGTCCCCAGGAACTCACGTCGACTCAGTTCGCCTCCAGAACAAGAATGGCACATGGAATGGTCCTTTCACGGATAGAATTTTGATTCTCGACAGGATTGAGTGTAAACCAGAGAAAATGGTAAATCAAGTAGGCACAGGCTGCCCATCTTGCTTGCTCCACCTTGTATTCGGCCTCCCGCGTCCGTACAATATATGGAGAAGTGGTATCCATGGACCTCCCAGAGGCTTCGGGCGAGTTCTACGCAAGAGTTGATGTTGTGCCTACGGAGACGCATGAAATGGGCAAATTCGATGTTAAAAAGGCTGTTCAGGCTGCCGCCGTGATGTTGAAGCATTCGCCCGGACTCCAGATGCCCTACCTTCGGCTCCTGAAGCTACTCTACATAGCAGAGCGGGAGAGCCTTCGGGAGGTCATGCGTCCAGTTCTTGGCGGCAAAATGGTTGCCATGAGGCAAGGCCCACTCCACAGCGAGGTATATGACCTTATCAAGAAACCATGTGAGCCGTGGGTGAATCACATTCGGCTCGATGAATATGATCTGGAGTTGGTCTCTGACCCTAGTGATTCCGAACTCTGCGATTATGAGGTGGAACTGCTCTCTAAAATCGCCGAAATGTATAAGGGTTTTACGGAATGGCAACTCGTTGATCTTACCCACAGCTTTGAGGAATGGATTAAAACGTACCCCAACATCAACGCAAGAACTTCTCACCGAATTCATTTCGTTGATATCCTGGATGCCGTTGGACTGCAAGATCAGAAGCAGGCAATCGTGAAGGAAATGTCTTGTGAGACTGAGGAAGATCAATCGTTTCGCAACACACATGCCATCACCTGTACCTGACGGAAAATGCCGTGGACGCGGGTGAAACCCTATTCTTCAGCTACTCCCAGCATCTCTGGGTCGTGATCTCGGATCCAAGCAAGGACAGGAAAAATATCCTTTTGGTGAATTTCTCAAGCATCAAGCCTGTTTAGTTTGGTTCATTCTATTCACCTCAAACCCCCTCTGCAATGCCACGCAATACCCCCCATACAAGGACAGGCAATGCCCTTGGTAGCGGGCCAGAATGAGCCTATTCCTGGAAGAAAGGACGGTAATCGGCTCTTCAAATTTCGGAAAACATTTTCGTAAAAAACGAAATTAAGAGAAAGCCGGTTGTTCCTTCTGGGTAAGATCGGCTTGTTGCGGCGGCGCAAAATATGGGTTAAGCCGTTCGCCTGCTACGATCCGCGCAGGGCTGCTTTTCCGCGTTCTGGGTTCGTTCGTTGCCCTCCACACACGGAGGTCGGGATGCACCGCTTTGAACGGTTTTTCGACCGTGTTTTCAAGATTATTTTTTTGACGCCCGCCCAATCGTGATCTATACTCCAGTGTGGCGTGAGCGTGTGCGACGCTTGCGCGCTGGACAACTGGATGGATCAGTTCCCGGATCGCCTTGCCCTAGACCAGGCTCAAGCAGCGTTCCAACCCCCACACGGACGACACCATGCGACGAAGGCTCTTCGCAGCCGTTCTCTGGTTTGCGGCACTGGCGGTGCCGGCATTGCTCTCGCTGGCACAGCAGCCAACCATTTCTTCCGTTGCTTTTTCCGAGCGATCGATTCGGCTCGACAGTTATCTGCAACGCGGCCAGAAACTGGAAGTCGAACGGCGTTGGGGCGAAGCTCTGGCCCATTATGAAGAGGGCCTGCGGCAATTTCCCGAGGAGAACGTGCTGGAGAAGCGTTTCGAGTTGGCCCGGCTGCATTACGACCTGGGCCGCCGCTACGCCGACCGCAGCTTTGCCGAGAGCGTCTCACGGATGCCGGCCGAGAAAGCACTTGAACTCTATCTGCAAGTCCTGCTGAAGATTGAAACCCACTACGTGGAGCAGCCGGCGTGGAAGAACCTCGTCGATCGAGGCACCTCGGACCTGGAGACGGCGCTCGGTGAGCCGGTCTTCCTCCAGCGGAACCTGCCCAACTGCAATCCGGCCACGGTGGAGGCATTCCGTCGCGAACTTCGCCAGACGCTGGCGCAGCGCAGCGCGGCCAGCCGGACGGAAGCCCGCGACAGTGCCGTCGTGGCGGCCAATCTGGCTCAGCAGCGTCTGGGGCTAGCCCCCACCATTGTGATCCTGGAATACCTCTGCGGTGCTGCCAATTCGCTCGACCCGTATTCGGCCTTCCTCACGCCCGACCAGCTCAGTGAAGTCTATTCCCAGATCGACGGCAGCTTTGTCGGACTGGGCATCGAGTTGAAGGCCCAGGGCGGCTCGTTGGTGATCGTCCGCGTGATCAGCGGCAGTCCTGCCGAGCAGGCCACCGTGAGGGCCGGCGATCGGATCGTTGCCATCGACGGCCACCAGACCAGCCAATTCACGACCGACCAGGCCGCCAACCTCTTGCAGGGTTCCGAAGGAAGTGTTTGCAACCTGATCCTCGCCGCCCCAGGCGAGGCCAATCGCCAACTGGCAGTCCGCCGGCAACGGGTTGAAGTTCCGAGCGTCGATCAGGTCCGTATCATCGACGCTCAGCAGAGCGTCGGCTACCTGCGATTGACCTGCTTCCAGAAAACGACTCGTCGCGACCTGGAAGCCGCGCTATGGCGTCTGCACCGCGAAGGCATGCGCAGCCTGATCATGGATCTCCGCGGCAACCCGGGCGGGCTGTTGATTTCATCGGTCGATATCGCCGACCTATTCCTCGATCGGGGGATAATCGTCTCCACGCACGGCCGCATCGCCCAAGAAGACAGCACCTACACGGCCCATCAGGAAGGCACCTGGCGCGTGCCTTTGACGGTAATCATCGATCAGGAAAGTGCCAGTGCCGCCGAGATCTTTTCGGGAGCGATCCACGATCACCACCGGGGCACAATTGTCGGCGTTCGCAGCTTCGGTAAAGGTTCCGTACAGGGGATATTCCAGCTCGACGGTTCGGACTCAGGCCTGCGGTTGACGACGGCCAAGTTCTATTCGCCCAAGGGTAAGCCCTACAGTCGCGTGGGCGTTGAGCCGGATGTTGTGGTTCACCAGACGGCCAAGCCGATCGATGGCGTGGTCGTTAGCAAGGACGACGCCACGCTGAACGCGGCCTTGCAAATCGCCCGGAATGCGGCCCTGCCGCGGTAATTTTGAAGCGCGGTAATTCATTACTGCTTTCCTCGGAGTGGAGATCGCGATGAGATCTATCTCTGTGCGAGATACGGCTCGACGGTCTGAAACCCAATCAGGATCAGCAAGTCCTACGATCCACGGTGCTCCGCATGACTTGCGACGGCGAGGAAACAATCTGGTCTCCTTTAGGCGAATTCTGCGGCAGCGGCGTGGGAGTGAACGAGCTGAAAAGCTGGTATCGAGCCGTTGCCAAGGACGGCACCATGACCTGCCGCTGGGTAATGCCCTACCAAAAGTCGGCCCGCATGGCGGTGCTTAATCTTGGCAAAGAGAAGGTCTCGGTAAAACTCAAAACCCTGACCTCCGCCTGGAAATGGGACGACCGCTCAATGTACTTTCACTCGCAATGGCGCTACCGTTACCCGCTCCACACCCGGCCCATGACGGACTGGAACTATATCACGATAACGGGCAAGGGCGTCTACCTGGGCGACACCTTGGCCGTCATGAACCCGACGAAGGCTTGGTGGGGCGAGGGCGACGAGAAGATTTGGGTTGACGGAGAGAACTTCCCTTCGTACTTTGGCACGGGGAGCGAGGACTACTATGGCTATGCCTGGGGCGCAGCCAACATTTTTCAGGGGCCTTTTTGCAATCAGCCCCGCGTCGGTCCGCGAAACCAGGGCCACACCATCAATACCCGCACGCGCGGGCTTGACGCGATTCCGTTTGCCAAGTCGCTCAAGTTCGACATGGAAATCTGGCACTGGGCCGAATGTGACATGGCCTACAGCGTAGCCACGTACTGGTATGGCCTACCGGGCGCAAAGAGCAACCTGAGCCCGGCGACTGCGGACGCAGCGGCACCGATTTCCCCACCGCCTCCTGCCGCCCGCAAGGCTGGGCGGTAGTACTTCTCAGGGCATTAACCATCATCCCGGCCGAATCATCTTCCAGAGACCGAGCACCCGCCCCCCGCCCCACGCCCCACGCTC